>JBMTOT010000045.1:0-14123 GCA_049442935.1 Ilumatobacteraceae bacterium | reverse complement strand
GTCCGTTGCCGGTGAGAAGGACGCAGCCCACGTCTGTCGACATGCGCGCGTGGTCGAGGGCACGGTAGAGCTCGTCGACGGTGTGCGGGCGGAATGCATTGCGCACCTCGGGACGGTTGAACGCGATGCGGACCGTGCCCTGGTCGATCGCCCTGTGGTACGTGATGTCGGTGAAGTCGAAGCCGGGCACCTCGCGCCACGCTGCCGGATCGAAGAGAGGAGAGATGGTCACCGCTCCATTGTTCCAGCCCGGCGCACGAAGTCCACATGTGCGGACATGGGTGCCATGGGTCTCGGTGCCGGAACGGGGGAACGACCCGGGCGAGCCGTATCGTTCCGTGTCTGTGGCAACTCTTCTCGGATTCACCGGCTCCGCACGCGAGGCCTCGTTCAACACCCGCATTCTTCGCTCGCTGGGGTCGTTGGCCCCCGAAGGCGTCGAGGTGAAGGTGTTCGACGTCGATCAGATTCCCTTCTACAACCAGGACCTCGAAGGTGACGCCCTGCCTGCCTCGATCCAGGCGCTGCGCGACGCCGTTGCCGCCGCCGACGGAGTCATCGTGGCCTCGCCCGAGTACAACCACTCGTACTCGGCGCTCGCCAAGAACGTCATTGACTGGGCCTCCCGGCCGTTCGGGCAGGGTTCGATCCTCGGCAAGAAGGCGATGATCCTCGTGGCCGGTCCAGGGCCTGGCGGCGGTGCGCACTGCATCGAGGAACTCGGCAAGTTGTTCGGCCTGCTCGGCTGCACCGTGGTGTCGTCGGTGGGCGTGGCCAAGGCGCACGAGAAGATCGATGCCGCGACCGGTGCCGTCACCGACGAGGCATTGGCCGCAGAACTGACGGCCGCTCTTGCCGCGTTCTGACGCGCGCGAGATCTGCCTCCGTTCCGGCGGTCACCAGGCGTCGATCATCGGGCGTTTTTTGTGGGTGCGCGCGCTCCAGTGCGGAGTGCGCCCGATCACTGCCGAGATGCGTGAGCGTGTGTCTGCCGGGTCGATGACGTCGTCGATCTCGACGTGACTGGCCATGTTCAGTGCGCCGCCTCGCTCGTAGGCGGCGGCGATCAGTTTCTCCTCCAGGGCCGCGCGCGCTTCAGGGGTTGGTTCGGCGTCGAGTTCGCGTCGGTATCCGAGGCGCACAGATCCCTCCAGCCCCATGCCGCCGAACTCGCCCGTCGGCCATGCGACCGTCATCGTGTTGCCGTGGAAGCTTCCGCCGGCCATCGCCTGTGCGCCGAGGCCGTATCCCTTGCGCAGCACGATCGTCACCCACGGCACGGTGGTGCTCGCCGCAGTCACGAACATGCGCCCGAAATGGCGCACCTGGGCCTGCTTCTCGGCGTCTGGTCCGACCATGAACCCCGGCGTGTCGCAGAGACTGACGACCGGGATCTCGAATCCGTCGCACAGCTGAACAAAGCGGGACGCCTTGTCGGCGGCGTCGGAGTCGATGGCTCCGCCGAGATGGGCGGGGTTGTTGGCGATGATGCCGACGGGGCGTCCCTCGATGCGGGCGAGCGCCGTGACGATGCCGACACCGAACTCGGCGCGCAACTCGAGAACTGAGTCGCGGTCGGCGAGGGTGTCGATCACGCGACGAACGTCGTAGACCCGGGTGCGCTGCTCGGGCACGAGGTCGCGCAGGTCGGCGTCGTCGTGGCGGCGCCACCCGCTCACGTCGCCCTGGAAGTACGCCAGATACTTCTTCGCTACACGCACGGCCTCTTCCTCGTCGGCGACGCGCACGTCGACGACGCCGTTCTTGCTCTGCACGTCAATCGGTCCGATGTCGGTCGGGGCGACCGATCCGAGCCCGCCGCCTTCGATCATTGCTGGTCCGGCCATGCCGATGTTCGAGTTCTCGGTTGCGATCACGACGTCGCAGCAGCCGAGCAGCGCGGCATTTCCGGCGAAGCAGTACCCCGAGGCGATTCCGACGAGAGGGACGAGCCCCGAGAGGTTCGCGAACAGTGCAAAGGCCATGCAGTCGAGGCCGGCAACACCCATCGCATCGGTGTCGCCCGGTCGCCCGCCGCCTCCCTCGGCGAAGAGAATGAACGGAAGGCGCAACTCTTCGGTGACGGCGAAGAGCCGGTCCTTCTTGCGGTGGTTGAGTTGGCCCTGCGTGCCGGCGAGCACCGTGTAGTCGTATGAGGCGACTGCCACGCGCGATGCGGCGTCACCGAATGCGTCGCGTCCGACGGTGGCGAGACCGCCGACGAGACCGTCGGCCGGGGTGTTGGCAATGAGGTCGTGCAGGTCGCGTCGACGGCGCTGCGCCGCGACCGCGAACGAGCCGTATTCGATGAACGAACCATCGTCGACGAGGTCGGCGATGTTCGCGCGGGCAGTGCGCTGTCCTTTCGCCGCCCGCTTGGCGACGGCGTCGGGTCGGGCTTCGTCGGTGGTGAGACGGCGACGTTCCCGATAGCGCGCCAGATCCCGGCGCTCCTCGGTCGTCGTGGCGGGGGACACCGACGGCGCGTCGGAGATCGCAGAGACACCCGCCGTGTCGAGTCGCACCACCACCTGGTCGGCGGTGACCGTGTCGCCGACGGCGACGAGTATCTCGGTCACGGTGCCCGCGACATGGGTCGCGACTGGGTGTTCCATCTTCATCGACTCGATGATCGCCACCTCGTCGCCGGCACGCACGAGTGCACCCGGCGTCACCAGCACCGCAGACACGGTGCCAAGGAGGGGGGAGACGAGGGCGATCGAATCGTCGGGCATGACGCAATTGTCCCACAGTGCGAAGTCGGCTCGGTCGGTCGACCGACTGGTAGTTTCACCGCGGTGGTGCGGCGCTGTCTGACATGGAAAGGCGTCGCCACCGTGCTCGCCGCGATTGCGGTCGCCGTCGTCTACAGATCGTTCCTCGAGACTGGACACGACTGGGGCGACGACTTCTCTCTCTACATCAACCAAGCTCGCTCGCTCGTGCGAGGCGACGTGCCCCAGGTGATCGCCGACACGCGGTATGCCCTGCAGAATTCTGGGACCGATTCGTTCAGTCCGTATGTCTACCCTTGGGGGCTTCCTCTTCTTCTTGCGCCTGTCTATCTCGTCGCAGGAATCGACTATTCGGCCTTCTCGTGGATCACCGCCGGCTCGTTGGTGTTGTTCCTGTGGGGATTCCGCCGTCTGATTGCCAAGTCCGTCGGGACGCTTCCGGCGACGGCACTCACCGTCGTCATTGCTCTCTCGGTGTCGTATGTGCGGGCCACCGGTGCGATCCTCTCCGATCTTCCCGCGATCGCCGCGACCGTCGCGGCGCTGCTGTGGGTCGAGCATTGTCGTGCCGCGGGTCACTTCGCACGGTCGACACGAACCCCTCTCGTGGTCGCGGGACTCCTCGTGACATGGGCGTTTTCGATACGGCGAGAGACCGTGGTGCTGCTCGTCGCGATGCTTGTCGTGCATGTGGTCGCTCTGCGCGGCCGAGACGACGGCGATGCGACGCCTTCGAGGCCGGTTCGCCGGCGGCTCGTCGATGTCGCGGCGCCCTATTGGACGTTCGCACTCGCTGCCGGGGTGTTCCATGTGGTCCTTCCGGCCAGCCTCGAACAGCAGGTATCCGACGATGGCGGCTTCGGCCAGGTGAGAGGCAATCTCGAGTGGTACCGGGACGTGTTCGCCGAGCAGATTGGCCTCAAGGAACTTGGTCCGAACGAGATCGAATGGTTCGGGTCGGGCGGAGTCGGTCGCGTTCTCGTCTCGTCAATCGCAGTTCTTGCGGTGTGCGGTGTTGGTGTTGCGTTCGCGCGTCGGCGAGGCCCGGAATTGATGATCGCAGTGCATGTGCCGGCGCTCGCATGGATGATTCTCTCCCAACCGTTTCGTGACGGCCGCTACATCTTCGGTCTGACCCCCTTCGTTCTGTACTTCGCGTGGCTCGGGGCGACGCAGATGGTCGCTCCCGTTCGCGCAGCGAGCGGAACCATCAGGGGAATCGGCCGGGTGGCGGCGCTTGTTCCCTGGCTCGTTGTGGTGCCGCTCGTGGCCGCAAACGCCGACGGATTCCAGCACGCATGGAAATACCACCGCGAGTACGACTATGTGGTGAACGGTCCAGAGACCAATGAGTCACGAGAGATGTTCGAGGCCGTGCGACGTTGCACGAGAGGAGACGAGGTGGTCCTCTTCGCCCGTGCGCGCGCCATGAACCTGTACACGAACCGTCGCTCGATACAGACGGGCGATGTCAACATCGGCCTGGTGCGCGCCGATTGGATGATGCTCACCAACGACGACGTCGACTATTTCGAGCCGAAGGTGAACGAAGAGAACTACCGCGGCTACGGACTCGCGAAGGTTTGGACGAACTCTGAATTCACGCTCTACAGGGTGGGGTCGCCGCCGGCCGGCCGGGTGGAGGCATGCCCGGTCATCGATCAGTGACGCAGAGATGATTGCCGTCGTTATCGGGGCATTCGTTGCCGGTTGGTTGCTGCAGGCCGTTGCGCGCGTCCCGGCGGCGGCGTTGCGCACTGCCGATCGCTTTGTTCTCGCGGTGGCTCTGCCTGCGCTCGTGTTCTCGCGGTTGAGTGAGTCGTCACTCGGCGGCGAGGTCGTCGTGCCAGTGGCGGTTGCGTGGAGCGTGATGGGGGTGTGCGCCGCAACGGTTCTCGTCGTCGCGCGTCGTGCACAGTGGGACGATCGCACCACGGGGGCGCTTCTCATGGTGGCAGTTCTCGGCAACACCAGCTTTCTTGGCCTCGGCGTGGTCGAGAGTCTTCTGGGTGACTCGCACGGCGCAGCGGCACTTGCCTACGACCAGCCAGGCACTTTTCTCGCACTCGCCACGTGGGGCTCGTGGGTGGCGAGCCGGTACGGCTCCGGGGTGCGCGGTTGGCGCCCGGTGGTGAGGCGACTGGCGTCGTTTCCACCGTTTCTTGCGCTCGTTGCGGCTCTGGTGCTTCGCCCGATTGATGTACCCGAACCTGCAACAGATGTGATGTCAGCGGTCGGGTCGACAGTGGCTCCGGTCGCGATGGCGGCGATTGGGTTGAGGTTCTCGGTCAGCGGAGTGCGCCGACTGCAACCGGTTGTCACAGCACTGACGGTGAAGATGCTCCTTGCCCCTGCTGTTGTTGCGGCGGTTGCCGGTGCGATCGGAGTCTGGGGCCAGATTGCATGGCAGGCATCGATCGCGCAGGCCGCCGCACCGCCGATGGTCACAGCCGGGATCGTCGCAGTTGCATCCGGTCTTGACGACGAGATGACGACTTCGGTGGTGGGGTGGGGAACACTTCTCGGGCTTGCGTGGATGCCGTTCGTCGCCGTCCTCGTGTGAGGGTCGTCCGTGTGATTGGTGGCGCGCGGGCCTCACTACGGTGTCGGTCGTGATCTCGTTCATCGACCGTCTCGAACAACTCGCCGCGGAGGCTCCTGATGCTGTGGCCTTTGTCTGCGGAGATGACTCTGTCTCCCGCGCCGAGGTACTGCGGCTCGGCTACAACCTCGCGGCGCACCTACATGACGGCGGGACCCGCGAGGGCGACATGGTCACAGTTGCAGTGCCGAACTCCGTCGACTTCTTCATCGCCTATGTCGCCGCGTGGAGACTGGGTGCCACGCCTCAGCCGATCTCGGCCCGCCTTCCAGAGCGAGAGCGCGAGGCGATCATGGAACTTGCGAACCCCAGCGCAGTGGTCGGTGCCGAGGTCGGCTCGATTCCCGGCCGCACGTGCGTACCGTTCGGTTTCCGGGCTCCAGAGCGAGACATCTCGCACATCCCGAAGGTGGTGTCGAAAGCCTGGAAAGCGCCGACTTCGGGCGGATCGACGGGAAGGCCGAAGTTGATCATCTCGGGAGACCCTGCCGAGATGGACGCCGACGCAAAGCCGCCACTGTTGATGGATCCGGGTGGCTGTCTCGTCATGCCGGGTCCGCTGTATCACAACGGCCCGGCAGTGTGGAGTTGTCAGGCGTGGTTGAACGGTCTCACAGTTGCCATGTTGCCCCGCTTCGATGCCGAAGCAACTCTTGCGGCGATTGAGACCCACCGCGGTTCGGTGCTGTACATGGTGCCGACGATGATGAAGCGAATCCACCGTCTGCCCGACGACGTGCGCACGGGCTACGACCTGTCGAGTTTGCGCATCGTCTGGCATCTTGCAGAACCGTGCCCCGAATGGTTGAAGCAGGCCTGGATCGACTGGCTCGGGGCCGAGCGCATTTGGGAGCTGTACGCGGGAACCGAGGCCCAGACGTCGACCATCATCTCGGGTGCCGAATGGATTGCACACCGCGGTTCGGTGGGGCGACCGACCCCGGGGACCGTTCGCATCACCGATGACGACGGAAACGACGTGCCGGTCGGCGAGATGGGAGAAGTGTGGATGCGCAGCTTGCGCGACACGCCCACGTATCGCTACGTGGGAGCAACAGCCCGCACGCTCGACGGCGGGTGGGAGTCACTCGGCGACATGGGCCGCCTGGACGACGACGGATATCTCTATCTCGGGGATCGCGCGTCCGACATGATCCTGTCGGGCGGGGCGAACATCTACCCGGCCGAAGTCGAGTCGGCGATACAGGAGCACCCGGCGGTCCGTTCGTGCGCGGTGATCGGCCTACCCGACGACGACAAGGGAAACATTGTTCATGCGATCATCGAGGCCGACGCGAACGAGATCCCCGAAGCTGACCTGCGGTCATTCCTCGGCGAACGTCTCGTGACGTACAAGGTGCCCCGCACGTTCGAATATGTCGATGTTCCCTTGCGCGACGATGCGGGAAAGGTACGGCGGTCTGCGCTTCGTGCGGAACGGCTCAGCGGGTGACCGGTACGTCGTCTAGATGACGACCTGAGTGCCGACCTCGAACACTCGGTCGGCGGGAAGGTTGAAGAATCGTCCGGCACTGTCGGCTCCGCGGTTCAAGAACACGAACAGCCACTCCGCCGCGGGGTTCATGCCGGGCGCCTTGCCGGCGATGATGGTCTCGTGACCGAGGAAGTAGGTCACGTCGTCAGGGTCGAAGTCGAAGCCGACGTGTTCGCTCGCCGACACGGAGGCAAGGGCCTTCGGTACGTCGGGTTCCTCCATGAAGCCGAACTCAATCTGAATCTGGAACACACCCGGTTCGACGCGCGTCACGGCGGCCCGACGTTCGGCAGGAACACGAGGTTCGCCGGCCGTTTCGACCGACACGATGAGGGTGCACTTGTGGAGCACCTTGTTGTGGCGGAGGTTGTTGACGAGCGCCGGCGGGGCCTTGCCGAGGTCCTTGAACATGAAGACGGCAGTGCCGGCCACGCGCTTGATGTCGGTTGCCTCGTCGAGCACCTCTGCGATCGGGCGTTCGCCGCGATGAATGCGGGCGGCGACGAGCGCACGTCCGCGACGCCAGGTCTGCATCTGCACCATCAGCACGACTCCCACCGCGAGGGCGAACCAGCCTCCGTGCGGGATCTTCACGATGTTGGCCCCGAGGAAACCTGCTTCGACCATGAGGAACGGCACGCACACCGCAAGGGAGCGGGCTGGGCTCCATTCCCACCGATCGGTGAGCACGCGGTAGAAGATGAGCGTCGTGATGAACATGGTCATCGTCACGGCGATTCCGTATGCGGCGGCGAGATTGCTCGCAGTTTGGAAACCGAGCACGAGGCCGACGCAGGCGATCATCAACAGCCAATTGACGAGCGGAACGTAGATCTGACCGAAATGTTCCGACGAGGTGTGCCGAATCGCAATGCGTGGCAGGTAGTCGAGCTGGACGGCTTGGGCAGTGAGCGAGAAGACGCCCGAGATCAGTGCCTGTGACGCAATGATCGTGGCCATCGTCGCGAGGATGACGAGGGGGAGAAGTAGCGCATCCGGGGCCATGTTGAAAAAGACACGCTCGATTGCCTCGGGGTTCTCGAGGAGAAATGCGCCTTGCCCCCAGTAGTTGAGAAGGAGGGACGGAAGGACCATTCCGTACCAGCCCCACATGATCGGGCGGCGGCCGAAATGCCCCATGTCTGCATACAGGGCCTCGCCGCCCGTGACCACGAGGAAGATCGAGCCGAGCGAGAGAAATGCATTCTTCGACTCGTGAGTGAAGAAGCGAACAGCATGCGCCGGGTTGATCGACTGGATGATCTCGGGTGCGGCGATGATTTTCGACACTCCGAGAAGTGCGAGCGTCGCAAACCAGACCATCATGATCGGGCCGAACACGCGACCCACGGCTCCGGTGCCGCGTCGCTGGACCGAGAACAACCCGACGAGGATCACCACCGCGATCGGGAGAACCCACGATTCGAAGCTGCTCGACACGGCCTCAAGACCTTCGACCGCCGAGAGAACAGAGATCGCCGGCGTGATGACGCCGTCTCCGTAGAGAAGTGCGGTGCCGAACACGCCGAGCGTGACCAGGATGCCGGCCCTCGCCACGTTCTGGCGACCCTTCGGCGGCATGACCAGTGCCGTAAGGGCGAGAATGCCTCCTTCTCCGTGGTTTGAAGCGCGCATCACGAACATCAGGTACTTGACGGAGATGATGATGAGAAGTGACCAGAACGCGAGCGACGACACCCCGAAGACGTTGATGCGGTCGACTGCGAGAACATGCCCTTCCTCGGTGAAGGCCTCCTTCAGCGCATACAGGGGGCTCGTTCCGATGTCGCCGTAGACGACGCCGAGCGCGCCGAGAGCAAGGGCGATGGTCCCGACCTGCGACCCGTGACCGGGCTCGGACCCTGAGTCGTGATCAGTCGCTGATGCTTGTGCCGCGCGGTCACGCTCTCTTGCGGCCGCATACGCGGCTTTGTCGACGGTGTTGTCAGATCCCACAGGTTCGCCATGCTACGACGACGGCTCTGTGGCGGAGCGGTCCTGCACCGTCCCGGCTCGTCGGACCCCATAATCTCGTTGTGGTGAACGGCTCTCGTGACGACGCCGAGAGGACCGTGATCGACGTTCTCCCATGGCGAATCCGCGGGCGCACTCTCACCCTCGAGTACTCCGGTGCAGGACGCGTATTTCGCGAGGTCATCACGTTTCCCGATGTGTTGCCGCGGGAGGCGTGGGTCGACAGGGTGTGCGACGTTGTGGCCTGCGTCGCCTCGGTGTCGTATGCGAAGGCATTCGCGCCTGCCGTCGTCTCCGCGCGGAGCTTCGCTCTCACGGCGGCGGGTCGCGCACTCGTCGAGTCGGCACTGGGTGAGGGCATGGCGGAGTTCGCGTTCCAGACCGGAATTCACCAACCCATTGCGTTCGACTCAGCGGAGTCGAGTGTCCCTGCGGCGGACGAGAGCGGTTCGACTGCGGTGCGGCCGCTCATTCCGCTCGGCGGTGGTCGTGACTCGGCAGTTGTTGCGTGCGCCTTGTCGGAGATGCATCCGACGTTGATGTCGATTGGCGGTGGCCGAGCCGCGCGAGACGTGGCGGCCGCACTCGGTCGTGAGATCGTCGTGGTCGACCGCGAGATCGATCCGCAGATCATCGAGCTGAACGCGGCCGGATCACCGAATGGACATATTCCGATCACCGCGATCACGATGCTGGTGTCGGTTGTGTGCGCGGCAGCTCTCGGCTGCGACGCCGTGGTGATGGCAAACGAGGCGAGTTCGTCGGCACCGACCCGCACTGTCGACGGAAGGGCTGTGAACCATCAGCACAGCAAGTCGTCTGAGTTCGAGACCGCACTCCACGAGATGCTCAAGTCGATCGGTTCGCCCGTCGGGTGCTTTTCTGTGCTGCGCGACCGTGACGACACCGACATCTCGCGAGCCTTCGCCACCCGGTGCGCCGCATTGCACCGGGTGATCGTGTCGTGCAATCGCGCGGAGGTGCGCGACGGTGCTCGCCGCAGCGACCGCTGGTGCGGCGACTGCGCGAAGTGTCGCTCGGTGTTTCTGTCGCTTGCGCCGCACATGCGTCCCGGCGAGTTGTCTGCAATGTTCGGTGCAGACCTTCTCGCAGATGCCGACCAGGCGGCGGGATTTGCCGACTTGCTCGACGACGCCACCAAGCCGTTCGAATGCGTGCAGACGACCGACGAGGCCCGTGCCGCGATTGAGGCATTGGCTGCGTCGAAGGAGTGGTCGCGACACGTGGTGGTAGTCGCCCTTGCCGATCGTGGTGCTCGGCGCACGCGCCGAACCCCCGAAGGGCTCGGTGCCCACGTGACCGAGACGGTGCGAGTCGCGATGCGGGACTTCTTCTCGTGAACGCGTCGAAACTGTCGGAACTGCGTGGCGTGCATGTCGCCGTCTGGGGAGCCGGACGAGAAGGAGCAGCTGCGGCGGCGGTGTTGACGCATCAGGAATGTGCGGTGACGGTCGTCGTTGATGCACCACATGCCGAGGCTGAGACACTGGCTGCTCTTCACGGTGCACGTGTGATCACCCCTGCCGATATCGCAGGTGCGGGTGTCGACTTTGTCGTGCGATCGCCGGGTATCTCGCGCTACCGCGACGAGATTGCAACGTGGAGCGCCGCTGGCATCGGATCGTCGGGACTTTTCGCGCTCTGGCTCGCCGATCAAGACCCGGAGCGCGTGGTCGCAGTGACCGGCACAAAGGGCAAGAGCACCACAGCCACTCTCGTCGCGGCCGTGTTGCGAGCGGCCGGTCACGAGGTGCATGTCGCAGGAAACATCGGCATTCCGGTGACGGAGATCCCGCCGACCGGGATCGCCGTTGTTGAGGTGTCGAGCTACCAAGCGGCTGACTGCACGGTCTCGCCGGCTGTTGGTGTTCTCACGTCGCTCGGAGAAGACCACGTCACGTGGCACCAGAGCGTGGAGAACTACCACGCCGACAAGTTGCGACTCTTCGGAGGTGTGCCACTGCGGGCCGCGGTGTGCGACGGGTCTGTTGCGCTCGTCGAGAAGTTGACGTCGGTCGGTGTGCGCACGATCGTCGACGGACCGTGGCGCACCGAGGGCGGCACTCTCGTGGCGGGTGACCAGATGGTGGATGCGGCCGGCGTGACGGCCCAGGTGCGGCGAAATCTTGCCGTTGCCGCCAATGCCGCCACGTGCATGGATGCGGCCGTGAACGCGTCGCACCTCGCGGCGACACTCGCTGGGTTCGAACCGTTGCCCTCGCGCCAACGAGAGATCGCGGTGGTCGACGGCGTTCGGTGGGTCGACGATCTCCTGGCGAGCAATCCGACAGGCGTGCTCGCCGCCGTCGAATCGTTCTCGTCGTCGCCGCTCGTTCTCCTCATGGGTGGAGCCGATCGCGGCATCGACGTCTCGCCGATCGTCGCTGCGCTGTCGCATGCAGGGCATGTGCGCGCGGTGATCCTCATGGGCGACGAAGGTGAGCCGCTGGTGGACGCTCTGCGGTCGACGACGGTGCCCGTGGTGCGCATCGAGGGGCATGACATCGCCGCGGCAGTCGACGCCGCCAGACACATCGCCGAGCCCGGTGATGTGGTCTCGTTCTCGCCAGGTGCGCCCACCCCCGCCCGGTTGGGAACGTGGGAGGACCGCAGCCGGGAATTTGCCCGTCTGGTGGCCGAACTCGACCGCTGAGCCGTCGTCTGAGGTGGCGACCGGTGTGTGCCGAGGGTCACAGACAGGCCAGAATCTAGGTGTGCTGAACCATTACCTCGCCGCCAGAGCCGAACTCGAGGCCCCCGGGTCTCCATTTGCCGTGACCACCGAAGAGGTCCGCGGAGCACCGATGAAGGTCTTCGCGTCTGCTCCGCCGCATATGCGTGTGCTGTGGGAGATGGCCGCCGCGCATGGCGACAAGGAATATCTCGTCTACGAGGACGAGCGCTACACGTACGCCGAGGTGCATGCACAGGTGCGCAAACTCGTCGCGCATCTGAACGCACTCGGGGTCGGTCGCCACAGTCGCATCGCACTCGCCATGCGCAACTACCCGGAATGGGTGGTGGGGTACTGGGCGGCGGTCTCGATGGGTGCCGCCGTTGTCGGCATGAATGCATGGTGGACCGCTCCCGAAATGGAGTACGCGCTGAACGACAGCGCACCAGAGGTGTTCATTGGTGACGACGAGCGTCTCGAGCGTCTGTCGCAACTCGCTCTGCGTGACGGAATGCACGTCATTGCTGTGCGCAGCGCCCGTGACCTCCCTGCTGGCGGAGTGACCTGGACACAGGTGATGGAGACCCCCGATCCGGGCCAGTTGCCGAGCGTTGACATCGACTCCGACGACGACGTCACCATCTTCTACACGTCCGGCACGACCGGGTTTCCGAAGGGAGCACAGCTCACGCACCGCGGGTCAGTTGCGAACATCTTGAATCTCGTCGCAATGACAACGGCCGTCGCGATGGCCGAGCAGAAAGCGATCGCGGCCGGTGACGTGGAGGCGCCCGCCGAGGCGCCGCCCGCGCTGTCGCCCGCATTCATGGCGCCGACCCCGTTGTTCCACGTCACCGCGTGCAACTGCATTTTGCACCCTGCGACCGCATCGGGCGCCAAGTTGGTTCTCATGTACAAGTGGGACCCGGCGCGAGCACTCGAGTTGATCGAGCGCGAAAAGGTGACCAGTTTCTCCGGCGTGCCGACGATGAGCCGCGAGTTGCTCCTGCATCCCGACTGGGCGACGCGCGACACCTCGTCACTGCAGGGAATGGGTGGCGGCGGAGCGGCGCTGCAACCTGACCTCGTGCACAAGATCGCAGGAGCCCTCAAGAACGGTGCTCCCTCGACCGGCTACGGCATGACCGAAACACACGGCATCATCACGGCCAACGCATCGCGGTTCTTCCTCGCCAAGCCCGAGTCGTGCGGCCCTCTGGTGCCGACTCTCGAGGGCAAGCTCGTCGACGAAGACGGAAACGATCTTCCGCCCGGACCTGACACTGTGGGAGTCCTCTGCGTGCGCGGCTCGGTCACCATCAAGGGGTACCTGAACCGGGAAGAAGCGACGGCCGAGACGATCAAGGACGGCTGGTTGAATACCGGCGACATCGCGCGCATCGACGAGGACGGTTTCGTCTATCTCGTCGACAGGGCGAAAGACATGGTCATTCGCGGCGGCGAGAACGTCTACTGCAGCGAGGTGGAAGCAGCGATCTACCACCACGACGCGGTGGCGGAGGCCGCCGTTTTCGGCATTCCAGACGAGCGCCTGGGCGAGGAGGTTGCCGCAGCCATCGTGCTGCAGCCAGGCAAGTCGCTCGACGAAACTGCCCTGCGCGACTTCCTCTCGGCGACTCTGGCGAAGCACAAGATCCCGTCCCGGGTGTGGTTCCGCGACGAACCGCTGCCGCGCAACGCCAACGGAAAGTTCCTGAAGCGCGAACTGCGCAAGGAGCTCACCGGCGAATAAACCTGCCCCAGTCGGTGCACGAACGTAGTCTCGCGTGCCGTGGAATGGATATCTGACCCCAACGCATGGAGTGCCCTCGCCGCACTCCTGACGCTCGAGATCGTCCTCGGCGTCGACAACGTCATCTTCATCTCGATTCTCGCGTCGAAGTTGCCGGTCGAGCAGCAGGACCGGGCCCGAAAGACCGGCCTCGTCGCCGCCGGTGGCATCAGGGTGCTGCTGCTCCTCGGGGTCGGTTGGATCGTCACGCTGAAGAAGGATCTTTTCTCGATCGGAAGTCTCGGCTTCAGCGGCAAGGAGCTGATCCTGCTTGCGGGAGGGTTGTTCCTGATCTACAAGGCGACCAAGGAGATCCACCACAAGTTGGAGGGCGAAGCCGAACAGGGCCACGGAACGGCCGCACCGACATTCGCCGCCGTCATCGGCCAGGTGCTCTTGCTCGACTTCATCTTCTCGATCGACTCGGTGATCACTGCCGTCGGTATGACGTCGTATGTCCCAGTCATGGTCATCGCCGTCATCTCGGCCGTCGGAGTGATGTTGGTCGCCTCGAAGTCGATCTACGAGTTCGTCAACAGGCACCCGTCGGTGAAGATGCTCGCGCTCGCATTCCTGTTGCTCATCGGGGTGACTCTCATCGCGGAAGGCATGGGGGAGAAGATCCCGAAGGGTTACATCTACGCCGCGATGACCTTCTCGGTCTTCGTCGAGGCGCTGAATATCGGTTCTCGCCGCAAGAAGCCGCATGCCGAGCCGGTGCAGCTCTACCAGCGCGTCTCGGAGGACTACTTCACGAATTACTGAGGTTCCGCCCGGCCTCGGCCCGGGGAGCAGGAGAACGAAAAGAGCCCCGGGCGCCGCGCCCGGGG
>JBMTOT010000044.1:0-14563 GCA_049442935.1 Ilumatobacteraceae bacterium | reverse complement strand
GGCCATGATGTGCGCGACACGGCTCTGGTGCTCGTCGGGTAGGCCGATGAACATCTCGACCCCGAGCGGCAATGCCATCTCGTCGCGCACGAAGGTGCCGAGGCTCTTGCCGGTCACACGCCGCACCAGTTCCCCCGCCAGCCAGCCGAAGGTGATCGCGTGGTACCCGTGCGTCGAGCCGGGCTCGAACAGCGGCGACATCGACGCCAGGTGGGCAGTGATCGTCGGCCAGTCGAGAGTGTCCTCGAGCGGCAGCTGTTCGGCGGTGGTGTAGAGACCCGCACGGTGTGCGAGCAACTGGGCAACGGTGATGCCGCCCTTGCCGTTGGCCGCGAACTCGGGCCAGTAGGTCGCAACCTTCTCCTAGTAGTCGAGCAACCCGCGCTCAACGCACATGGCGACGGCAATCGATGCAATGCCCTTGGTGGTCGAGAACACGAGCTGCAGCGTGTTGGCGTCGTAGGGAACGTCGCCGGACTTGTCGCGGTGTCCCCCGACCACGTCGACCACCAACGTGCCCCGGTGGTACACGGCGCAGCCGGCACCGCGATCGATGCCCGATTCGAGATTCTTGACCAAGACATCGCGCACCGGCTCCCAGCCGGGCACGACGTGGTCGACGTGGAGAACCATCAGCCGTCGATGATGGCGCGGAGCTTTTCGATCTCCTTGACCGGATCGGGCCCGACGGGATTCACCGACAGCACCGTGACCCCAGCTTCCTTGTAGGCGGCCACGCGCTCACGGATGAACCCGGGTGGACCGACGAGATTCGCGTTCAGGATCCATTCGCCCGGAATCGCGGCGGCGGCTTCGTTCTTCTTGCCGTCGAGGTAGAGATCCTGCACTTCGACTGCTTCTTTCTCGAAGCCGTAGCCCTTGCACACATCGTTGTAGAAGTTCTTGCCGCGCGCACCCATGCCGCCGACGTACAGCGCCATGTTCGGACGAGCGAAGTCGAGAATCTTGGTCTGTGCGTCACCGGTGAGTGACTCGTCGATGGCGAGCATGCCGCCGGCCGAGATGTCGAGACGATTGCGTGACGGATCGCGCTTGGCGGTGCCCGCCTTCAGTGCGTCACCCCAGACGTTGTGGTACTTCTCGGGGTAGAACATGATCGGCAACCAGCCGTCGGCCATCTGGGCGGTCGCTTCGACGCTCTTGTCCTTGAGCGAGGCCCACCAGATCGGGATGTCGGAGCGCACCGGATGGTTGATGATCTTGAGCGCCTTTCCGAGGCCGGTTCCCTGACCGGCCGGGAGCGGAACCTGCACGGTCTTGCCCTCGTAGGTGAGTGCCTCCTCGCGCTTCCACACCTTGCGGCAGACCTCGATGTATTCCTTGATGCGCTGCATCGGCTTCTCGTAGGGCACGCCGTGGAATCCCTCGATCACCTGCGGACCGGACGCTCCGAGACCGAGGATGAATCGGCCGTCGGAGACGTAGTCGCATCCGGCGGCGGTCATCGCCATGAGAGCGGCGGTGCGCGAGTACACGTTCACGATGCCGGTGCCGATCTCGACGCGCTCAGTGCGCGCGGCGAGGTAGCCGACCTGGGAGATTGCGTCGTAGCTGTAGGCCTCTGCCACCCACACCTGGTCGAGCCCGGCCTTTTCCAGCATGACCACCCGCTCGACTGCTTCCTTGAAGCCTCCGGCGTAGTTGATCCCCATCGACAACTTCACGATGCCCCCCTCTTGTTTGGCGTGTCACTGACCATACTTGGAGTGTGACGACCGCCCCCACACCGGAGATGATTCCCGTCAGAGACGGCACCAGACTCGCCGTTCGTCTCTGGTCGCGACCCGCCGCCGGCGGGCGAACCTTGGTCTTGGTGCACGGTCTCGCCTCGAACTCGCGCCTGTGGGACGGGGCTGCTCGGCAACTGGCGTCGTTCGGGCACGGGGTCGCGGCCGTTGACCTGCGCGGCCACGGCCTGAGCGAGGCGACCGACCACGGCTATGCAACCGCCGACATCGCCCACGACGTCGTCGACGTCATCGAACATCTCGCCCACGCGGACCGCACATTCGCGCGACCGGTTGTCGCCGGTCAGTCGTGGGGCGGAAACGTGGCCGTCGAGGTTGCCGCCGCACACGCTGGCCACGTCTCTGGAATCGTGTGCGTCGACGGGGGCACCATCGAACTCGCTCGTGCATTCCCCGACTGGGACGCATGCGCCACGTCGTTGGCTCCACCCGACCTGGAAGGTGCACGCGCCGACCGGTTGCGCGCGATTATCGCCTCGTCGCACCCCGACTGGAGCAACGAGGCGCTCGAGGGAACGATGCACAACATGATCGTGCGTGACGACGGCACTATTGCCCCGAGGCTCGCACGACATCGTCACATGACGATCCTGAGGCACCTGTGGGAACACTCCCCGTCGATGCTGTGGAGCGACATTGACGTCCCTGTTCTCTTCACACCTGCAGTGCACCCTGATCGACAGGGTCCGGTGAAGCGCGAACAGGTCGAACACGCTCTGTCGCTGCTGCGCCGCGGTGCCGTCGAATGGTTCGAGGGCGCCGACCACGATCTCCATGCCCAGCACCCCGAGCGATTTGCCGCGGTGGTGCATCATCACCTGACCAAAGGAGTGCTCTCATGACTCTTCCCCGCGTTCTCACGATCATGGGCTCGGGCGAGACCGCCCCGACCATGGTGTCGGTTCACCGCGCCCTCGTGGCGCGTCTCCCGAAGCCTGTTCGCGCCGTGCTGCTCGACACCCCGTACGGATTCCAGGAGAACGCGAACGACCTCGCCGTGCGCGCCGTCGACTACTTCCGCACCTCGGTGAACATCGACATCGAGGTGGCCGATCTTCACCGCACTCGCGACACGCACATGGCCGCCGACCCGGTCGCGGTCGAGCGAGGACTGCGCCATGTGGCCGACGCCGACTACTTGTTTTCTGGTCCGGGCTCCCCGACATATGCGCTTCGCCAATGGCGCGACACCCCTGTTGCACGCCTCGTGGCAGAGAAACTCGAGCGAGGTGGCATCGTCACGTTCGCGTCGGCCGCCGCACTCACGCTCGGTCGTGCCACAGTGCCTGTCTACGAGGTCTACAAGGTCGGCGCCGACGTCGCCCGTCTTGACGGACTCGATGTGCTGTCGGCGATCGGCGTGAACGCGGCCGTCATCCCCCATTGGGACAATGCCGAAGGCGGCCACCACGACACCCGGTTCTGTTACCTGGGCGAGCGACGACTCGAGATCTTCGAGTCGATGCTCGACGACGACACATTCGTGCTCGGCGTCGACGAACACACCGCCCTTGTCATCGACATCGAAGCAGAGACTGCAACCGTGATGGGGAACGGGACCGTGACGGTCAAGGCTCGCGAACGGTCTCAGGTGTTCGCGAGCGGCGAGATCTTGCCGCTCGCACTGTTGCGCGACCCGTGGAACGAACTGGGTGCGACAGCCGGTGCTGCCCCGGAGCGCGCTGCCCAACCGCAGACGAACGAGACGGGACCAACGGGCGCATCAGGGCTCGAGGCCGAGACGGACACTGCTCGTTCATTGTTCGACTCTGCCGTTGCGTCGCGCGACGCCGCGGCCGCGGTGCGAGCGTGCCTCGCACTCGAGTCGTCTTTGCACGAGTGGTCGGCCGACCCGACACAGAGCGACGCCCGCGACACGGCACGGTCCTCGCTGCGCGCGATGATCAGCGCCCTTGGAGACGCCGCCGACACCGGTCTTGTCGACCCGACAGAGGGCGCACGGCCGTGGGTCGAGGCGATGCTCGAGGTTCGCCGCATCGTGCGCGCAGAAAAACGCTACGACCTCTCCGACATCATCAGAGACGCCTTCACCGCCCTCGGTGTCGAGGTACGCGACACGCCAGCGGGCGTCGAGTGGGAACTACAGACCAGGCAGTGACGCGGCGGCGGCGACCCGTCGAGCCTCAGACGTGGTGAAGGTGCGAGATTCGGCTGCGTCCACGCAGGCCGGTCGCCGCATAGGCGACGACGAAGACAACCGTCGACACCAGGATGATCGTCGCACTCGACGAGAGATCGAGGTGGTACGAGACATTCATGCCGACGAACCCGCACGCGGCGCCGACCACGGGCGACAGAACCAGCATCTTGGCGAACGAGTTCGTCAGCATTCGCGCCGTCGACGCGGGAATGACGAGCATCGCCGAGATGAGGAGGGTGCCGATCACGCGCATAGTCACGATGATCGTGAGCGAGAGCATGATCATGAGAAGCGCCTCCGACCACTGCACCCGCACACCGCTCACGGCGGCGACTTCGGGGTCGAAGGTGGAGAACAGGAGCGACCGGTACATGCCGACGACGACGAGACCGACGAACACCGACGCGGCGGCAACGGCAGCGATGTCCGACGTCTCGACACCGAGGATGCTGCCGAAGAGCACCGCCTCGATGCTCTTTCGAGCCTGGCCGTAGCGGTTGATGAGGGCGAGTCCTGCCGCGAACGAAGCAGTGGTGACCACCCCGATCGCGGCGTCTGCGCCGATGATGCGGCGCCTCGAGATGCGCCCGATCAAAACGCCCGAGATGACGCCCCAGAGACCTGCTCCGAGGAAGAAGTTCCATTGCAGCACCGCAGACGCCGCCGCTCCGCCGAAGATGGCGTGCGAGAGACCGTGGCCGATGTAGCTCATGCCGCGCAACACCACGAACACTCCGAGCACACCGCACAGCACGCCGGCGAGAGTGGCCACCACGAGGCCGTTCGTGAAGAACTGGAACTCGTACGGGGCGAGAAGATCGGCCGACAGCATCATGCGATTCCGCCGATGCGGCGCACCACGTCGCTCGCCGCGGTGTCGACGACGACGGCGACGCCGCCGTGCGTGAGCACTTCCATCGGCGCTCCGTAGGTTCGCTCGAGCACGTCGGGGGTCAGCACCTCGAGGGGCGGGCCGTCTGCGATGAGAGTCGTGTTCAGGCAGGCCACGCGAGGAAGGTGAGCGGCGAGACCGTTCAGGTCGTGCGTCGTGAGCACGATCGAGACACCCTCTTCGTGGAGATCTGCCAGAAGATGCAGCACCTCGTGGCGCGTTCGCACGTCGACGCCGGAGGTGGGCTCGTCGAGAACGAGCAGCTCGGGGCGATGGAACAGCGCACGAGCGACGAACACACGCTGCTGCTGGCCGCCCGACAACTCGCGAATGTGCCTGCCCGAGAGGCCCCCGAGCCCGAGGCGCTCGAGCACTCGCTCTGCCTCGGCGCGCTCGTCGTCGCTGATGCGCGGCCAACGACCCGAACGCGACCGCGTCATCGCCATCACCTCGAGCACCGTCACCGGAAAGTTCCAGTCGACCGACTCGACCTGCGGCACATAGGCCATCGTCAGTCCGGGTTTTTTCGTCACGTGACCGTGCGCTGGCCGCACCGTGCCGAGAATTGCGCGCAGAAGCGTCGTCTTGCCGGAGCCAGACGGACCGACAATTCCGAGAAACTCGCCGTGGCGTATCGACAGGTTGATGTCGGAGATCACGGGGCTCGTGTCGTATGCGCACGTGAGGTGCGCACACTCGACGAGCAACTCGTGACTCACTGCGGGTAGACCGCGTTGTCGACCAAGCCGACGTCGATGTTCACGGCCTTCAGCGCATCGGCGTTGCCGCCGAGAGCCTCGACCATGGTGATGAAGTTCTGCTTCATGAGCCCGGCCCACGAGTGCTCGACGTCGCCCGACTTGCCCGGCAGATCGTCGTCGCGGAGCGTGTCGACATAGCGGGCACCGGTCTCCTTTCCGATCTGCTCGAGCACCGGCGAGGGGAACACCTCGCTGCCGAACACGGCAGGCACCTGCTCGGTGCGCACCTGCTCGATGATCCCGGCGATGTCCTGCGGACTCGGCTCCTCGAACGACTGCGGCTGAATCGCGCCAATCACGTCGAAGTCGTACTGCAATGCGAAGTAGGCATATGCATCGTGGTAGGTCAACAGTTTGCGGTTTCGCACGGGAATCGTCTGAGTGGCGGTAGCCATCGCCTCATCGAGCGACTCGACGAGAAGCGACGCCTTCACGTAGTTCTCGTCGTAGGTGTCGGAGTTCTCGGGGTCAACCTTCGAGATCACGTCCCTGATCACCGTCAGCATGTTCAGCACCATCGGAGGGTTCGTCCAGATGTGCGGGTTCGGCTTGCCGCCTTCGAACGGAAAAGAGAAGTCGAACGCCCAACTGCTCTGGGGTAGCACGGCGGTGCCGATCTCGCAGATCGTCGCACCCGGAGCGTTCGCGATCGCCAGCTCACTCGCGGGCTCTTCGAGCATGAGTCCGTTCAAAAACACGACATCAGACTTCGACAGCTGTTCGGCAACACTCGGCGGGGGCTCGTAGGTGTGCGAGTTCGTTCCCTCGGGCACGATGCCCTCAATGCGCAGGCCAGCATCGCCAGCGATCATCGCCACCAGGCTCGTGATCGGAGCGACAGTCGTCGAGATCAGCGCATCTGGGCCCACCTGCTCGGCGTCGTTCACGCAGGCGGCAAGGGCCTGCTGGGCGAGTTCGTCGGAGACCGCCGCGGGGTCGGCGAGATCAGCCGGCTCGGGTTGTTCCACCACATCGGCAGGGGTTGTCGTCGAACACGCGCCGAGCAGCAGTGTCGCAACGGTTGCAACGGTGATGAGGGCCCGATTCCTTGTCACCCTGTCAGCCTAGGGGTAGCTCCCTGAGAGCGCTCCCGCGGCTCGGTCAGTTGACCTGACGCTCTCGGCCTTCCCAGTACGGTGCGCGCAGGTCCTTTTTCAGAATCTTTCCGCTCGGGTTGCGCGGCAGTGCATCGATCCAGTCGACACTCGTTGGGCACTTGAACTTCGCGAGACGCTCCTTGGCGAATTCAATGATCTCGCGTTCGGTCACCTCGACACCGGCGGCCTTCACGACGATCGCCTTCACTGTCTCGCCCCACTTGTCGTCGGGCACGCCGATCACGGCGACGTCGGCGATGCCCGGGTGCGCCATCAGCGAACTCTCTACCTCTGCCGGATACACGTTCTCGCCACCCGAGACGATCATGTCCTTCACGCGGTCGTGGATGTACACGTACCCGTCTGCGTCGACATAACCCGCGTCTCCCGACTTGAACCAACCGTCGGAGGTAATCGACTCCTCGGTGGCCTTCGGGTTGTTCCAGTACCCCTTCATCACCTGTGGCGAACGGATCCAGATTTCTCCCACTTCGCCGGTCGGCATGTCCTTGCCCGACTCACGGTCGACAATGCGAATCTCGACTCCCGGTGCAGGAACTCCGCACGAACGCAGACGGTGCGTGTTCGGACCCTTCGGGTCGTGGTCCTCGACAGGAAGGAGCGTGGTGGCACCGGTGGTCTCCGTGAGGCCGTAGACCTGCATGAAGTCGCACTTGAACGTCTCGACGCTCTTGGTGAGCACGTCGAGCGAGATCGGCGACGCCCCGTAGACGATGAGACGAATGCTCGAGAAATCAGCCTCGGCGATGCCGGGCATGATCAGGAGGAACTGCAGCACCGCCGGCACAAGGAACGCGTGCGTGATGCCGTACTTGGCGAAGATGCCGACTAGTTCGTTGAAGTCGAGGTCGCGCACGATGATCGACTTCGACCCGACATACTGCCCGGCAGTCGCCCATCCGCTGCCACCGATGTGGAAGAGCGGCATCGCCACAAGGTTCACCATGTCGTCGGAAAGCTTCCAGAAATCGATCGCGCCGGGCAACAGACAGAAGAAGTTGTCGTTCGTGAGCATGACGCCCTTCGGGCGACCGGTGGTGCCGCTCGAGTACAACTGGAATGCCACGTCGTCGGGAGCCGACAGCACCTTCGGATCTTCGGTGCCGCCGCTCGCGACCCACGACTCGTACTCCACGTCGCCGCCATCGGCGCCTACCACGATCACGAGCGAGGTGTGCTCGAGGTTCGGCCTGATTGCCTCGAGCACCGGCGCGAATTCCTTGTGCACGATGAACACCTTGGCGCGGGCGTCGTTCACGATGAATTCGACCTCGGGCGGAGCCAGTCTCCAGTTGATGTCGCACGAGACTGCGTTGATCAGCGCGCACCCGTAGAACACCTCGAAGTGCTCGATCGAGTTCTTGTCGAGAAAGGCGACGCGATCCTGTGGACCGACGCCGGCGGCACGGAGCGCATTCGCGACGCGAATCGAGCGCTCGAGCAACTCACCCCACGTGCGGGTTCTCGCGCCTTCCACGAGGGCCGTGCGGTCCGCGAGGTCGACGCCGTGGGTACGAACGATGTCTCCGATGGTGGTGGGTGCAACTGCCATGGCGAGAAATTACACGCTCCGCGGCGACTTCGAAAGAGGAACTTGAGTGCGTCAGCGCGGAGAAACACGCAGGTGAAACGACCTCACCGCTCGGGCGAAGATGTTCGCCTCGACGTCTGGCTCCGAGACCACCTCGAGAGCCGTCGCGCGGGCCGGAAGTTCACGGAAACCCGCCGTCAACACGGCCCGCGCAAGGTTCGCCCCCACGCACAGGTGCGTACCGAATCCGAACGCGAGGTGCGGGTTCGGAGTTCGCGTGATGTCGAATCGGAACGGATCGGCGAACACAGCCTCGTCGCGGTTCGCAGACGGATACACCATGATGATGCGGTCGCCTGCAGACACCGGCTGGTCGCCGATGACGTCGTCGCTCGCGGCGGTGCGAAAGAAATTGTTGAGAGGTGTCACCCACCGCAGCACTTCCTCGACTGCGGTCTCGGCGAGTCCGGGGTCGGCTGCGAGCGCTTCCCACTGGTCGTCGTGGTCGCAGAAGGCGCGCAAGCCGTGGGCGATTGCAGTACGGGTGGTCTCGGCACCTCCGGCAATGAACAACCCCACCTCGTGGAAGATCGACTGCGGCGGCAGGGGCTCTCCGTCGATCGTCGCGTGCGCCCAGATCGACATGAAGTCGTCGCGTGGACACGCGGCACGATCGGCCATGACCGGCGCCATCGCCGCGAGGAACTCCCTGTTCGCGTCGACGAACTCGCCCATCACGCACTCGTCGCGTTCGCGCATGTCGGTGCGCATGAGGCGTTCGCTCCACGACTTGAGCGCCGCCCAGTCGCTCTCCTCGAAACCCAGCAGTCGACACGTGAGTCGTGCCGGCAATTGACCGGCGAGCGTCGAGATGACGTCGAACTCGCCCTGCTCAACGCATTCGGCCACGAGTTCGGCGACCAATGCCCCGATCTCCTCCTCCCGCTTGGCGACGCCGGCTCGAGTCAGTTGCGGTTGCACGAGCATGCGCTGCTGACGGTGCCGCGGGTCGTCCTGGGCGATCATGTTGCTCTCCCGCGGCTCCCAGATCGCCCGATACCCCCGACCCGAGACGAACACCGACGAACGCCGCTCGACGTCCATGACGTGTGCATGACGAGTGACGGCCCACAGACCGTTCTTTTCGTCGCGCCACACCGGAGTCGTCGCGCGCAGTCCGGCCCACGTCTCGTGCGGGTTGTCGGCCCACGTCTGCGGGTCGAGAAGGTCGAGGTCGACCTCACCTGTCATGTGCTCTGCCTTTGTCGTCATGCGTGCCCGGCGAGCGGGTGCGCGTCGATGCCCACGGCTCGCCGCGGCCGGGGTCGGGCTCTGCGGGAAGTCCGAGGACTTTCTCGCCGAGGATGTTCTTTTGCACCTCGGTGGTGCCGCCTCCGATCGTGAGCGCGCGAGAGAACATGTAGCCGCTGTACCAGCTGCGCGACGCCAGGGTCTTCTCGCCGCCGCGCTCACCGGTCAACATGGCCTCTGCTCCGAGCAGGTCGCGGGCCGTCTCCATCACGCGCTGGCCGTGTTCGTCGGCCATGATCTTTCTGATGCTGGCCTCCGGCCCGGGCTGTTCGCCGCGCAGCCGCGCAGCCAAGGTGCGCAACCGAATGACGTCGAGCACCGCATCTTCTTCGTGCAGACGGGCTAGACGCTGCCGCATCACCTCTTCGAGCCCATCGCGTCTCAGCGACTCTTCGACGACGTCAGCGGCCGACGGGCCGTGACCCCACAACGCCCCGCCGGTCGAGAGAGAGACCCGCTCATTTCCGAGCGTGACCTTCGCGAGCCGCCAGCCGTCGTCGACGTCACCGACGACATGGTCGTGGGGAATGCGCACGTCGTTGAAAAAGACCTCGTTGAAACTCGCCGCACCTGCAATGTTCAGGATCGTGCGAATTTCGATTCCCGGCGCGTCCATCGGGCAGATGAAGTAGGTGATGCCCTCGTGCTTCGGCTTGTCGGGCGACGTGCGCGCAATCAGGATTCCCCACTTCGAATAATGGGCGCCGGTCGTCCACACTTTCTGTCCGTTCACCACCCATTCGTCGCCGTCGCGCACCGCACGTGTCGAAAGATCGGCGAGGTCGCTGCCGGCTCCGGGCTCTGAGAACAGCTGGCACCAGATCTCCTCGGCGGCGAGCGCGGGTAGAACCCAACGCTTCTTCTGTTCCTCGGTGCCGGCATGGATGAGGGTCGGCACCGCCCAGCCCGTCCCGATCTGGTTGACGGGACGCTTGACCTTCGCCCGCGCAAACTCGTCGTCGATCACGATCTGAGTCACCGGGTCGGCACCGAGTCCCCACGGGGGGGGAAGATGCGGTGCGACATATCCCGACTCTGCAAGGTCTCGTGCCGACGGATCGGGGTGGGCCGCCAGCCACTCACGCACGACCACGCGGCGCGGGTCGTCGTCGGGCGGCAAGAACTCGTCCATCTCCCCCGACACAGTAGGCACTCGCGCGGCGACCCGCCTCCGTGAAGTGGCGGTGTTTCGCACTACCGTTTCCCACATGGGAGGGGAACTGCAGGATCGCTCCGCGGGTGGATCCGAGAACGACTCCCTCGAGGCGTTCCGCGCACGCGCGGCGTCGTGGATCTCTGCGAACAGACACAAGGCCCCGCGCGACTACGGGGCAATTTGCCCACCCGATCTCGTCGATGCCGGTGTCGCGTGGCAGCGAGCTCTCTTCGAAGCCGGATGGGCCGGCCTGCACTGGCCGGTCGAGCACGGCGGCCGAGGGCTGAGCCCGGCGCACCACGGGGTGTGGGTCGAAGAGTGCGCGAAGGCATCGGTACCGCCCGTCTTGAACATGGTGGGGCTCGTCCTCGCCGGCGGCGCAGTCATGTCGTTCGGCACCGACGAACAGAAATCGCACCACCTCCGAGCGACGCTGTCGGCAGAGCACGTCTGGTGCCAGTTGTTCTCAGAGCCCGGAGCCGGCAGCGACCTGGCTTCGCTGTCGACTCGCGCCGAACTGGACGGCGACAGGTGGGTCATCAACGGACAGAAGGTGTGGTGCAGCGGCGGTCGTTGCTCGAATTGGGGCATCTTGATGGCGCGCACACGCCCCGACGGCGCCAAGCACGAAGGCATCTCGTTCTTCCTCTGCCCGATGGATGCGCCGGGCGTCGAGGTTCGCCCACTGCGTCAGATGACCGGCGAATCTGAGTTCGACGAAGTGTTCTTCAGCGATGCCGAGATCCCAGGTGACAGCCTCATCGGGCCGCTCCACGGCGGGTGGGGCGTGGGAATGGCAGTGCTCACAAATGAGCGCGGCCACATCGGGGCGAGCGTGATCGGGCTCGAACGCCGACTCGAGTCGATGGCCGCGCTCGGGCGCACCGGAACCGACGGAGAGCGAACATTGACCCCGAGCGACCGCCAACGCCTCGCTCTCCTGCTCTCGCGCGGGTCGGCCTACAAGGCGATGGCACAGACGCAAGGACCCGTCGCGTCGACCGCATCGTCGCTCATGAAGCTCGGCATCACCGAGATGATGTTCGATGCCGCCATGCTGCGCGGTGCCGTCGCAGGCGCAGGGTCAATGGTCGACGGCTCCGACGCCGCCGGAATGCTCGCCGCGCCCGGCGGCCGCATCGCCGGCGGATCGAGCCAGGTGCAGCGCAACATCATCGGCGAGAGACTTCTCGGCCTTCCACGGGAGCCCAAGTGACCCACCACATCGCGTGCAACGACGCCACCGTCATCGACTCGCTCGACGGGGTGAAGATCGTCATGCACGACTTCGGCGGAGACGGAACTCCTGTGCTGCTCTCGCATGCCACCGGTTTTCATGCCCACTGCTGGGAGCCGGTCGCGGCGCGTCTGTCGTCGCGCCACCATGTATTCGGCCTCGACCATCGCGGATACGGAGACGCCGAGACCGTCGACCCGGCAACGATCTCGTGGCGCCAGTACGGAGACGACGCGCTCGCGGCCGCACGGCATGTATCGAACGCATGCGGCGGCAAACCCGTCGTCGGCGTCGGCCACTCGATGGGCGGCGCATCGCTGTTGATGGCCGCGCATCGCGAGCGGTCGCTCTTCTCGGCATTGTTCGTGTTCGAGCCGATCGTGTTCCCTCCGCCCGATCCGGTGGCGGGGCCGCGGCCAGAGAGTCCTCTGCCGGCAGGTGCACGCAAGCGCCGCGCGACATTTCCCTCGTACGAGACGGCGATCGAGAATTTCGCGGCCAAGCCACCCCTCGCGAGTTTCCACCCTCGCGCGCGCGAGGCCTACGTGCGCCACGGTTTCAGGCCGACCGCCGACGGCATCGAATTGAAATGCCTGCCCGAACACGAGGCGCGCACGTACGAGACCGGCGGCACGAGCGGGGCATGGGACGACCTCCCGACTGTGTCGGTGCCAACGTGGGTGCTGTCGGGCACCCCCGCCCCGTTTCAACCGTCGTCGTTCGCCGTCTCCGTCGCGGAGCGAATCCCCGGAGCGACATACGTGCAGTACGACGAGATGGGCCACTTCGGACCGCTCGAACACCCCGACACCATCTCCGAGATGGTCGAACGCACCCTCGCAACGCTCGCGTGAACGGCGCGATGCGACTCGCGCGCCGTCTCGATGACGCCGGTGACCGCTGGTGCGAACATCTTCGTCGGCGGCGCGCGACGCGACTCGTGTTCGGAGCGGCAAGTGCCGTGGGCGACTTCAGTCTCGTCTGGCACGTCACCGGACTCTTGCGCGCGATCGGATCATCGCAGCGACTGCGCGAGGCTCTCGTGCTGTCACTCGCCCTCGGGGTCGAGAGTTTGGTCGTGAACCAGGGCATCAAGAAGATGTTCCGGCGAACCCGTCCGACGACGTCGGGCGACGATCGATTCGCCGTGCGCACACCGTCGACAAGCAGCTTTCCGAGCGGGCACGCGTCCTCGGCCGCATTCGCGGCGGTGCTTCTCACGTCTTTTTCTGGATTCGCATTGCTGCCGCTGTGGTGTGCGATCGCTGCCGTCGTGGCGTTGAGTCGCACCGTCGTGCGGATTCACCACCTGACGGATATCGTCGCCGGACTGATGACAGGTGCCGTACTCGGCGCACTTGCACTGCCGCTTGTCACCTCGTTCGTCTCGTGAATCGGGCCGCCCCGTCTCGCACACCCGGGAATAGACGGGTGAAGTCATGCGGTTGTGACCGGGGTGCCCCGCTCATTCGCCCTCACCTACGACTACCGCTGTCCGTTCGCCCGACTCGTCCACGACCACGTCGTGGAAGGTCTGCGTGCGGGTGCCGACTGGGACGTGACGTTCCTTCCGTTCTGCCTCGGGCAGGCACACGTCGAGGACGGAATGCCCGACGTCTGGGACGACCCCGATGCCGACAGCGGACTGCTCGCCCTCCAGTTGTCGATTGCCGTGCGCGACGCACAGCCCGGTGTGTTTCCCGATGTGCACCAGGCGCTCTTCACTCATCGTCATGTCGGAGGCGGATCGCTGCGCGACCGGAAAGTGCTCTCGGCCCTGCTCGTCGACAACGGGGCAGACGCCGAGGCGGCATTCGCCGACGTCGAGTCGGGCCGCACACTCGGGGTCGTGCGCGACGAGCACGAGTCATACGTGCGCTCGCACAGCGTGTGGGGCACACCCACGTTCGTGGTGCGCGATTCGGCCATCTTCGTGAGATTGCTCGACCACGCCCACGGAGACGGACTTCTTGCCCGACGCACGATCGAGCGAATTCTCGACGACATCGACTGGCCGATTCTGAACGAGTTCAAGCACACGACCGTTCCAATGTGACGCCCCCGGAACGGGTGTTTCCGGTCGCAAGTTAGGTTGTGGGCGTGGACGAGCACGACCGGCGAATGAGCGACACCGAGGCGTTGATGTGGCGCCTCGAGAAGGATCCGTTCCTTGCTTCGTCGTTCGCCAACATCTCGATTCTCGACTCGCCCCCCGACCTCGACCGTCTTCGCGCGCGAATGGAGCGGGCGTCACTGCTCATGCCGCGCCTGCGCCGACGGGTGCAGCCGGCCCCGGGCAACTTCGGTGCGCCGTCGTGGATCGACGACGCAGATTTCGACATTCGGCACCATGTGCGCCGCGTCGCGCTTCCTGCGCCCGGCACCATGCGCCAGCTGCAGGACCTGGTGACGCTCCTCCTCACAGACCCGTTCGACCGTTCGCGTCCGTTGTGGTTGTTTCTCGTCGTCGACGGTCTCGCCGGAGGCAAGAGCGCACTCGTCGAGAAGATTCACCACACGGTCGGAGACGGCCAGGGCATGGTCGAGTTGTCGCTCCACTTCCTCGACCTGGAGCGCGAACCCGCCCCCCTGCCCCTAAGGGGCCTCTCTTCCTGAGAAGGTCCAGC
>JBMTOT010000043.1:0-14853 GCA_049442935.1 Ilumatobacteraceae bacterium | reverse complement strand
TCGCGTCTGATGGTCTCGACTGCGGCTTCGAGACGCATCCGCGACTCGGCCTCCTCGACGTCGACGCGACGCACCTGTTCGCGAAGAACCTCGAGTTCACGTTCGGTCTCGTGCCGGGCCCGGCGAGCCTCGTCGAGACGTGCGGCCACGGCTCTCACCTCGTCGCTCTGACGTCGACGGGCTTCCTGAAGTGCCGCGAGGCGCACCTCGACCGCGATGCGATGCCCCTCGACGACGGCAGCGATGCGCTCAACGGCCGCGAGTGATGCCGCAATGACACGACGGCGCTCCGCCGCCTCACGCCGCGCGTTCTCGTCGGCGGCGAGACGCTGCTCGGCCTCGTCGAGACGCGCGCGCAAGAACTGCCGGCGTTCAGCGAGTCCGGCTCTGCGCACTTCGAGATCACGACGACGCATCGTGAGATGCGCGGCCTTCGCGTCGATCGCCGCGCGGGTCTCGCTCTGCACGCGGGCCGCCTCGACCTCGGCGGCTTCTGCTTCTTCGAGTCCGGGGAGGATCGTTTCCAACTCGGTGACGCGGCGGGTCGAGTCGACCAGCCGCCCTCGCACCGCCTCGGCGGACTCTCGCGCGAGGGTCTCTTCGGCCGCGAGCGCGCGCCGATCGTTGACCACCGCCGTCAGGGTCTCTGACACCTGTTCGAGACGACGCACGCGCGCCTCTGCCTCGTCGACGGCTCTCACCAGGGCCGCACGGGCCTCCACCAATTCCTTCTGTGCCGCCGCCAATGCCGACGCCGTCGACTCGAGAGCAGATGCGGCGGAATCAGCGGCACGACGAGCGGCGTCGAGCAGTTCGGCCGAACCGGTGTCATCGGCGGCTCCAAGTGTCCACCCGGCGCGGGAGAAGCGATCTCCCTCGCGTGTGACCGCAACGAGTGCGCCGGACGCCAGAGCACGAGCCGCCGACTCTGCCCCATCGACGACCGCTACACCCGACAGCAGGTCGTCGAGCAGCGCAGACACGCGCGCATCAGATGCGCGCACGCGCGACCGCACAGGGTCTGCACCGGCTGGCAATGCGACGTTCGCGGAACGCGACGCGACAGGCAGAAGCGACGCCGTGCGACCGCTACGGCGAAGCACATCGATGGCGGAGCGAGCGGAACCCTCGTCGGCGACAACGACTCCGGACACCGCCTCGCCGAGTGCCGCGCGCACGGCCGCATCCCACCCGGCATCGATCTCCACCAGATCGAGAAACACACCGACGATGCCCGGCTGGCCACCCAACGACTCAGCTCCTGCGCGCGCCTTCGCGAGTGCGACGGCCGCCTCGAGGTGCTCGACGCGCGCCGCGGTACGGGCCGCCGACCGTTCGGCGTCACCCTGGGCACGGTGTGCATCGTCAACCGAGGCCTCGGCGATGTTGCGCCGCGATGTGGCCTCGGCAACCAACGACCGTCCCTCGCCGACGAGCGTCTCGGCGGCGGCGAGATCGGCGTGGAGCACTTGTTCGCGCGTCGCCATCTCATTCGAGCGACGCGCGAGTTCGTCGGCCTGACGCTCGAGACGCTGCGCCTCTCCGGCAGCGGTTTCGACGGCATTTCGCAGCGTGCGCAGTTCGCCGCGCACCTCGGCCGCCGACGTCGCCGCTTCGGTCGCGGCGATCGCCTGCAGCAATCCGTGTTCGTTGCGTTCGCGATCGAACACGGTCTCCTCGGCGGCGAGCGCCTCATGCTCGCTCTCTGCGATGCCGAGTCCCCGCTCGACATCTCCGAGTTCGTCGCGCATGCGGGCCGCGTCTGCTTCGATCGCGGCCACCACGTCGTCGGCGATCATCTGACCCTGGTCGCGCTCCATGGAACGTCGGCGCTCGGCAACGAGCGCCGAAATTCCGCGCGCTCTCTCGCGCAAGCCCTCGACGCGCATCAACTCGTCCGACAGACCCGAGTCGCCGCTCGCCGACAATTCGGCTTCAGCCGCGAGAACCTCCGTATCGAGGGACGCGAGCCGACGTCGGAGCTCGGCCTCCGCCGACGAGTTGCGAGTCTTGTCGGCCGACAGGGTGGTCAAACGTGCGCGCAGCGACGCCACCTCGCGTCCCGAGAGAAACATGCGCAGCGCACGCAGTTCGGCTGTCACCTCGCCGTGCCGGCGCGCGGCTTCCGCTTGCCGCTCGAGCGGCCGCAGCTGTCGGCGCACCTCGCGAATGAGGTCCTGCACGCGCAGCAAGTTCGCCTCGGTCGCATCGAGACGACGCTCGGCCTTCTCCTTGCGCTTGCGGAATTTCAGCACGCCGGCGGCTTCCTCGATGATCGCGCGGCGGTCTTCCGCGCGTGCAGTCAGCACCGCGTCGATCTGGCCCTGGCTGATGATCACGTGCTGCTGGCGACCGACGCCGGCATCGGAAAGAAGTTCCTGCACGTCGAGAAGTCGGCACTCGACCCCGTTGATCGCGTATTCGGAGTCGCCGTTGCGGAACAGCGTGCGGCTGACCGTCACCTCGGTGAAGTCGAGCGGCAACAGACCTGCCGAGTTGTCGAAGGTCAGCATCACCTCTGCACGACCGAGTGCCGACCTCTTGGTGGTGCCCGAGAAGATGACGTCCTCCATCTTCTGGCTTCGAACGGCGCTCGGAGCCTGAGCACCGAGCACCCATGCGATGGCGTCGACGACGTTCGACTTGCCCGACCCGTTCGGACCGACCACGACGGTGACACCGGGCTCCATCTCGAGCACCGTGGAGTCGGCGAAGGACTTGAAGCCTTTGAGTGTCAGAGACTTGAGAAACACGGCACTGCAACAGTAACTGTCATGCGGCCCTTGCCGGCATCTATCGCGGCTGGCACACGGGGCACCACGAACTTGACCGTCCGCCCCTCATCGCTCTCTTCACGACACCTTTTCCACAGGTCACGCACGGAAGTCCTGCGCGGCCGTACACGCGGTGCTCGTGCTGAAAACGACCCGTCTCGCCCGAGACATCGACATATTGCGTGTCATCGAGCGTCGAACCGCCCGCCTCGATCGCCGCGCTGATCACCTCCACGATGGCATCGGCCAGTCGGTTGATGGTGCGCCTCGCCAACGCATCAGCCGGCCTGTCGCCGCGCACTCGGGCCCTGTGGAGAACTTCGTCGGCGTAGATGTTGCCGATGCCCGCCACCACGTGCTGATCGAGAAGGACCTGCTTGATCGGTGCCCGCCGGCCGCGCAGACGCTCCGCCAGAACCTCTCCGTCGAAACGATCGAGCACGGGGTCGGGGCCGAGCCGCCCCAATTCGGGAATGATCACGTCGGCACTGCCGGGGTCGAATACGACCACTTCGCCGAACGTGCGGGGGTCGACGAACCACATCTCGTCGCGTGTTCCCGACTCGCCCGCAGAAAGCGTCAGCACGACATGGCAGTGCAGAGGGCGATCGTCGCCGACGGGGCGCACGAGCACCCGACCGCTCATGCGCAGGTGAATCATCAGCGCCTCGCCGGTGTCAAGCGAACACACGAGGTACTTGCCGCGACGACCGGCCGCCGTCATCGTCGCGCCGGTCAACCCGTGGATGACGGCCTCTGGTCCGGTGCGCCGGACGCTGCGCTCGCGCCCGATCTCAACGCGTTCGATGAGGCGACCGACGACATGGCGTTCGATGCCGCGTCGCACCGTCTCGACCTCGGGAAGCTCGGGCACGGCGTCACTCCGACAGGAGTCGGTGCGCCTCGGTCGCGGCCATCTGTTCGGCCGCTTTCTTGGTGCGGCCCGTTCCGGTGCCACAGACGCGTCCGCCAACCGTCACGCGCGACGTGAAGGTGCGCTCGTGGTCGGGACCCTCACCCGTCGTGTCGTATGACGGCGACCCGGAGCCGAGTCGCGCGCACAACTCCTGAAGGCGCGACTTCGCGTCGAACATGTCGAGGTGCGGAAGAACGTCTGCAATTGCCGGGGCAAAAAGCCGCGACACGAGGGCGTGGGCCGCAACGATGCCGGCGTCGAGATGCACCGCCGCAATGACTGCCTCCATCGCATCGGCGAGGATCGAGTCTTTGTCGCGGCCACCTGCAGCATCTTCGCCCTTGCCGAGCTGCACGCACTCGCCCACCCGCAGATCGCGCGCGAGTTGTGCAAGTGCACCGGTGTTCACCACCGCGATGCGAAGATCGGTGAGGCGCCCTTCCGGCATCTCTTCCATCTCGCGGAACGCGACATCTGCGACGACGAACCCGAGTACGGCGTCACCGAGGAACTCGAGACGTTCGTTGGTGCCGGGAGACAGAGGATTCTCGGCATGCCAGGAGCGGTGCACGAGGGCCTGTTCGAGCAGGGAGCGGTCGGCGAACCGATGACCGATCCGGTTCTCGAGCGCCTCGAGAAGCGCCGGATCGAAGACCCCCGCCACACCCATCTGTGCCCCTCAGCCGTGGGCGCGCGCGACGTAGTCGACGGCGTCGCCGACCGTCACGAGTTCGGCGAGGTCGTCGTCGTCGAACTGGAAGTCGGGAAGCGTGGCCGAGAACTCCTGCTCGAGCGCGTCGACCAGTTCAATGAGCGCGATCGAGTCGGCGCCGAGATCGTCACGGAACGACTGCGTCTCGGTGATTCCCGCGGCGTCGGTCTCGAGAATCTCGGCGAGATGCCGCCTGACGGTCTCGAAGATTGCGGTGCGGTCTGCTGCCATTGCTCAGACAGTACCGGACACCGCGTCGCGAATTGCCCCCACCATGTCGGTCTCGACCATCTCCTTGGCGACCTTGATGCCGTTCAGCATCGCCCTCGCCGACGACGACCCGTGCGAGATGATGCACACTCCGTCGACGCCGAGAAGGATCGCCCCGCCGTAGGTGTCGGGATCGAGAGTCTCGTAGAGCGGCAAGAGTGCAGGCATCAGCGTGTTCGCCGCATCTGCGTATTCGGGCTGGCCAAAAGCAGAGAACAGGGCCTTCACCACCGCCTTGAGGCTTCCTTCAAGCGTCTTGAGAACCACATTGCCGGTGAAGCCATCCGTCACGACGACGTCGACGTCGCCGGTCATGAGGTCGCGCCCCTCGACGTTGCCGATGAAGTTCAGCCCGTCAGTTGTGCTCAACAGTTCCCAGGCCTCCTTGCGGAGTGTGTCGCCCTTACCGGGCTCCTCGCCGATCGACAAGAGCCCAATGCGCGGATTCTCGACCCCAAAACGGCGCTCGGAATACACCTTGCCCATCTGAGCGAACTGCACGAGCCAGTCCGCCTGCACCTCTGCGTTCGCACCGGCGTCGAGGAGCACCGTGGGCGATCCGCCCGGAACTGGAACAGGCGTTGCGATCGCAGGTCGCGCGACACCGGAGATGCGGCCCATGCGCAACAGAGCAGATGCCATGGTCGCACCGGTGTTGCCGGCCGAGATCATCGCCGACGCTTTTCCGTCGCGCACTGCTTCGGCAGCGCGCACGAGAGTCGAGTCGCGCTTGGTGCGCACTGACTTGGCCGGGTCGTCGTGCATGTCGATGACTTCGCTCGCACGCAGGATCGGAATGTCGCCCGTTCCCTCGAGCCCCTCGGGCCCAACCAAAAGAACGGGAATGCCCTCGGCGGCGGCCTGTGCGGCACCCGCAAGAATTTCGGCGGGAGCGCGGTCGCCGCCCATCGCGTCAACGGCAACGGGCAGCATGTCGTTCAGGGTCAGTCGACGCTGACAGCGACGCGGTCTTTGTACCAGCCGCAGGTGCCGCACACGGTGTGGGGAACCTTCGCGGCGCCGCAGCGCGGACAGTTGCTGCGTGCGGGCCGTCCGAGCCGCCAGTTCGACGCGCGGCGCATGCGGGTCTTGGACTTCGACTTCTTTTTCTTGGGAACGGCCACCGTGGTCTCCCTGTGTGAGCGACTGAACTTCCCCCGGAAGGGACCGTATGAAGATAGCCGTGGCAAGCGAGATTCCCACCGGGCGCGCGACCCTGAGCCCGGACTGTCAGGACCCGGGGTGTCTCACGACCGGGGATCAGACTCTTTCAGGGCATCGAGCGCGGCCCAGCGTGGGTCGCCGACGACGGGCGCGCACCCGCACGATCCGACGGAAAGATCGGCCCCGCACTGCCCACAAAAGCCAGGACAGTCTTCGCGACAGAGCGGCCCCAGTGGCAGGGCAAGCAGGATGTTCTCGCGCACCATCGGGAGCAAGTTGATCTGGTCGCCCTCGATCGGATGGGCATCGGGGTCTTCGAGGGTGCGCTGATAGAGATCGTCGATCGGAACGGCGAGACGTCCGCCGACCGGCGCGAGGCATCGCCGACACTCCCCCGTCCACGTCGCCTCGGCACGGCCGGTGGCGGTGATTCCGTTCGACAGCGACTCGAGCACGATCTCGACGTCGACCGGTTCGTCGACGATCCGTGGGTCGCCGAAGTCGAGGTCGACGCAGGCCACCGACACGGTGACATTCTTCGTGGTGCCGGGAACCCGGAGAAGTTCGACGACGTTGACAACGAGCGGTGTGGGCACCGGTCGACCTACCCGCGATCTTGGTCGAAGAACGCGTTCCCCTCGACGACACGAGGCTCATCGTCGGATTCGGCGACATCGTCACGCACGCCGATCGAGAGGCGCTGACGCCCCGCGGCGACAGTTCGCGACAGTCGGTCGAGCAGAATCTCGAAACTGCCGAGGCGCTGATCGAGAAAATCCTCGGTTTCGTTGCGCAGTCTGCGCGTCTCGTCGTCGGCGGCGTCGATCACCTGGCGCGCGCGGGCCTCGGCGGCGCGCACCACCTCGGTTCGCTGCACCATGCGCTCTGCCTGTTGTCGGGCTGCACCGAGCAGTTCGTCGGCTTCGCGCTGCGTCTTGTCGAGAAACTCCTGGCGCTCCTTGAGCATCCAGCGCGCCTGACGAATCTCCTCCGGCAGGCGGGCGAGTGCCTCTTCGAGCAGTTCCACGACTTCGTCGCGGTCGATGCGCGGCGTCGACGACAACGGCACGCTCGGTGCAGTCGCGATGATGTCGAGCGTGCGGCGAAGGATCATCTCGGTCTCGCCAAGGCGCGCCTGCACGGGTGCTGGCTGCGGATACGAGTCGTCTGCGGCGTCGTCGAAATCGTCCCAGGTCATGGCCTCATCATCTCCTCAACTGCGGGCGGCACCATCGACGAGATGTCGCCGCCGTTGCGCGCGATGTCGCGGATGAATCGACTGCTCACGTGGCTGTGGGCCGGGGCGCACGGCACGTACACGGTTCTCACGCCCGCAACCGCGAAGTTCGTGTGCGCCATCTGCTGTTCGACCTCGAAGTCGCCGGGTGTGCGAAGACCCTTGACGATGCACGCCGCACCCACCGCTCGCGCCGCGTCGACGGCGAGACCGCCGAAGGCCTCCACGCGCACATTTCCGAGGTGCGCGCAGGCGAGACGGGCAGCCTCGATGCGCCGCTCGGGCGTCATCTCGCCCGACGGCTTGTCGGGGTTGTGCATGACGGCCACCACGACCGATCCGAACAACTCGACGGCCTGCTCGACGACGTCGAGGTGTCCGTAATGGAAAGGATCGAAGCTTCCCGGGTAGAGGACGGTGCTCATTCGCACTCCACCGTACCGTCTGGCGAGGCACCGTTCGGGGTGCCCGGTGCGCGCTGCGGCCGAAGAAACGCAACATGGGCGCGCCCGTACCGCTTCTCGCGAACCGTGTCCCACCCGGCGATTGCATCGATGGGCATGCCCGACTCGAGCACCGCAAGCGAGACCTCGGCCCCCGACAGCAGCCCCACCCAGTCGATGTCGCCGTAAGGCGGATCAGCAACGAGGACATCGACACGGCCGTGAAGGCGCGCGGCTGCGAGTGCGTCGCTGGCTACCACCGTGGCCCTCTCGGTCACACCCAGGACGTCCAGATTTCGCCGCAAGATCCCGAGCGCGGATCGGTCGTTCTCGACAAACGTGCAATGGGCCGCACCGCGCGACAGCGCCTCGATGCCCATTGCTCCTGTGCCCGCGAACAAGTCGAGAAATGTCGCACCCTCGATCACCTCGAGGCTTCCGAGGGCATTGAACACCGCTTCGCGCACCTTGTCGGTGGTCGGTCGGGTGCGGTCACCGGCAGGCGCTTCGATGCGCCGCCCCTTCAACTCACCGGCAACGACGCGCATGGGGGCAGACTAGGCAGGTGACGTCACCTCGCCCCACCATCGTGTGCGTCGACTGCGGAGGAGTCGCGCATCTCATCACGGCCCCGCGAGAAGACGGCGTGTGGCTCGAGGGCGACCTCGTGACGTATCGCTGCGTCGACTGTCGTGACCGGTGGGACCTCGTGCTCGACGCTGACGATCTCGTCGACAACCCGACCGACGACTGACTGCACTTTCCAGGTGCGATCGTCAACTGTGACGTCGACCGCGGTCGAGCGGGTCGAATTTCAGGCCGATACCGGCCGCGTTCGAGATCCGTGTCGGCGCCATGTTCAGCCAGAAGTTGAGGCTCAGACGGCGCGGATGCCGCACGAACGAACGACGCTTCTCGACTGCGTCCACCGTGCGGCGGGCAATCGAGACCGGATCGGCCTTCGGTATCAACTGCAGACGCTGAAAACGGCGAACGAATTGCTGCACAGTCGGAGGTGAGTCCTCGACCGAGTCCCACATGCGCGTGTCGACCGGACCGGGTGAGAGCACGGTGAGATCGACGTCGGTGGCGCGCAGTTCGCGCTCGAGCGACGCAGCAAAATTCAACACACCTGCCTTGGTGGCGGCGTAGGCACTCATCCCGGGGAACCCGGCCGTTCCCGCGAGTGATGAGACGAGAACGACATGACCCGCACCACGGGTGAGCATTCCCGGCAGCACATGGCGCGTCAGCAGCATGGATGTCTCGAGATTCAAGCGGGCGACTGCTCTGATCTCGCGCGGGTCCTCCACGGCAAACGGCGTGCTGGTCTCGAGCCCGGCGTTGTTCACGAGAACATCGACCGGGCCGTGGTCTGTCGCGATGCGGTCGATGAGACCGTCGACGACCGAGTCATCGCTGAGGTCGGCAATGACTGCGTGTCCGCCGATCTCGGCGGCCACTTTGCGCAGCGACTCCTCGCTGCGGGCCACCACCGTGACGCGAGCGCCGCGCGATGCGAATTCGCGCGCGAGAGCCTCGCCGATTCCGCGCGACCCGCCGGTCACCACCACGTGCTTGCCTGACACCCTCATGCGTCTCCCCTTGTGCTCGCCGTGTCGCCGACTCTACGACCGAAAGAGGAACTCTTCGTCTTCGTCGGAGAACAGAAGGTCGAGCTCGTCGCGCAGGTCGGCAAGACGCTCGAGCATCGGGTCGGATCCGACCAACGCAACCGCCTCGGTGCGCGCGGCAGAGATGAGGTCGAGGTCGCGCTGCAGCGACGCGAGCACGAGATCGCTGCGGCCCTTCTGGTTGACCCCCATGATCGTCCCCTCCCCTCTCAGGCGAAGGTCTTCCTCGGCGAGAACGAAGCCGTCGGTCGATGCGACGAGCGCGGCGACACGCGGCGACTCGCCGTCTGCCGAGGTCACGAGCCAACACTGCGATGCGATCGCGCCTCGCCCGACGCGCCCGCGCAGCTGATGCAACTGGGCGATACCAAAACGATCAGCATCGAGAATGACCATCCCCGTCGCGTTCGGCACGTCGACCCCGACCTCGATCACGGTCGTTGCCACGAGCACCTGCATCTCGCCCGAACGGAACGCACTCATGACCGCTTCCTTGTCGGCCGACGACATTCGGCCGTGGAGCAAAGCAACCGAGTGGCCGTCGAGTTCACCGCCGGTGAGCGCATCGCGCGTCTCGGTCGCGGATGCAACCTCGAGTTTTTCGTTCTCGTCGATCATCGGGCAGACCACGTAGGCCTGCTGACCGGCGTCGAGTCGCTCGCGCACCTGTGCCCACATCGCCGCCTCCTCGAGCGGTCCGGTGACGCGGCTCGTCTTGATCGGCGTGCGGCCCGGCGGCATCTCGTCGAGAACACTGACGTCGAGATCGCCGTAGACCGTCATGGCTGCCGTGCGAGGGATCGGCGTCGCTGTCATGACCAGAACATCGGGCACGAGACCCTCGCCCGACTCGAGAGCCTTTTCGCGCAGCTTCGCACGCTGCTCAACGCCGAATCGATGCTGCTCGTCGACGACGACGACACCCAGGCTCGCGAACGCGACGTCGTCTTGGATGAGGGCGTGCGTGCCGATCACGATGTCGACCTCGCCGGCCGCGAGACCGGCGAGAATGCGCCGCCTCTCTGTCGCGCCGACCTTGCTCGTCAGAAGTTCAATCCGCAGCGACCGGTCGCCGAACAGGTTGCCCTCGTCGGGCAGGGTGAGCGAGGCGAGGAGGGCGCGAACTGAGAGCGCGTGCTGGTCGGCGAGCACCTCGGTCGGCGCCATCAGCGCGGCCTGGTGCCCGCCTTGCACGGCTGCAAGCATCGTCGCGACGGCGACCACGGTCTTTCCCGCGCCGACGTCACCTTGCAATAGACGGTGCATCGGCGTGCGCGAGGCGAGGTCGCGGTGAATCTCGTCGATGACGCGCCGCTGCGCACCGGTGAGCGGGAACGGAAGCCCGCCGAGGAATCCGTCAAGCAGGTGACCCGCCGTCGCGTGGGCGAAACCCGCCGAGTCGCGCTGCCACTTGGCCTTGCGCGCGACCAACATCAATTGCACGCGCAGCACTTCGTCGAATGCGAGTCGGCGACGCGCCGCGGCTTGTTCTTCCATCGACTCGGGGAGGTGAATCGCACGCATCGCCGCACCTCGCTCCACGAGCGCATGGCGCTTGAGCACGTCTGTCGGCACCGGGTCGGCGATTCCCCGGGGTGCGCACTTGTCGAGCGCGTCCTCGATCCAGCGGCCGAGGTCCCACGACGAGATGCGCGACTTCTCCGACTGCGGATAGATCGGCACGATGCGACCGGTCCGATCGCCGACGGGGTCGACGAGCGGGTTCGTCATCTGGAGGTATCCGCGATACGTCTCAGGCTTGCCGAACACCGCCACCGACAAGCCCGGCGTCAGCTGTTTCTCGCGCCAGGGCTGGTTGAAGAACGTCAGCGACAGCCTGCGTGATCCGTCGGTGACGGTGCACGCGACCATCGAGCGCCGGTTGCGCAGCGGCACCGCGCGCGCCGAGACGACCTCGACCACGACGAGTGCCTCCACCCCTTCGACGAGGTCGGCGATGCGGGCCATGTTGGTGCGGTCGACGTAGCGGCGCGGATAGGTCGTCAACAGGTCGAGAACCGACCCGATGCCGAACGACTCGAGCGCCTCTTTCTTCTTTGAGCCGACGCCACGCACGCGCTCCAGGGCAAGACCCTCGAGGTCGCGGAGAGTCAGCGGCCGGCTACTCAACGCCGAACAGGTACGGGTACAGGGGCTGGCCGCCTCGATGCGTCTCGACGGCAAGGTCGGGCCGGTTCGCATCCACCCAACCGAGAATCTCTGCGGTGTCTGTGTCGGCTGCGTCGGCGCCGACGACCACGGTCAACAGTTCGCTCCCCGGTGAGGCCAGATGGTCGAGCAGAGCCGTCACCGCTCCGACGACGGTGCCCGAGATCGACACGATGCCGTCGCCGCGCACGAGACCGATCCAGTCGCCGGCCGAGACCGCTCCAGCCTCCGTGTTCGTGTCGCGCACGGCGCGCGTGACCTCGCCGGTCGCCACCGACGCGGCGGCTGCGGCCATCCCTTGCGCATTCGACTCGGCCGAGGCTTCGGGGTCGTACGACACCAGGGCGGCGAGCGCCTCGGGCATCGACGTGGTCGGCACGACGCGCACATCCTTGGTGGTGAGCGCGTCGATCTGCTCGGCCACCGGGATGATGTTCTTGTTGTTCGGCAGCAGCACCACCTGGCGCGCGTTCATGCGCTCGACGGCGGCGAGCAGCTCTGCCGTCGACGGATTCAACGTCTGTCCGCCCGAGACGACACCGTGCACACCGAGCTGGCCGAACAGTTCGGCGAGTCCGTCACCGCTCGCGACAGCGACAACCGCACATGTCACCGGCGGCAACGACGACGTCTGCGTGCGCTGATGGATGGGCACGCCGATCTCTGCTTCGCGCGCGGCGTGCTCTTCGGCGACTTCCTCGAAAAGATCGGTGACGCGAATCTGCTTCGGCGTGCCACCGAGAAGGATCGGCGCTTCGATCGCGGCCCCAATGTCGTTCGTGTGAATGTGGCAGTTGTAGAGGCCCTCGCCGCCGACGACCACGATCGAGTCTCCGATGGCGCCCCATGCCGTTTTGAACTCGCTCGCCCGCGCGTCGACGAGGTCGAGCAGGAACATCACCTCGTAGCGCAGTTCGCTGACGTCGACGGAACCGTCTGACTGGTGACGCACCGCGACCGCTTCGAGCTGTTCTGCGGTCGGGCCGGCCGACTCGTCGGGCTCTGGCATCGGCTCTCCGTCGACGACGTGAATTGCCGAGTCGAGCAGCAACAAGAACCCTGCACCTCCGGCGTCGACAACACCGGCGTCTTTCAGGACGGGCAGCAGCTCGGGCGTGCGTGCGAGCGACTCACGTCCCGCATCGCGCGCGGCGCGCAGCATGGCCGACAACGTGGCACCACCGGCGACTGCTTCTGCGGCCGCATCAGACGACTCGCGCACGACGGTCAGAATCGTTCCTTCGATCGGTTTCAGCACCGCTTCATACGCCGCCGACGACGCGCGCTTGAGGGCCTCGGCCATGCGAGCCGCGTCGACCTTCGCCTGGCCGTTCTCGCCGAACGTGGCGGCGATGCCTCGCAGTATCTGGCTCAAGATGACGCCCGAGTTGCCCCGGGCCCCCATGAGAGATCCGTGGCTGATCGCCTTGCAGGTCGGCTCCATGTCGGAGGCCGCGGTCTCCATCTCGGCCACCACTGCATCGAGGGTGCGCGCCATGTTCGTGCCCGTGTCGCCGTCCGGCACCGGATAGACGTTCAACCGGTTGATCCCGGGTGCGTGGGCCTTGACCGCGTCACGGAATGTGACGACGGTTCGACGCAGGTCGACGGCATCCATGAGGTCCAGGCCCGGCACGCCCCGAAGGTTACAAAGCCGCGCCGTCGCAGAAGGGAACGCTGGGATGGTCTTTTCGGCCATCGGCGACGGTTGGGCGCGCCGAAGCCCGCTGGTAGTTTTGAACGAGTTGCAGGGCGGGCCGTAGGCCCCGGCCCTCGAGACCGGAGGAACAGCGAAATGGCTGCAGTATGTGAAGTGTGTGGCAAGGGCCCGTCGTGGGGCATGTCGGTGTCGCACTCCCACGTGCGCACCAAGCGCCGTTGGAACCCGAACATCCAGCGCGTCCGCGCGATCGTCAAGGGTTCGCCCCGCCGGGTGAACGCCTGCACTGCCTGCATCAAGTCAGGCAAGGTCGTCAAGGCCACCCGCTAGGACCGCGCCGTGCAGGGAGTCATCAAGGCCTACGACCCCGAGTCGAAGGAGGGCACGGTGGTGAGTGACGTTGATCTCACCGAGTACGTGCTCTCTCCCGAAGCGCTCGAAGGATCGGTGTTTCGCATGTTGCGACAGGGTCAAAGGGTCGTGTTCGTGCTCGACGACTCCGGGCGTGCCACCCGTCTCAGCCTCGGGTCGGAATCTGACATGGGGACGCCGGGCGTTTAGCCTGTCGCAAACGGATTCCCCTCCCCGTTCACCGGGGCGACAGACAACGAGGTGCAGCCATGGCAGGTACCACCACCAACGCAAAGCTCACGAAGTGGGTGAACGAGTGGGCGGAGATTCTCCAGCCTGCCGACATCTACTGGTGTGACGGCTCGGCCGAAGAGTACGACCGTCTCTGCCAGGAGCTCGTCGATGCGGGAACCTTCACCAAGCTCGACGAGGCAAAGCGCCCGAACAGCTACTGGGCTCACTCCGACCCGGGCGACGTGGCGCGTGTCGAAGACCGCACCTTCATTTGCTCGGCCCGCGAGGAAGACGCCGGCCCGAACAACAACTGGCGCGAGCCCGCGGAGATGCGCGCCGAACTGAACAGCCTCTACAAGGGAGCCATGAAAGGGCGCACCATGTATGTGGTGCCGTTCTCGATGGGTCCGCTCGGCTCGCCGATTGCCCACATCGGCGTCCAGCTCACCGACTCGGCCTATGTCGCGGTCAGCATGCGCATTATGACCCGCATGGGCCAGGGTGCGCTCGACGTGCTCGGCAACTCCGACTGGGTGCCGTGCGTGCACTCGGTGGGTGCGCCGCTCGAGGCCGGTCAGGCAGATGTCGCATGGCCCTGCAACCCCGACAACAAGTACATCGTGCACTTCCCCGAGACCCGTGAGATCTGGTCGTACGGCTCGGGCTACGGCGGCAACGCCCTGCTCGGAAAGAAGTGCTTCGCTCTCCGCATCGCCTCGGTCATGGCTCGCGACGCCGGCTGGATGGCCGAGCACATGTTGATCCTGAAGCTCACGAACCCCGCGGGCGCATCGAAGTACATCGCGGCCGCATTCCCGTCGGCCTGCGGGAAGACGAACCTCGCGATGCTCGTGCCGACGATCCCGGGCTGGAAGGCAGAGACGATCGGCGACGACATCTGCTGGATGAAGTTCGGCGATGACGGTCGTCTGTACGCGATCAACCCCGAGGCCGGTTTCTTCGGTGTCGCCCCGGGCACCGGATACGACACCAACGCGAACGCGATGGAGACCCTGTGGGGCAACTGCCTCTTCACGAACACCGCCCTCACCCCCGACGGCGACGTGTGGTGGGAGGGCATGTCTGATGTCGCTCCGGCTCGCGCGACCGACTGGAAGGGCAACACCTGGACGCCCGAGGCAGAGAACCCCGCCGCGCACCCGAACGCCCGCTTCACCGCACCGGCGACGCAGTGCCCGTCGATGGCCCCCGAGTGGGAAGACCCGCGCGGCGTGCCGATCTCGGCGATTCTCTTCGGTGGCCGCCGGGCAACGAACGTCCCGCTCGTG
>JBMTOT010000042.1:0-14857 GCA_049442935.1 Ilumatobacteraceae bacterium | reverse complement strand
GGGGGGGGCGGGCCGTCTCGTTGGATTGTCGTGCCGTTACTCGCGGCAAACATGAACTACGCGGGTTCAACCACCACGCGGCGGCGGGGCTCCTCGCCCTGCGAGCGAGTGGCGATGCCCTCCACCTCGGCCAGCGTGTCGTGCACGACCTTGCGGTCAGCCGACGACATGGGCTCAAGGGCGCGTGCGCTGCCCGACTCGAGAACGTCCTGTGCGACCTTCATCGAGAAGCGGCTCAGGGCCTCCTTGCGGCGCTCGCGGTAGCCCGCAATGTCGATGCGAAGACGGGTGTCCTGGTCGCCGAGGCGACGCTGGCTGGCAACGCGCACCAGATCTTGAATGGCGAGAAGAGTCGCTCCGCCTGGGCCAACCATGAGACCGAGGTCGTTGCCGTCAACGGTCACATCGATCTCTTCACCCTCACGCGACACCGTTACTTCGGCCTTTGCTCCAAATGCGGTAGCTAGGCCGCTCAAGAAATTCTTGGCGGTCTCGCCAACGACTGCCGGGTCAACCTCTACCTTTTCGCGCGGCTCACGCTCTTCACGGGGCTGACGCTGCGGACGATCGCCGCCGCGACCGCCAGAGCGACCGTTCCCACGGCCACGACCCTCGCCGCGATTGCCGTCTCCGCGTCCCTCACCACGGCCTCCTTCGCCGCGACTGCGACGGTCACGACGCTCGGTCTTGGCTCGCGGCGTCGTCGGCTTCACACGGGCACGCACGCGTGCCTCACCTCGGGTGCGTCCGAAGAGCCCCGTCTGGGGCTCTTCGAGAATCTCGAATTCAGCTTCGTCGTCGGCAATGCCGAGCTGTGTGAGAGCGCTCTCTTTGGCCTCGTCAATCGATCGGCCGGTTGTCTCAACCCACTGCATGTTGGTGGTCCTTTACTTCTTGCGCTTACTCGGTGGAACCGGGCGAGCGGTTCGCCCACTGGGTGTGGGGCGGTTCTTGCTGGGTGTCACTCGCTTGCTCTGAATGGGGGAGCGTGCTTGCTCTGGTTCACTCTTTTGCTTGCTGGACTTTTCTTCCTCGGCACCGGCTTCCCGGGCCTTGACACCGGCTTCCTGGGCCTGTCGGCCCAGGCCACCTTCGCCGTAGAAACGGCGCGTGATGTACCACTGCTGGATGATGCGCACGATGGCCTGTGTCAGGTAATAGACAACGAGGCCCGTGGGCAGGAAGACCTGGAAAATGGCGAAGAAGACCGGTAGGTACTGCATCACCTTGGCCTGACCGGCCGACATAGTGGGAGATGCCGCACGGTTGGCGACCATCCGCTGCTGCACCCAGAACAACCCGGCCAACAACACGATCAGCAGGGCATACGGAATGCCCTTGACGATGTCTTCGCCCATCGCATCAGCGGGGGTGAGGGCAAGGTCGACGCCGAACGAGAGCATCTCGCGAGCGCCGTCGAGCGACTTGAACAGTGCGCTGTCGGTGTCGATGTACTTCGGATCAAACGTGCCGTCGGCTCCGAGGCGCGTGAGGCCTCGCAGCACCTGGAACATGATGATGAAGACCGGCATCTGCGCCAGCAAGGGCAGGCACGAGGCAAGCGGGTTGACCTTGTGCTCTTGGTAAAGCTTCATCATCTCTTCGTTCAGGCGCTGGCGGTCGCCCTTGTGCTGCTGCTGCAACCTGCGCATCTCTGGCTGCAGGCGCTGCATCTCGAGCATTCCTTTGGTGCTCTTCAGGGTCAGCGGCGTGATGAGCAACATGATTGCCACCGCGACCAGCCCGATGGCGAGCGAGTAGTCACTCACCCACGCGTAGAACGTGTCGATCAGCCATGCGGCGGCTTGAAAAAACGGGTCGAACACCTCGTTACCTCTCTACTTGCGCACCTGTGGCGCGTGAACATTCTTCGCCTGGGGCGAAGGAACCGGATCGACGCCCGACGGTCCGAACGGGCGACACCGCGACAAACGGCGAATGGTGAGGCCGAGGCCGCGGGCCGAGCCATGAGTTTCGATCGCTTCCACCGCATAGTGCGAACACGTGGGCCAAAAGCGACAGGGTGACGGGCGACCCTCGCGAGCCCGCTGGTACCAGCGAATCATGCGCACCATGGCCTGTTGCACCCTGGTCAACGGGGCGTGGTCATGCGGAATCGGGTGGGCGAGTGCGTCGGTCATGACATGCCCTCGCGGCTCACTACCGGCACATCAACAGAGTTCGAGAGCTTGGAGAGCAGCCCATCAACCGCGCGCACCAGATCTGCGTGCCGGGCCGACCGAGCCCGAGGGGACGCCCCAAAGACGTAGTAGCCGGGCTGCATCTGCGCCTCACGTGTTTTCACAATTTCACGAAGTTGACGGCGGAGGCGATTCCGGTGCACGGCGTTGCCGTACGAACGGCCAAGCACATACCCCACATGGGGTTGTGTGAGAGACGAATCGAGCATCATCGTGCAGGACAAGGGACCACTTCGGACATGCCTCCCCAGCTGTCGAATGGTCTGGAACGCAGACCGGCTGGAGATACGTCCGATCAAGCGCTGAGGCGGTGACGGCCCTTGGCGCGGCGAGCCTTCAAAATGGCCCGGCCGGCGCGTGTGGACATACGGGCGCGGAATCCGTGCTTGCGGGCCCGGCGGCGTGTGTTCGGCTGGAATGTGCGCTTCATGGCGTTTCCTTGTGGGACATGCTCCCGAAAGAGCAGACATCTGTTTGGCCTACCTGAGCCATTGGCACGCGGCAGACAACTTCCTCAGGCTAACGCTCCCAGAACGAGTCCCACCCGCCTTGGCCAATGGGTCCTGTCGCTAACGTGCCCGGGGGCTTCTTCGAAGGGCAGTTTGGGTCAAATTTTGGATATCCACACGCCCTGCTACGGTCACAGATCCCGGTGAAATCACCGGGGGCGTCGTCCACACCCTGTGGATAACGCTGTGGAGCGGAGGGAGGAGGCCCCACATGAGCAACCACGAAGCCGTCTGGAATGCGACGGCCCAGCTGCTCAAAGCGCAGGTGTCCGAAGGAGTTTGGTACTCGACATTCAACGATGTCGTCGCTGTACCGAGCGAGCAGGAAGAGCTCAGGCTTCAGGTGCCGAACGCGCTCGTGCGCGATCGCATCGTCACGCGATACCGCCCCCTCGTGCTCGAAGCACTCGACGAGATCGGGGAGAGCGACCGTGAGCTCATCATCGACATCTCCGACGTCGACACAAGTGACACCTCAAACGTCGTGACGGCTCCCTCCACCGTTGACATGACGACTCGCGTGATCGCTGAAAATCCCAATGGTGGCAAGGGTTTGGCGGCGGGCTTGAACCCCCGTTACACCTTCGACAACTTCGTCAAGGGTGCATCGAACCAGTTCGCTCTCGCGGCCGCATTGCGGGTCGCCGAGACACCGGCGCGTTCGTACAACCCTCTGTTCATCTATGGCTCGGCGGGGCTCGGTAAGACCCACCTGCTGCACGCCATCGGGTGGTACGTGCACGACCACTACGCCCACTACGAGGTGCGCTACGTCTCCACTGAGACATTCCTGAACGAGTACGTCGATGCCATTCGAACGAACTCGACGACTGCGTTCAAGCGTCGCTACCGCGACGTTGACGTTCTGCTCATCGACGACATCCAGTTCATGGAAGGCAAGGAAGGACTCCAGGAGGAGTTTTTCCACACCTTCAACTCCCTCCACGGGGCGAACAAGCAGATCGTCATCTCGTCTGACCGGATGCCCGACGCCATCCCAACCCTCGAAGACCGGCTCCGCGGCCGGTTCCGCTGGGGTCTGATCACCGACATTCAGCCGCCCGACATGGAGACCCGCCTGGCGATTCTCCGCAACAAGGCCGAGCGCGACAACACCCCGCTCCCGGCCGACGTGCTTGAGTTCATCGCCTCCAACATCACCTCCAACATCCGCGAGCTGGAGGGGGCCCTGATCCGGGTGACGGCGTACGCCAACCTGACCCGCGAGCCGGCCACCATAGACATGGCACAGGCCCAATTGGCTGACCTTCTCACCCAGAACGTCACCAAACTCCGCACCGACGAAGAGATGCTGGCGGAGATGGCCGCGTATCTGGGGTTCTCTGTCGAGGCCTTGAAGGGCAAGAGCCGCCAGCGCCCGTTGGTCTCGGCCCGACAAGTCGCCATGTACGTGTTCCGAGACATGACCGAGCTCAGCTACCCGGCAATTGCCCGTCTGTTCGGCGGCCGCGACCACACCACGGTCATTCACGCGGTCGACAAGGTGCAGCGCCTGATGCGCGAAGAGAAGGCCACCTTCGACCAGGTGACCGAGTTGATCGCCCGCATCAAGAACTCCTGACGCCGATGTCCGCCGTGTCCGCCCCGAACACAGGTTCTGTGCACCACCAGGTGGATGCCGTGTGGAACCGGTGTGGGCAGGCGGGGACAACCCGGGTGTCGTCCACAACACAGCGAACTACACGCGCGAAAGGTGTGATTCGGGTCGTCTCGGAACACACACCCGACTTCGTTGCAGCACAAGGCCGAGGGCCTTGTCGTCCACAATCCACAACACTTATTACAACCATTAGACAAGAAGAACATGGTCTGATGTCGGCAACAGTCGCGTCGTACACTCGCACCAACCCGCCAACCCGGAGCACATCGTGAAGTTCAGAAGCGAACAAGCAGCCCTGGCCGAGGTTCTCGGAGCCTTGGCACGCATTGCATCGACGCGCAACGCGGGAACCCCGGCGCTGTCGGGCGTGAAGATGACTCTCACGGGTGACACGTTGGTCGCGATCAGCACCGACACCGACATCTCTCTGCAGTTTCAGTTGGCCGTCGGCGGAGACACAGACGGCCAAGGCCTGGTCAGTGCGCGAATTCTGAACGACATCGTTCGCGTGATGCCGTCGGGCAAGGTGACCGTCGAAGTCGCTGCCGACAACGCAACAATCAGCGCAGGCCGTTCACGCTTCACAGTTCCGACGTTGAATGCAATCGAATTCCCGCGCACCACCGCACCAGCCGGTGAAGCAGTGCCGCTGTCGTCGTCGTTGCTCAAGTCCGCACTCGATCAAGTCGTGTTGGCCGCGAGTCGTGACCCGCAGAAACACCATCTCTCGGCAGTGGTCATTGCATCGACCGACAAGGGACTGCAGCTGGCGGCGACCGACGGCTATCGCCTCGCGATTCGCGATCTCCCAGGAACGAGCGGCATCTCAGACGACAAGTTCCTCATTCCGGCACGAGCACTCGCCGAACTTGGCCGACTTCTCGACATGTCTGACGAAGTGACGGTTCGTTTCAGCGATCTCGACGCATCGTTCCAGTCGCCGTCGATGACGCTGTCGACGCGTCTCATCAATGCCGACTACCCGCCGTACGAGTCGATCGTGCCGAAGGCGAACCCCAACAAACTCACGGTGAATCGCACAGAGATGCTCGATGCGTTGCGCCGCACCGGTGTTCTGTCGAGCGACATGGCGCCGGTTCGTGTGCACATGTCGTCGACCGGTGCGCGTCTGACGGTGCAGTTGACCGACGGAACAACCAGCACCGAAGACATCGACGCGACCTACGACGGAGAAGAGATCACGGTCGGTTTCAACGGCGACTACCTGGCGGCCGGAGTCGACGCATGTGCAACCGAGGAAATCGTCATTGCGACGAGCGCGGCGAACAAGCCCGCCGTCATCACGCCGGTCGGCGACGAGAACTATCTCTACTTGTTGATGCCGCAGCGTCTGTGACGCGAACGGGTCGCGCAAAAGGCTCGGCGTGATCACTCGCATCGAACTCACCGACTTCCGCATCTACAAAAGTGCGGTGATCGAGCCACACGCTGGTGTGACCGCGGTTGTCGGCAAGAACGGCCAAGGCAAGACGTCGCTCGCCGAAGCGATGAGTTATCTCTCCACGTTGCGGAGTTTTCGCGGTGTTCCGAACGATGCATTGGTGCGCGAAGGCGCCGACAGTGCGTACCTGCGCGCGGTGATCGTGCACCCCGACGGCCGAGAGATTCTCGTGGAAGCTGAGATCAACCGGGCCGGACGCAACAAGGTGCTGGTCAACAAGCAGCGCCTCGCACGCACACGCGATCTTCTGGGAGTGGTGCGCTCGACCGTGTTCGCACCGTCCGACTTGCAGGTTGTCTACGAAGGTCCGTCTGCCCGGCGCGACATGCTCGACGATGCATTGGTTGCTCTCGCGCCGAAAAACGACCGGCTTCGGCTCGAGGTCGATCGCATCGTTCGCCAGCGCAACAGCCTGTTGAAGCAGTCACATGGGCGTCTCACCGACGACATCGCCCTCACCCTTGATGTGTGGGATGAAAAACTTGTTCTTGAGGGCACCCGCCTGGGAGAAGCACGGGCCCGCTTCGTGGCTCGGCTGGCCCCATTTGTGCAGGAGGCCTATGAACAACTGGCCGGGGAGGCAACCCCAGTCGAGGTGATGTACGAGCCCGAATGGAGGCGCACCGGGTTGGCGGCGGCCCTGGCCGACTCGCGTGACGACGACCTGCGCCGGGGGATCACCAGCGTCGGACCCCACCGCGACGACGTCGGGCTCTTCGTGAAAGGCATGCCGGCCCGTTCGCACGCCTCCCAGGGTGAGTGCCGCACCCTCGCCCTTGCCCTGCGACTCGGAATTCACCGGTTGGTGACCGAGGTGGCAGGGGAGGCCCCGCTGCTCGTGCTCGACGACGTGCTCTCAGAACTCGACCCCGGTCGAAGCGAGCGGCTGATCGCCCACATGCCTGCCGGACAGGTGATCATCACCACCGCCGGAGCCTTACCCGAGGCGGCCCGACCTGACGCGGTGGTGACGGTGGTCGCCGGTGAGGTGGTCGAAGGTGGTTGATCGCCCAAACCCACGACCCCGCGACCCCCGTCCGCTCGGCGACGTGCTTGCCAAGTTGCTCCAGCGCATCAAGGTGGTCGACCAGCGAGAGGGGGTCGAACTCTTTCGATCGTGGCGCGAGATTGTCGGTGATGCCATTGCCGACAACGTGTCACCCAAGCGGCTCGAGAACCGTGTGCTCACCGTCGAGGTGGTCGACAACGCATGGGCCACGCAATTGCGTTTCCTCGAAACCCGGCTCATCTCCACATTGCGAGAGCGCGCCGGAGACGAAGTCGACTCGCTGCAGATTCGGGTCAAGCGTCCCCGGTGAGCAACACCCCCACAGGTAGAATTTCGAGGTCATGGCTGAACCAAAAAAGGCCCCCACAAAGGCTTCTTCCAAGACCCCCTCGGCCGATTACGGAGCCAAGGACATCCAGGTTCTGGAGGGTCTCGACCCGGTGCGAAAGCGCCCGGGTATGTACATCGGATCGACGGGTCTCGCCGGTCTTCACCACCTGATTTGGGAAGTCGTCGACAACTCGGTTGACGAAGCAATGGCCGGGTTTTGTACCCGTGTCGGCATCACTCTCCTCGCGGACGGCGGCTGTCGTGTCGACGACAACGGCCGCGGCATTCCTGTCGACCCGTACCCGTCGGGCCCGCACAAGGGAAAGAGTGCGGCCGAGGTCGTGCTCACCGTGTTGCATGCGGGCGGCAAGTTCGGTGGCGAGGGCTACAAGGTTTCCGGCGGTCTGCATGGCGTGGGTGTCAGTGTCGTCAATGCGTTGTCAACGAAGGTTCTTCTCGAGATCGATCGAGACGGCGACCGATGGCAGATGGAATTCAAAGACGGCGGCAAGCCCGTCAGCAAACTGAAGAAAGTCGGCGCCACTCCCGGTCGCGGACGCAAGACCGGCTCGACCGTCACCTTCTATCCAGACCCCGTCATCTTTGCGAGCGAAGGCGTCGAGTTCGTGGCACGAACCGTCATGGAGCGGCTCCAGACGATGGCCTTTCTCAACAAGGGTCTCGAAGTTGTCTTCACCGACGAGCGCGAAGGAAAAGAACAAACCGTCACCTTCCAGTACAAGGGCGGCATCGTCGATTTCGTGAAGCACCTGAATGCGACAAAAGAACCACTGTTCGCAAAGGTCGCCTCGTACACCGACGAAGACGACGCCGACGGCATGGAACTCGACGTCGCCGTGCAGTGGAACACCGGCTACCACGAAGGCATTCACGGGTACGCGAACGGCATCTCCACCACAGAGGGCGGAATGCACGTTGAGGGTTTCAAGACTGCGCTCACGTCGGTCGCCAACAAGTACGCGCGCGACAAGGGTCTTCTGAAAGAAAAAGACGACAACCTGCTCGGCGAAGACATTCGTGAGGGCATCACCGCGATCGTGTCGGTGAAGGTGCGCGAGCCGCAGTTCGAGGGCCAGACCAAGGCCAAGCTCGGCAACGTTCCGGCGCGCTCGTTCGTACAGAAGGCGACCAACAAGAATCTCGCCGAATGGTTCGACGAGAACCCGACCGAGGCGAACAAGGTCATCAAGAAGGCAATCGCCGCTTCGCAGGCTCGCCTTGCGGCAAAGAACGCGCGCAACGCGGTGCGTCGCAAGACCGCACTGTCTGGTGCCGGCATGCCCGACAAGTTGAAGGACTGCTCGAGCGGCAACCCCGACGAGAGCGAGTTGTTCATCGTCGAGGGCGACTCGGCCGGTGGCACGGCGGTTGACGCGCGCGACCCGCGCACGCAGGCCATTCTTCCCATTCGCGGAAAGATTCTGAACGTCGAGCGCGCACGCCTCGACAAGATGCTGAAGAACAACGAGATCCAGGCACTCATCACCGCGATCGGCGGTGGCGTGGGCGACGAGTTCGACGTCACAAAGGCGCGCTATCACAAGGTGATCGCACTCGCCGACGCCGATGTCGACGGCAGCCACATTCGCACGCTGCTGCTCACGTTCTTCTTCCGACAGATGCGCGAGATGGTCGAAGCCGGCTACGTGTACATCGCCCAGCCGCCGCTGTACTCGACCGAGGTCGGCAAAGAGAAGATCTATCTCAAAGACGACGCCGCGAAGAACGCGTTCCTCGCCGAGAAGCCGAACCACAAGAAAGAGTTCCAGCGCCTGAAGGGACTCGGCGAAATGGACTGGCAAGAGCTCAAGTCGACGACCATGGATGCCTCGTCCCGCACGCTGCTGCAGGTCACCGTCGAAGAGGCCGCTCTCGCCGACGAAGTCATGAGCGTGCTCATGGGCGACGACGTGGAGAGCCGCAAGAACTTCATCACCACCAACGCGCGCGACGTGCGCAACCTCGACTTCTAGGAGACGGCCGTGACCGACGTGAACATGCCGCCGAGCGACCCCATCCAGCCGGTTCCTCTCCAAGACGAGATGGAACGGTCGTTCCTCGACTACGCGATGTCGGTCATCATGTCGCGCGCGCTCCCTGATGTGCGCGACGGCCTGAAGCCCGTGCACCGACGCATCATCTGGGACATGGACCAGCAAGGCTTCCGTCCCGACCGTCCGTTTGTGAAGTGCGCCCGCGTCACCGGCGACACCATGGCCCGGTATCACCCGCACGGCGACGGCGCCATCTACGACGCATTGGTGCGCATGGCCCAGCCGTTCTCGCTGCGCCACCCGCTGATCGATTTCCACGGCAACTACGGCTCGCCCGACTTCGGTCCCGCCGCCGCGCGTTACACCGAGTCGCGCCTGCACACCCTCGCCATGAGACTGCTCGACGGCATCGACGAAAACACCGTCGACATGATCCCGAACTATGACGGCACCTCAGAGGAGCCAAAGGTTCTGCCGGCGCGCTTCCCGAACCTGTTGGTGAACGGCAGCCAGGGCATCGCGGTCGGCATGGCGACGTCGATCCCGCCGCACAACCTCGGCGAAGTGATCGATGCCACCATTCACCTGCTCGACAACGACGAGGCCACCGTCGACGACCTCATGAATTTCGTGAAGGGTCCCGACTTCCCGACAGGCGGCCAGATCCTCGGCCGCTCGGGCATCATCGACGCGTACCGCACCGGTCGCGGGTCGGTGAAGATGCGCGCCAAATGCTCCATAGAGGAGGGCCGCAAGGGCCGCATGGAGATTCGCGTCACTGAATTGCCGTACCAGGCCTCGTGCTCGTCGATCGCTGCCCGCATCCAGGAATTGGTCGACGGCGGCGATCTCGACGGCATTGCCGACGTGAACGACAACTCCTCGGGTGGCCAGACAAGCCTCATCATCGAACTGAAGCGCGATGCGAACGCGAACGTGGTGCTGAACAATCTCTTCAAGTTGACGAGTCTGCAGACGTCGTTCCCGGTCAACATGGTCGCCCTCGTCGACAGTGTGCCCCGCACGCTGAACCTGCGAGATGCCCTCGAGGGTTATGTCGTGCACCAGATTGAGGTCGTCACTCGCCGCACGCAGTTCCGCCTCGACAAGGCGCGTGACCGGGCGCACATTCTCGAAGGGCGCATGAAGGCGCTCAACGTGATCGACAAGATCATCAAGTTGATCCGCGAGTCTGACGACGCAGCGAGCGCCAAAGAAGCGCTCATGAAGAAGCCGTACGAGTTCTCTGAGCGCCAGGCCGTCGACATTCTCGACATGCAGCTGCGCCAGTTGACAAAGCTCTCGCGCATCGACCTCGAGAAAGAGATCGGTGAACTCACCGAGAAGATCAAGGAGTACGAGTCGATCCTCGCCTCCGACAAGAAGCTGCGCGGCGTCATCAAGGCTGAACTCGAAGACGTGCGCAAAGAGTTCGCGACACCGCGCGTGTGTCAGATCACCCACGACACCGGCGAGATGGCCCTCGAAGACTTGGTCGACGACAAGGAGCTCGTGGTCGTGATGACCCAGGCCCAGTACGTGAAGGCCGTGCCGGCCGCGTCGTTCCGCGCGCAGGCCCGCGGCGGGCGCGGCGTGAAGGGCGCGACTCTGAAAGAAGACGACATCGTGCGGCGCGTCATGTTCACGACAGCGCACGCGTATCTGTTGTTCTTCTCGAACCGCGGACGCGTGTACAAGCTGCGCGCGGCCGACATTCCTGAGCGTGAGCGCACCGCCAAGGGCATTCCCATCGTCAACTTGCTTCCGTTGCAGGCGGGCGAGACGATCCAGGCGATCATCGACACGCGCGAGTTCCCGGGTGAGCGGTTCCTGTTCTTCGTCACCAAGCAGGGCCAGGTGAAGAAGACCGCCTTCGACGCCTACAACTCGAGCCGCCGCGACGGCCTCATTGCCTTGAGTCTGAAAGACGGCGACGAGCTCGTGCGCGTCATTGAAACGGCAGGCGACAACGACATCTTCATCGTCAGCCATTCCGGCCAGGTCATCCGCTTCTCCGAGAAGGAGGTGCGCCCGATGGGTCGCACCGCGGCCGGTGTGCGCGGCATGAAGCTGAAGGCAGGCGACTACGTCATCTCGGCCGACGCCGGCAAAGACGAGGGAGCACTGCTCATCGTGTCCGACGCCGGGTACGCCAAGCGCACGCAGAACGGTCAGTTCCCGCGCAAGGGTCGCGGCACGCAGGGCGTCATCGGGGTGAAGATCACCTCCAAGAAGGGCCACGTGGTGGCGGCGTTCATGGTGGGCATCGAAGACGAGATCGTCGCCGTTGCATCGAACGGGGTCACCATTCGTACCGAGGTCAAGCAGATCTCCAGTCAGGGTCGCGCGGCAACCGGCGTGCGCCTCATGAACCTCGACGACGGTGCCGTGGTTGCCTCTGTCGCTCCCATTCTTTCGGCCGACGACGACTGACCGCAGCCGCACTCGTCGCGGTTCGATCACCATTCTCACCCTGTGGTGGGTGGCTATTGCTGTGACCGGGTGTGCGGTGGTCGTCGCACACACTCGCGACACCCTGCGCCGTTCGTGTGCCGAGTCGATCGCAGACGCCGTGGCGCTTGCTCACGTCTCGCATGGCGCGCATGTCGCAGAGCGGTTCGCCGGTCGGCTCGAGGTTCGCATCAGTGCTGTGGTGTTGCGACCAGACGGTGCAACTGAGGTCACGGTGGTCTCGCATTGTGGCGCCGCAACGAGCGCGGCACTCGCCGAGTGACCCGGCACCCGCCCGGTGCGCGCTTACACTTCGTTCGTGGCCGACACCGACACCTCGCAACGCCGCCGTGTGCGTCGGGTTGTGCGCACCGTGCGCGACGTCGATGCCTGGAGCGTCGCCAAGGTGGGGGCGGTCTTCCACTTGGCGCTGTGGTTGGTGGTGATGGTGACAGGGCTGCTGCTCTGGAACGTCGCGAGCGCGACCGGAACCATCGACAACATTGAGAACTTCCTCGAGTCGTTCGGCTGGGAGTCGTTCACCTTCGACGGCTCGCAATTGTTCCGGTCGTCGGCCATCTTGGGCTTGTTCCTCGCCGGTCTTGGCACCGCCCTGTGGGTGGTGGGGGCGATCGTGTTCAACCTCATCACCGAACTGGTGGGGGGCATTCGCGTGACGGTGCTCGAAGAAGAAGTGGTGGCCCGCCCGACCGAGCCGACCGCACCCGGAACGACACCAACCGCCTGAGTCGACTACACGGGGTGTGCCATCAGCGTGGGGCGCGCATGGTGTTGTTCACGATGTCGACCGAGCACGAGTCGCCCGCCGCCAACGGTTGATCGGGCCCGACGTCTGACACCAACGTCGAGCCGTCGGCGGCACGAACGGTGTAGCGATGGGTCGACCCGAGGAACTCGACGCGCACGATGGTGTGCGGCCCGCCGGCGCTGACCCGCAGCTGGTGCGGCCGCACCATGGTCTGTCCACCCGAGGCGCCCGGCAGGTACGACGACACCGCGAGAAAGTCGGCCACGAACCGGGTGACCGGCTGGTCGTACACGGTGCGCGGCGGGGCGCATTGGAGAATGGCGCCGTTGTCCATCACTGCGACCCGATCGCCGAGCGTGATCGCTTCGTGCCGATCGTGGGTCACCAGAATCGCCGCGGTGTTCCGCTCGGCGAGAATCGCCTTCACTTCCCAGCCCAGTTCCTCACGCAAGACCTCATCGAGCGCACCGAAGGGTTCGTCGAGAAGCACCACAGCCGGCCGTGGCGCGAGCGCGCGGGCCAGAGCCACGCGTTGCTGCTCGCCACCCGACAGCTGATGCGGGTAGCGGCGTGCGAGGTGGCCGAGTTTCACCAACTCGAGCATCTCGCGGGTGCGCTCGGTGCGTTCGGCGCGCGGCAGATGGCGCAACCCGAACGCGACATTGCGTTCGACGCGCATGTGGCCAAAGAGCGCATTGTCTTGGAAGACGAGACCGATTCGGCGCTTCTCGGCGGGCGTTTCGGTCATATCGGCACCGTCAAGATCGATTCGACCAGAGTCGAGTTGTTCGAGCCCGGCGACCACCCGCAGAAGAGTCGACTTGCCGCACCCGCTCGGGCCGACCAGCGTGATGAGTTCACCCGAGGCGACGTCGAGCGAGACGCCGTTCAGCACGGGACGCCCACCGAGGGCGCGCGACACCGACGCGATGCGAAGAGCAGGCACGTTCACGGCATCAGCGTCACGAGTCAACTTGGGCCCCACGTTCCAGCGCATACAGCAGTGCTCCCACTGCCGCCATGCCGACCGTCACCATGATCAGAGAGGGTACGGCTGCCTGTGCCCAGAGACTCTCCGACGTCGCCTGCCACACCCACACCGACAACGTGTCGACCCCGAACGGGCGCAACAACAAGGTGATGGGAAGTTCCTTGATCATGTCGACGCTCAACAGGGCCGCCGCGGCGAGAATGCCGAAGCGCGCGGCCGGCAGTTCTATCGACAGAGCGGTGCGTACCGGGCCGGCCCCGAGCACGCGAGCACTCTCGACCGTCGCCGGCGGCACTCGCTCGAGACTCGCCTCAACGCCCTGGTAGCCGACGGCAAGGAAGCGCACCACGAGGGCGAACACGAGTCCGGCGACAGATCCGACAAGGAAGAACCCGTCAGGCAACCACCCGCGGCGATCAACGGCGGCGAGTGTGACCACCACGCCGACGGCAACCACAGGCCCCGGCATTGCATACCCAACCGTCGAGAGTCGACCAGCAAAGTGGGCGAGCCGGCCGCGGTGGGCGACGGTGACTGCAAGCACGACACCGAGCGCGATGCTCACCGTCGCCGCCGCAAGAGCGAGACCGAGTGTGTTCGATGCATGATGCGAGATGCCGCCGGCGACGGTAACCGCCCGACCGGCACGGATTGTCTCGATGCTCCATGCCACCAGGCGTGCCACCGGAGTGCCGACCGCCACAATGAGCACAGTGAGTGACACTCCGAGTGCAGTCACCTGGCCGACAGGTGAGAGACGCCGAGGCGAGAGCACTGCTTCTGCTGCACGACGCGACCGGCGCGCACCGCGACGAAGAAGTCTCTCGAGTGCGATCAGAAGAATCGCAGCCCCCGTCAATGCACTTGCCAATTCAGTTGCCGCGCCGCGGTTGCCGGTGTCGAACCACACACGCATCACGCCGTCTGCGAGCGTGCTGACATTGAAGAGGCGCACGGTGCCGATGTCGGTGAGAACCTCCATCGCCACCAGCGCGGCACCGCCGGCAATGGCGGGCCGAGCCGCCGGCAGCACCACCTTGAAGAACGTCTCGGCAGGCGAGGCCCCGAGACTGCGCGCGGCGGCCACCGTGTCGGCTCCTTGATCAGCGAATGCGGCGCGGGCAAACAGGAACACGTACGGGTAGAGCGACACGACGAGCACCACCGCGCACAACCACAGCGACCGCACGCCTCGTGCGCCGAAGACGCCAGAGAGGGTGTCGAGCCACACGAAACCGCCCACGTAGCCGGGAATGGCAAGCGGTGTCACCAGCAGCCACCCGACAAGCCGGCGCCCACGGAAACTGTGCGCAGCGACGAGCCAAGCGAGCCCGGTACCGAGAACGACGGTTCCGATCACCACTGATATCAGCAGCAGCACCGTCTCTCTGATCATTCCCGGTAGTCGGGTGCGCCACAGCTCGGCCCACACATCAGTCGACGGGTCGGCCAACGACCACGCGAGCACCGCCACCGGAGACGCAACGAGGGCGACGATC
>JBMTOT010000041.1:0-14990 GCA_049442935.1 Ilumatobacteraceae bacterium | reverse complement strand
GGGGGCCACAGCGAGCGTAGTCACGATCCTCGACGACTCAGGTGCGAGCGCGATCGTGAGGAGGGGGACGGCTGAGCCGATGGTGAACGAGACTCCCGAGACGATGGCTGCCTGCACGGGTCTGGCGCGGGTGATCTCAGTGATGCCGAGTTCTTCTGCGAGGTGGGTTTTCAGCGCGTCCTTCTCGGTCAACTCAACAGCCACGGTGCGCGCGAGAGAGTGCGAGAGCCCCTTGTCTTCAAATATGGCCGTCAACTCGTCGAGTTCGTGCTCGGGCATCTCCTGCAGTTCGCGCGTCTCCTTGGCGATGTCGGCCGCCTCGGAGTCGCTCTGCGAGGAGACAGAGACATATTCGCCAAGTGCCATCGATGTCGCTCCTGCCACGAGCGCGGCCACTCCGGCGGTCACGATCGCATTTGTCGACGCGTCGGCCGCGGCGACCCCTAGCACCAGACTTGCGGTTGAGACGATTCCGTCGTTCGCACCCAGAACCATGGCGCGAAGAGCGCCGATTCGGCCGGCGGCGTGGCGTTCGACGTGTGACACGTGGTCATCTTAGGTCGGTGGTCGTGTGTAAATGATGGTTGACTATAGGGGTGGCTTCACTTCACGCCGCCAAGGCGATGCATCCCACAAAGGCGCTCCTTCTCGAGACGGCAGTCCAGCTGATTGACCGCTCGGGTCCACACGGGTTTACTGTGGAAGAACTGCTCGAGACCTCCGGTATCTCGAAGGGTTCGATGTATCACCACTTCGAGGATTTCAACGACGTCATCGAGACGGCGCAGATCACCCGCTACTCGCGCTACGTCGACGAGGACAATGCGAACATCGCCCAAGTATTGACGCGTGTGTCGTCGAGAGACGAGATGTTCACTGCGTTTCGGGCCATCGTCGATGCATCCAGCGGGCAGGAGCGAGCGGCCTCGAGGGAAGACCGGGCCGCGATCGTCGGACAGGTGCGCCATTCGCCGAAGTTCGCAGCACAACTCGCAGCCGAACAGGAGCGTCTCACCGGCGCACTCACAGACCTTGCCCGTGAACTTCAGGAACGTGGGTTCGTGAAGAGGGAAGTCGACCCGCGGCTGTTGGCCACGTTCGTGCAGTCGTACTCGTTCGGGAGGGTGCTCGATGACATTGCGCCGTCACACGTCGAAAACGACGCATGGACCGACTTGATCCTCGCGGCGCTGCGTTCCATCACCTGATGGTGAGACCTCAGTCGGTTTTTTCGAAACGGCTGAATCGGTGAATTCCCTGATTGGAGTCCTCGTGAGGGGCGGCGACAAGCCGCACCTGGTGAGGGAAGCGCGAGTCGAACTCGGCCTGGAGCCGTGCCTGAGTGTCGGGGTTGCCGACATGGTCCCAGGCGTCACGTGACTCCCAGACGAACACAAGCGTGACGCGTCCGGGGTGGGCGTCGTCAAGCCACACCTCTTTTGACACGAAGGGAATGCGGTCGTGGCCGGGCAGGTATGCCTCGCCGAGCGTCCACACCTCGTGGTCGACGCGCAAGAATTCCTCGACGACGTCAGGATCCATCTCGAACACCAACACCTCCACCGGGAGGCGTTCGTTTCGGGCGTACGAATGCGTCATCGGCGAGCTCTCTCGGTGGGTGTGATCACATCGCGGGTGATCTCGCCGAGCGACCGCAGGCCGGCGAGGGCCATCGTTCGGCGCATCTCGGACGTGAGCATCTCAATCGCCGTGTCGACGCCGCGCTCGCCGGCTGCGCCCAGGCCGTATAGATAGGTGCGACCCATGGTGCACGCGTCCGCGCCGAGAGCGAGGGCCTTCACGACGTCAGAGCCGCGCCGAATGCCGCCGTCGCAGATCACGGCAAGTGAGTCGCCGACGGCATCGCGCACCGGGGCGACGAGATCAATCGGTGCGGGTGCGTGGTCGAGTTGCCGGCCTCCGTGGTTCGAGAGCATGACTCCGTCGACGCCGTGGTGAACCGCGAGTGATGCGTCGTCGACCGACTGGATTCCCTTGATCACAATGCTCCCGCTCCACCGTTCGCGGAACCAAGCGATGTCGTCCCACGACAGTGACGGGTCGAACTGGGCCGCGATGAACTCAGAGAGCGTGACCGCCGTGCCGCCGCCGGCGTGCGCGGCGATGTTCGAGAATGTGATCGGTCCGCCCCGCACGAAGTCCCACGTCCAGCCCGGGTGACGGATGCCGTCGACAATCGTCGACAGGCCGAGCGTGGGGGGCAGGGTGAATCCCCGCCTGGTGTCGCGCTCGCGCCGACCGAGCACCGGCGTGTCAACAGTGATCGCAATCGTCGAGTACCCGGCAGCAGACGCGCGGGTCAGCATCTCGGAGGTCAGACCGCGGTCCCGCCAGACGTACACCTGGAACCACTTGTCTCCGTTGCTGACCGACGCGACTTCTTCGATTGACCGGGTCGACAGGGTCGAGAGGCAGTACGGCAGCTCGTGCCTGGCGGCCGATCGCGCGACTGCCAGTTCGCCCTGTGAGTCGGCGATGCGACTGAAACCGGTGGGGGAGAGGATCAGGGGTACGGGGAGCGACCTGCCAAAGAGCGTCGTGGAGGTGTCGACCGACGACACGTCGCGCAGCACTCGCGGCACAAATCTCCATGATGCGAATGCGTCGACATTGGAGCGCAGGGTGACTTCGTCTTCTGCGGCGCCGTCGATGTAGTCGAAGATGCCCCCGGGCAGGCGGCGGCGGGCGATCCCGCGCAGGTCGGCGACGTTGGCCGCGCGCGAGAGACGGCCGCTGACGCCGAAGCGAGGCAGGGAAAAACGCGCCACCGACCGGAGAGTCGAGATCATCAGCGGGTGCTCCGCGCGATCGTCGCCACCCTGCGAGGCTAACCCGGTGCCGGCGATGGGCGCGTGGCCAGGGCTACCGTTTGAGCGTCGTGTCTCACCGTGCCAATTGGCTTGTCAGGTTCTCGGTGTCGGTTGTCGCCGCCGCTCTCCTCATCACTGCAACGGTGGTGGGGGCCGCCCCGTATGCATGGAGAGCGCTGAATTCCCACGACGAGGTGCCGGTCCGGCTCCCGGGCCTCGGCGGAATTTCTGCTCGATCGGTGATTCTCGACAAAGACGGCCAGCAGATCGGGGTCTTCGAGGCCGAGAACATCCAGCCGGTGAACATTGCCGCACTGCCCGAGCATGTTGTGGGCGCATTTCTTGCGGTCGAGGACTCGGACTTCTACGGCCATCGCGGGGTCAACCTGAGGTCGCTCGTGCGCGCCGCATTCGCGAACTTCCAGTTCACCGGGTCGCGTCAGGGGGCCTCGACGATCACGCAGCAGGTCGTGAAGCTCGAGTTCCTCGGCGGACTGCCGCGCGACGGTCGCTACAAGATTCTCCAGGCGCGATACGCGGCGATGCTCGAGAAGTCGCTCACCAAGGCGCAGATCGTCGAGCGCTATCTCAGTCGCGTGTTCCTCGGAAACAACGCCTACGGCATCGAGTCGGCCGCCGAGGTGTACTTCCAGAAGAGTGCGGCGCAGTTGACTGTTGCCGAGGCAGGTTTTCTCGCAGGCCTGGTGCGTGCGCCGTCGACGTACGACCCGATCCGCCGTCCGCAGCAGGCGCGGCGCAGGTTCGCCCAGGTGGTGGAGCGTCTGGTGGAGACGAATCTCGTGACCGCCGACGAAGGTGGGGCACTCGTCGAGCCCGACTCGCCGACGCGATTCGTGATACCCGAGGCACTGTCCGAGGCGCCGGAGCGCCCCACGAGCCGCACGCACATCTCGGAGATGGTGCGCGAGTTCCTGCTCGAGCAGTCGACGGTGCTCGGAGACACCTACGCCGAGCGGTACAACGCCCTCTACCGCGGGGGCATCACGGTGACGACCACCATCGATCGCGACGCCCAGAAGGCCGCCGAGGATGCAGCAAAGAAAATGCCCGAGACATCACTCGGGATCGATTCGGCACTGGTGTCACTCGATTCTGCGACCGGGGCGATCAGGGCGCTGCGTGGGGGCGCACCGTTCAGGCCGGGCCGCAACGAGGTCAACCTCGGCCTGCGCCGACGACAGACGGGGTCGAGCATCAAGATGTTCGTGCTGGTGTCGGCACTCGAAGCGGGTGTCCAAGCCACCGACCTCATCGACGGCACGCTGCCGTGCACGATGCCGAACCCCGAACAGCCCGACGAACCGTTCCGCATCACCAGAGGCGTGAGCAAACCCACGACCTCGCTCGCGGAGCAAACCTGGCTGTCGATCAACTGTGCGTATGCACGACTTGCACAGATCGTCGGCCTGAACCGGGTGGTGAACGGCATTTATCGGTATGCCTCGTCGCAGTGGCTGCGGCCCGAGACATTCCCGATCCTTCCGTACGCGAGCCTCTCGACGGGGGCGAACGAGATGAGCCCGCTCGACATGGCCTCGGGCGCACAGACGATTGCGAACGGCGGTGTGCACCACGAGCCGTGGTTCGTGCAAGAGGTCAAGACAACTGACGGCACGGTGCTGTACCGGCACGACGTTGCCGGCGACGTGGTGACCATCACCGCCAAGGGTCAGGTGACATCGAAGATTGCAGAGCGTGTGATCTCGAAAGAAGTCGCAGACAAGGCCGTTGACATTCTGAAGCAGACGCTCATTCGCGGCACGGCACGGCGCACCCCGCTCGCAAACGAGAGACCGTCTGCAGGAAAGACCGGAACCCAGGATCGCAACACCAATGCCTGGTTCGTGGGGTTCACGCCCTGGCTCACCACGTCTGTCTGGGTGGGCGACCCGAAGGGGTACACGTCGATGGATCGCATTCCCGAGTTCGTGCGCGACGGAGTGCCGCGTGTGCAGGGGGCGACCTACCCGGCGCGCATCTGGAAGGCCTACATGGACGCCGCACACGACGCACTGGCCGCCGACTACGAGGGGCGCCCGGTCGACTGGACAGCACCGCCGCCGCCCCTGCGCAACCCTGTGCGTCTCTATCTGCCCGGTCTCGATTGCACCGCCGACGTGGTCTCTGGTCGTCTGCCCCGGTCGTTGACAGGCACATACGCAACCGTCGTGCCCACCGTGCCCTCGACCACCGTCGCGCCCTCCACGACCGCACCTGCGACAACCACGACGACCGCCGCGCCTGGAGCCGTTCCCGTGCCGACCGTGGCGCCAACGGTTGCGCCGACCACGACACAGCCGAGAGGGCCAGTTGTGCGCATCGTCGACCCCGGCACGACCATCCCTCGGACTGTCACCGACCCGACTCTTCCAGTGACCGGTGTCGACCCTGCGCGCACGCTCATCTACGACTGCGCAAAGGGAGTTCCGAAGTCTGTACGCACGACTCCGTAGCATCGTCATCGTGTTCGTCTGGTTCGTCGGGTCCGTGTCGCTTGCCGTGTGGCTCGTGTTCCGCGACGACCGGTTCGACTACAGGGTTCTCGCACTCGGTGCACTCGCGCCCGACATTGTCGACGGACTCGCAGGCGGCACGGGCGTTGCGCACTCGATCACTGCGAGTGTTGCCGTACTCGCCGCCGTGATGGCACTCACCGTGGGGAAGCGTCCTGCTCGTCGTCGCTGGTTGGCCCTGCCGATCGGGATGTTCATGCATCTCGTCGTTGACGGGGTGTTCTCCGACACCGCGGTGTTTTGGTGGCCGTTCGCCGGACTCTCGCTCGACGGTGGCTCGTTGCCGAGCATCGAACGTGGCTGGTGGAACATCGCTCTCGAAGGGCTCGGGGCCACGATGCTCGCGTTCCTGTGGCGCACGCACAGGCTCGGCGACCCGTCACAGCGGTCGCTTCTCGTGCGCGAGGGACGACTTGTCGAATCGAACCCTCCGGAGGTCGGCACATGCTGATTCTCGTCCGCCACGGCCAGACGGCGATCAAGGCCGGAGGCTTGCTGCAGGGACGTATCGACCCTGACCTCGACGACACCGGTCGTGCACAGGCGGCGGCACTTGCGGCGGCGTTGTCTGGCCGCCATCCGTCTGCCCTCGTGGTGTCGAGTCCCTTGATGCGCGCACGCCAGACGGCGGACGCGATCGCCGCCGCTCTCGGTGTCAGCGTTGACGTCGACGCGCGGTTCATCGAGCTCGACTACGGCGATTTTGACGGAAAAGCGATGCACGACATCTCCGACGAGACGTGGGCGTTGTGGCGCCGAGACCCCGCATTCACCCCTCCCGGCGGCGAGTCGCTGGTCGATCTCGACCGGCGTGTGCAACCGGCGCTCGAGGAGTGGTCGCCGACCGCGGCGGAACGAGACGTGATCGTTGTGTCGCACGTATCGCCGATCAAGAGCGCGGTCACATGGGCGCTCGGAACCGGGCCCGAGTCGACATGGCGCTGCTCGCTCGATCGCGCGTCGGTGACGACGTTTGCGGTCGGTGCACGCGGCGCGTCACTGACAGGTTTCAACGACACGTCGCACCTGCGCTGACGCCGCGAGCGGATGCGCCCCTGCCTAGGAGGAGAAGGGGACGGTGAGTCGCCTTGTAAGCGGGGTTCTGTGCTCGCGTGTGCGAGTGGTGACCATCCATCTCAGCGGCCTACCCGGAGGGTGCCTTTCGGCAGACGGGCCGTCTCCTCCTGCTTGGCCTTGCTTCGAGTGGGGTTTGCCGAGCCGTGCGGATCACTCCGCACGCTGGTGCGCTCTTACCGCACCGTTTCACCCTTACCTGTGGCTTGCGCCCATCGGCGGTTTGTTCTCTGTTGCACTGTCCGTCAGGTCGCCCCGACCTGGCTCTCGCCAGCACTCTGCCCTGTGAAGCCCCGACTTTCCTCAACGTCTCTCGACACTGCGGTCACCCGGGCGACTCACCGTCACGAGTCAGTGTAGGGATGTGCACGACGACGCCACGCGAAACGGCACATCAGGTATTCAACTCTCGAGTGCGCCGCGTGGACGCGAGAGGAGTCAGTAAATGAACGAGTTGAGGCTCGGGGTCTCCATGGTGACGGTCTCGCGCACGCCAGATTCATTCGGCGCGCCGATCGTGACCTGAATCGAGGCAAGTGTTCCGAAAGCCGTCGGCAGGGCCGCGACCGATGCATTTCCCTGCTCGTCGAGAGTCGGCACAAACCCCTTCGTTCCCGGAGCGATCTGCTGGGCAATCGTCGCCGCACGACGCGACGCTCCAACCGCGAGGGTCATCATGTCGCGCCGCAACGCCGGCTCGGACGCCTGGGTCACGAACCCCTGGTAGGTGCTCGCGAGGAGAGTCTCGAGGGCATGTGCAAGAAGGAGGGCGTCCTGCTCCTGCTGGTCGCTGTTGGCCACCAGATTGAGTGCGCGTGAGCCCCAGTTGGCGGTGAGCTTCGCGTTTGCTTCTTCGACAGGATCGCCGTTGCGGGCCGTGACGAGGCCGCGCAGAACGAGACGGGAACCTTCGTGAGCTGAGCCGACCGCCTTCATGAGCGAGGCGACCGATCCGGTGGCAAGAGCCGACGACGTGACGGCGTCTTGCACCATCTTCTCGACCGACATCGCCGTGCGAAGGAGCACGACGTCGGTGACTTCGACATCTTTCAGCGGTTCGGTCTCTGCGCCGGTGCCCAGGCGGGCGATGCTGTGGTCTCCTGAGCCGCCGCATGCGGCGAGCACGGCACCTGCGACCGCTGCGAGACCGCCTCCGCGCAACAGGGCGCGGCGCGACACGGTGCGCGACTCTTCGGTGGTGACTGTGGTGTCGGTGGTGATGTCCATCGTGGGGGCCTTTCGGTCAGAGTGCCGCTGCCGTGGCAGGTGACTGGCCGGACACGAGACCGAGGGCGGCCACGTGTCGGGCTTCGACTGTGATGATCGAGGCGACCAGCGCCGCCGCCGAGGTGCCGCGAAGCTGCGCGAGGATCGACAGGTGCGCGTCGATCGTCTCCTCCTCCAGACGGGCGAGCGTGCCGGCGATCTGGGTGATCCCGCCTCCCATGTCGGCCAACGGCGCGCTGCTTCCGACGGCGGCGGCGGTGCCAAGCGCGCCAGTGAGTGCCTGCACATAGGCCACGTGGTGGTCGTGGATCAGCTTCAGGGCCGCCTTGTCGTCGGCGTTCGAGGTTGCATTCACTGCTGCGAGGCAGGCGGCAACCATGCGCGTCTCGCGCTCGAGGCCTGCGTTCAACGGGCCGAAGTCGGCCTCGTCACGAGTCGGTGAGCCGGTCGCGGCCAATGCGCCAGACGCCAGCAGCGGGGCCACCGCGACCGCGGCTCCACCCGCGAGCAAGGTGGTGATCATGCGGCGCCGGGAGGTGGCGGTGTCGACTGACTTCGGGGTGAGTTCTGCGTCGTTGTGGTCCACTCGACTTGTTCCTTTACCGGTTGCGTTGTCGGCCCGCGCGGGGCTCGTTCGGTCTCCCAACACTAGAAGTCCAGTGCCGAGAGGTTCGGTATCCAGGCCAACGACCGGGACACCGCCTCGTTCCATTGTTGCCGCGAGAGTCCGGGTTCGCCCAATGGTTCGACCCGCCGAACACCCGCAATGGTCTCGGCCGCAGACTCGAGCGCGGGCCACTGGCCGGTGGCGACCCCGGCAAGAAAGCCAGCCCCGAGTGTCGTGGCTTCTGTCACGGGTGAGACAAGCACGGGACGTGCGGCCGCATCGGCCAGAGCCTGAACGAACGTCACATTGCGGCTCATGCCGCCGTCGACGCGAATCTCCGGAACCGCGACCGACGAATCGGCCTCGGCCGCCTCGAGCAGGTCGACCCCGCGATGTGCGACGCCTTCGAGCACCGCGCGCACGAGGTGAGCCCGCGTCGTGCCTCGGGTGACGCCGAACAGAGAGCCACGCGCGCCGTAGTCCCAGTGCGGGGTGCCGAGGCCGAGCAGGGCCGGCACGAAGACGGCGCCGTCGGTGGTGGCGACCGTCGCCGCGATCGCATCTGAGTCGCCGGCCGTCTCGACAACGCCGAGCGAGTCGACGAGCCACTCGACGCTGGTGCCCGCCGACAACATGATCGCCTCGCTTCCGTAGGCGATGCCGCTGTCCCACGAGTGCGCAACGATCGGGAATGTTCCCGAGCCCGTGCGCGCCGACGACGACGGAATGCGGTCGCCGACGAAAAGGTCGAGCATGCCGCCTGTTCCGAACGTGATCTTTGCGCGCCCCGGAGAGATGCATCCTTGGCCGATGAGCGACGCCTGCTGATCTCCGACCAGCGCAGCTATCGGCGGCGCACCGGGAATCGCCGTCGCCGCCGCGATGTGCCCCCTGGTCGGAACGATGCGAGGCAGCCAGGCCCGGTCGATGCCGAGCGCATCAAGCGTGGGGTCATGCCAATCAGTTGCGTCGGGTGTGACGAGACCGGTGACAGAGGCATTTGTGTGGTCGGTGACGTGGGCGGCACCGTTCGTGAGTTTCCATGCGAGCCAGCTGTCGACTGTTCCGAACGCCAAGTCGTTGCGATCGCCGTCGAACTGCCCCGAAAGCCAGGCGATCTTGGTCGCAGACTGGTTCGGCGCGACGGCGATGCCGTGCGTCGCGCGCATCGCGATGCAGTCGCCGACGGTCCGCAGATCTTGCCAGCCGAGCGCGGGGCCGATCGGTTCGCCAGTCGAGCGTCGCCAGCCGATCACCGACGCACGCTGGTTGGTGATACCGACTGCGTCGACGGGGTCGTCTCCGGCGGCGGCCAGCGACACCTCGAGAACCTGCTGCCACATCTCGGCGGCGTCGAATTCGACGAGACCGGGCGCAGGCGACGACGGAGGGTTCGGGACATGGTGAAGGTCGGTGAGACTGCCATCGTCGTGGATCAGACCGGCACGCAGGCCGCTCGTGCCGACGTCGATGACGAGTGTTCTCACGGGGTCAACGGCAGCCCGAGCTTGCCCGGGTTCAAGATGCCACGAGGGTCGAGCGCCGACTTCACGGCGCGAAGCACAAGAATTCCTGCACCGAGGGCCTCTTCAATGTATGGAGAACGGTTGAGTCCAACCCCGTGATGATGCGACAGGTTCGCGCCGGCGGCAAGAGCCGCGCGCTGACCTGCGTCCCACATCGCGCGGTACGTCGTGTCGATCTCGTCGGCAGGCGGAGTTGCGGCGAACGTGAAGTACAGGCACGCGCCGTCGAGGTAGCTGTGCGAGAGATGGCTCGTGGCGGCGCGTGCGTGGGGGACGGCGAGCATCGCAGTTTCAACCTGTTCAACCACGGCATCGAGCCGAGCCCACGGGGCGGCGACCTCCATGGTGTCGACGACGTACCCTTTGCGAGTCAAAGCCTGGAGCCCGCTCGTGTCATTGCGGTGATGCATCCACGCCTCAACGAGCGCGGTGTCCGCGATGCGTGCGCCGAGCGAGAGGCACGCATCGTGCACCGTCGACATGCACGCATCGACGATGGCTTCGGCTCCTTCGTCGAGAACGAGGAGAGTGGCCTCGGTCCCGTCGCCTCCGTGCGACCGCTTGCTCTCGGATCCGTCGTAGAGGCGGAGGACTGCCGGTGTTGCGCCGGCGCGAATGGCGCGGCGGCAGGCCTCGAGGCCATCAGAGAACGATGCAAACACGTAGGCCGCCCGGCGTTCTGCTTCGGGCAACGGGTGAGCACGCAGCCATGCACGCGTGATGACTCCGAGAGTTCCTTCGCTGCCGAGGATGATTTCAGTCAGGTCGGGTCCCGTGGCCGCCGCCGGCGTGCCGCCTGTTCTGACGACGGTCCCGTCGGCGAGCACGACCTCAAGACCGTGCACCATCTCGTCGATCTTCCCGTAGCGGGTCGAGTACTGGCCGGCGCCTCGGGCGGCGATCCAACCTCCAACGGTCGAGATGTCGAACGACTGCGGGTAGTGCCCGACGGTCAGACCACGTTCGCGAGTCGTCGCCTCGAGATCGGGTCCGTAGGTGCCGGCGAGGACCTCGACGATTCCTGACACGTCGTCGATCTCGCCGACGCCCTGCATCGATCCGGTGTCAAGCACGATGCCGCCGGCGAGCGGCACGGCGGCGCCGCACACGCCTGATCGGCCGCCCGACACCGTGACGGGTATGCCGCGTTCGTTGCAGACCGCGAGCAGCCGCGACACCTCGGCGGTGTCGCGAGGGCGACAGACGGCCCATGCGCGCGACGGCACCTCATTTTTGAGGGACCACGACATGGCAAGAGGCCACCAGTCGCGAGAGTGCTCGGTTGTGTCGGAAATGTCAGTCGAAGTCGGGCACGTCGCCGAAATTGCCTCGAGGTCGTCGGCGGCCGGGCCGCGCACCGGCCATCTCTCGGTCGTCTCGGACGCCTCGCCGCCGAACTCGATCGGGGGTGTTGCGGGACGATTGAAGTGTTGCATGCTCACCAGAGCTCCTTTTCGGCGACGACCGCAGCCGCGTCCTCGCGTGCACATTCATCGACGAATTCAGCGATGCTTGCGCGGCGTTGCTCGTCGCTCCAGTCGAGTTCTGCGGCAAGAAGATCGGCGACGTAGTCGGCGGCTGCGAGCGCGGCCCGGCGGTTCTGGAGCCGCACTCGAGTGCGGCGTGTGAGGACGTCGTCGACCGACAGTGCCATCTCGGATCGCACGGCGTGCAGAACCTCGGCTCGAAGGTACGGAAGACCAGGCACGAGTGGCTCGGCGAGAGATGGGTCATGTGCGATCAGTTCCTTCACGACCGACGAGTCGGATCCGTGCCGAGAATCGAGGTGCGCGTCAGAGGCTGTCGCCCGAGTGCGACGCCCGCGCGCTCCGCGGATGGGAAGTCTCTTGGTGCGCGAACGTGTGTTGCTGCCCAGTTGCCGGCACACCTCGTCGACGGCGTCTTCTGCCATCTCCCGGTAGGTCGTCAACTTGCCGCCCGTCACGGTGACGACTCCGGTCGCAGATGTCGCGACTTTGTGCATGCGACTGAGGTCGGCTGTTCGGGCCGATTTTTTTGAGTCGTCCGTCGTCTTGACAAGCGGTCGAAGACCGCTCCACACGCCGGTCACATCGTCGACAGTGACGTTGGTGTCGACCGAGGCATTCAGCGCGGCGAGCACATAGTCAATGTCGTCTCGACTGCACTGCGGGTCGTCGATCGGACCGGCATAGTCGGTGTCGGTGGTTCCGACGTAGGTGAAGTGGAAGGTGCCGTCGCCGCGCGGCACCCACGGCACCACGAACAAGCTTCGCCGGTCGCGCGGAACGGGAATCACGACTGCGATGTCGTTGCGCACCTTCTCCCACGGCACGGTGATGTGCACTCCCTTGGCCGGCCTGATCGTGTCGGGGTGGGTGCCTTCGTCTGCGGCGCGAACATCGTCTGACCAGACGCCGGCGGCGTTGACGACTGCGCGCGAGGTCATCGTGAACTGCTCTCCCGACATCGTGTCGCGGACGGTGAGAACGTGCGAGCCGGCTGTCGAGTCGATGCCTTCGAGCCTCGCTCGATTCGCCACCACGGCGCCATGGTCGGCTGCTGTGCGCAGAACCGCCAGTACGAGGCGAGCGTCGTCTGCTTCTGCGTCGTAGTAGAGGTACGCCGACGAAATGCGCCTGCGATCCATTGTCGGCATGTGCCTGTGGGCCTTGTCTGCCGAGAGGCGACGGTGGAGCCTTCCGATGCGCCAGCCACCGGTGAGGTCGTACATCCACATGGCAGAGCCGAGGGCGCGGGCAATCTTTCGCGAGACGACACCGTTCTTGGTGAGGACCGGAATCATGAACGGCAGCACTGAGACGAGGTGTGGGGCGTTGCGCCGAAGTCGCTTGCGCTCGCGAAGTGCCTGGTACACGAGGCGCACGTCGCCTTGCTGCAGATAGCGCAGGCCGCCGTGGATGAGCTTCGACGATTTTGACGATGTTCCCGATGCAAAATCGTCCCGCTCGAGAATGGCCACCGTCAGGCCGCGGGAGGCCGCGTCGAGAGCCACTCCCGCCCCTGTGATCCCGCCCCCGATGACGACAACGTCGAAGGAACCGCCGCGAAGTTTCTCCAAGGAACCTCGGCGTGAGAACGATTCTCCGTCACGAGATGAAGTACCCACTTGGGTGAGCCTAGGTGTTGGGGGCCTTTCGGTGTCCATGGGCAAAAACCTGGAATCTGGTTGGACAACTGTGACGCACGACACATACGATGCCCCTGAGGGGGACTCGCCGGGCCGAAGTGGGGGCTTGGGTGCCGGCGGGGCGGTACATGACAGGAAGCGACCTGAAGTGGCGTCAGCGGGGGGCCTGCACCGGGCTCGATCCGTCGATCTTTTTTCCGGACAGCGAAGAACTGGCCGACGAGGCGAAGTCGATCTGTGCCGAGTGTCCGGTGCGCCTGCACTGTCTCGAGCACGCTCTCGCGCGACGTGAACGTGACGGCATCTGGGGCGGCGCAACAGAGAAGGAACGACGCCGCATCATTCGACAGCGTCGTCGCCCGGCCTGAACCTTCGATCTCGCCGCCGCTCATTTCATTCGCCGTCACGGCGCCGCGGCGTGGATACTTGAGGAATGTCGCAGTCCGGCTCGTTCGAGGGGTGGCCCTCGATACTTTCTCAGTTGCTAGGTCGGCGTGACCTGTCGACGTCGCAGGCCGAGGACGCGATCTCAGAAATTTTGCGGGGCGATGCGACACCGTCCCAGATGACAGCCTTCATTGTCGCGTTGCGCGCCAAAGGGGAGACCGCCGCGGAGCTCGAGGGAATGTTGCACGGCGTGCGGTCGGCGGGGCACCGCGTCTCGCTCTCGCCCGACGTCGCGTCGCGTGCGATCGACATCGTGGGAACGGGCGGAGATCGCTCGAACTCGGTGAACGTGTCGACGATGGCCGCGATCGTCGCCGCTGGTGCCGGCGTGCCGGTGTGCAAGCACGGCAACCGTGCGGCGTCGTCGAAGTGCGGCTCGGCTGATCTCCTCGCAGAGGCCGGCATGGAGATCGAACTCGACTCGGCCGGAGTCGAGGCGTGCATCGCAACCGCCGGGTTCGGTTTCTGCCTGGCGGCGCGTTTCCACCCTGCATTCCGCTATACCGGTCCGTCGCGGCGGGAGATCGGCGTGCCGACGGTGTTCAACCTGCTCGGCCCGATGGCGAACCCGGCACCCGTCGAGAACATGCTGGTCGGTGTCGCCGCGGCCGAGATGATGGGAAACATGGCCGAGGCGCTCGCCACGCGCGGCGTGCGCCGGGCATGGGTGGTGCACGGCCACGGCGGGCTCGACGAGTTGTCGCTCAGCGGACCGAACATGGTGCATGCACTTCGCGACGGCGAGGTTGAGCGCATGGAGATCGATGCGCACGACTACGGAATCGCGCGAGCCGAGATCGAGGCGGTGCGCGGCGGTGATCCGGCCGACAACTTGTCGATTTTCAGGGCACTGCTCGAGGGGCACGAAGGCGCGGTGCGCGACATTGTGGTGTTCAACGCCGCATGTGCTCTCGTCGTGGCTGGAGCGGCCGTCGACGTGACGGACGGACTCGAGCGTGCGCGCGCCTCGATCGACTCTGGTGCCGCGAACGACGTGCTCGCCGCCGCCGCGGCCGAGAGCCGCCGCCAGGCAGAGCGAATGGAGCTGTGACGACGATGTCCATTCGTGTGCCTGCGACGTCGGCAAACATGGGTCCCGGTTTCGATGCATTGGGCGCCGCTCTGTCGATGTACTGCGAAGTCGGCGTCGTCGGAGACGGTGCGACGCCCGACGGCGCGCAGGAAGCCAACGACACGCACCCCGCCCAGGTCGCGTTCGTGCGCGCAGGTGGCGCGGGCAGGGTGTGGGTGCGCAACCACGTTCCGATGGGACGCGGCATGGGGTTTTCGGGCGCGGCTCGCATCGGCGGCGCTCTCGCCGCAGAGCGTCAGCGCGAGGGTCGTTTCGTGCCTCGGTCGCCGTCGGCGCTCGCACTGTGCACCGAGCTCGAGGGTCATGCCGACAACGTCGCTCCTGCCCTGCACGGCGGTGTGGTGGTGGCGAGCGAGGGTCGGGCGGTGCGCATACCGGTCGTGATCGATGCGGCATGGGTCATGTGGGTGCCCGAGTCGACGACGTCGACGAGCGAATCGCGCCGGAAGATCGGGGCATCGGTGCCGCTCGCCGACGCGGTGTTCAACATCGGTCGTGCGACGCTGCTGCTCGCGGCGCTC
>JBMTOT010000040.1:0-15126 GCA_049442935.1 Ilumatobacteraceae bacterium | reverse complement strand
GGCCCCGCCCCGGTTCGGGCGCGAAACTGTGTGGGGGTCAGTCTGCGTTCGAGTAGCCGGCGAAGCCGTGCTCGTGGATGTCGAGACCTTCGATCTCTTCCTGCTCACTGACGCGCAGGCCGACAGTGGCCTTCAGCACTGCGAACAGAATGCCGGTGGTCACTGCCACGAAGATCGCAACCGCCACGACGCCGATGACCTGGCTGACCAGCTGGTCGGCCCCGCCGCCGTAGAAGAGACCCTTCTTGACGACGCCTTCGGCCTCGGTGGCCGAGAAGAGCCCGACCATGATCGTGCCGAATGCGCCGCACACGCCGTGGACGCTGATCGCGCCGACCGGGTCGTCGATCTTGATCTTGTCGAAGAACGAGACCGAGTAGACCACGATCAGACCCGAGGCGACACCGATCACGATTGCGCCGAGACCATTGACTACCCATGCTCCCGCGGTGACTCCCACGAGTCCGGCGAGCATTCCGTTTCCGGCCATCGCCACGTCGGGCTTGCCGCCACGGATCCACGTCAGGATGGTCGCCGCGAGCGCACCGGTGGCCGCCGCGAGTGTCGTGTTGACCGCGATTCCGCCGATGGCCTTGTCGGCCGCCAGCCAGGATCCGGGGTTGAACCCGTACCAGCCCACCAACAGGATGAATGTGCCGAGAATGGCGAACGGAATCGAGTGGCCGGGGATTGCACGCGGCTTTCCGTCGGCCGAGTAGCGACCGAGGCGCGGTCCGAGAGCGCGCGCACCCATGAAAGCGGCAACTCCGCCGGTCATGTGGACGAGCGTCGACCCTGCGAAGTCATGGAAGGGGGTGTCGAGCTGGAACAACCAGCCGCCGCCCCACTGCCACCTGACCACGATCGGGTAGATGACCGCCGAGATCACCGCGGAGAACACGAGGTAGGCACGGAACTGCGTCCGCTCTGCCATCGCTCCCGACACGATCGTGGCCGCAGTTGCGGCGAACGCCACCTGGAAGGTGAAGAACACGAACTTGTCGAGCGTTCCGTAGGTGAACACGCCGTCGCCGGCGAGGAACCACCCGCCGCCTCCGATGTAGGAACCGAGTCCGGTGAATTCGCCGCCGAACGCAATCGCGTATCCGACAGCGAAGAACAGAACGGCACCCGCGGCGAAGTCCATGAGGTTCTTCATGAAGATGTTCGCCACGTTCTTTCCTCGTGTAAGGCCGGCTTCGACGAGTGCGAATCCGGCCTGCATGAAGATGACGAGCACAGCCGCCACCAGGATCCAGACGTTGTCGAGCGCCGCCTGGACGGATTCTGCAGTGACTTCAGACAGCATTTGGGCCCTCCTCTCCCGTTCTGATGCGCACGAGGCGGTCGACGGCGGTCACCCAGACCTTGCCGTCGCCGATCTTTCCTGTTGCAGCCGCCGTCTTGATCGCGTCGACGACCTGGTCGACGACGCCGTCGTCGACGACGAGCTCCAACTTCACTTTTGGCACGAAGTCGATGGCGTACTCGCTGCCGCGGTAGGTCTCGGTGTGGCCGCCTTGACGGCCGAACCCCTTCACCTCCGACACGGTCATGCCGGCAACGCCTGCCGACTTCAGTGCGTCTTTCACGTCGTCAAGCTTGAAAGGCTTGACAATCGCCGTGATCAACTTCACTGATCTGTCTCCTTGTCTGGTGGCCCGGATCTCTCCGGAGCCGATTTGCCGGATTGCTCCGGTGCCGCGGGGGCGGCATGTGGGTGTCGCGCCGTTGCGACATGAGACAAGGTACGGAGAGCAGATTTCGGGTCAGTCGCCCGAATGTTTCAGTTCTGTGGCGATCACGCCGAATTGTGAACGGCGTGTGTCGTGGCCTCGACCGACGGCATGAGGCGCCGTCAACGTGTCGACGGCCCGCCGAAGATGCGGTTCAGCGCAATCTGGCGGCGACCTTGTCGAGGGTGCGCTGGGTGATCTTCTTGCCGCGCTTTGTCGCCACCTCGAACCGGTCGGCCACTTCGACACCCTCGGTCGAGACGCGCGCATGGTGCACGGCGACGCCTTCGGCCGCGAACGCCGCCGCCATCGCACCGAGCAGACCGGGGCGATCCTCACCCGAGACACTCACGATGCTGTGCCACGGATGCGCCACGTTGTCGAGTGCGAACCCCAGCCGCGCACCGGTGATGCCCGTGGGCAGTCGCAGGGGAGCGGCGAGCGAGGCCGCAAGCGCAGTCTCCAGAAGGGAGGAATCTGGTGGCGCCGTCGTCGAGACGACAAAAGAGTCGAGCACTGCGCCGTCGGGCCAGGTGGCAACATCGGCGCTGACGACGTCGAGACCCGCAGACGACAACGCGGCACAGATTCGTGCAAGCAGACCGGAGGCATCGGCGGCGGCGACGTCGACGATCCACGTCGAGCCATTGTCGCCTGGTGTCACGGTCACGCGCGCGCGTCCCGCTGCCGGAGTCGGCTCAATCAGCGTTGCGTGGCGCACCAAGGTTTCCGACGAATGCGAGAGCACGTAGGTGTTGCCGGCCGTGCGAATGCGGTCTCGCACGTACGGATCATCGGTGGTTCCCATCGCTTCACGACGGCGGACAGCCTCAAGCGAATCGCCCGAGCCGTCGAGCAACTCGGGGTGTGCGAGAAGTTCCTGCGTGCGCGTGGTCAGTTCGATCAGTGCCTGGTACTGCCACTCTTCGAGGTTGCCGCGCGCCTCCGTGAGCAGACGGCAGAACTCCACCATCTCGGGGGTACCGAGGAAGTCCGCCAGCTGGGCGACGGCTCGAGGGTCGTTGCCGTAGGGCTCTGCCGCCGCCGCCCGGTGCAGCACATTTGAGGCGGTGATCAACACCCGGGCGCGGTCACGCACCTGCTGGTCGAGGATGAGTCTGTCGAGCACGTCGGTTGCGGGGAAGTCTTCGGAGAAGTCGGCCACGAACGCCGCCCACAAGAGCGGCGATTCCCCGGTGCGCACGCGCCCGAGCCGTCCGCGAAGCGCCTCCACCACCGGCATCGACGCATGGTGCGTGGGGTCGAGTTCGGTGGCGTCGCTGCGGCGAGCGGCGATGGCGCGAGCGATTTCGGGCATTGCGCGGTCAATCACGCCCGACACCTCGAGCAACCGCCATGAGCGAGCGTTTCCGCGCATGAGGATCTCGCCGAGGAGCGATGTCGTCTCTTCGTCCCATGTGAGCGGTGTCTCGCGGTGGTGGTGCAGCCAGTTTTGCAATGCGTCGTCTGGTCGTCCCTGTGCGCTGCGCAATGCGGCATCGAGGGCGATCTTCAGCGCGAGGTGCGACGGAGGGCTGCCCTGCAGCGAGACATCGTCGCGGTTTGCCACGACCCAGCCACCCGGTGGCTCCTCGACGTCGACCGGTCCCTGCACGGCCGCCGAGGCGAGTTTGGAATTTATTCGCCACCTCAGCACCGGCGGGGTGATGACCGTGGTGACGAGAACCACGAGGAGAACGACGGCATACAGTTCGTCGTCGAACACCCCGACGTTTACGCCGATCGTCGCGAAGATCAAGCCCACTTCGCCTCGCGGCACCATTCCCGCGCCGATCACGACCTTGTCGGTCGGAGTTCCCGCCGCGCCCACTGCCGCCAGAGCCTTGCCAGCGATCGCGATGACGGTCAGCACCGCGGCGATGCCGAGCACCTTCAGGTCGAAGAACTTCGTGACGTCGGTGTCGACGCCGATCTGCACAAAGAACACCGGGATGAACACCGCGCCGATCGCCTGGAAGTCGCGCTCGATGCGCTCGTGGTGGCTCGTGCGGGCGAGCGCCGTTCCGGCCACGAACGCACCGATGATGGGGGCGAGTTCGGCACCGCTCGCCGCGGCAGAAAAGAGGAAGGTGATGCCGGCCGCGACCACGCCCATCGTCGCCGACGATGACACGCGCGAGCCGAAATATGCGAACAGCCGGGGAAGCAGGGCGAGACCGACTGCGCCGGCAACGACGAGGAAACCCACGGCGAGTCCGATCGTGGAGGCGAGACCGGTGACGTCGATGGATCCCTTCTCGACGATGCGAGTCACGACTGTGAGAATCACGAGACCGAGCACGTCGTCTGCGACTGCGGCGCCGAGCACGATGCGCGCCTCGGTCGACGTCAGCGCCTTCAAGTCGCCGAAGACGCGAGCTGTGATGCCGACGCTGGTGGCAGCGAGCGACGCACCGAGAAAGAGCGACGCGTTGACCGACTCGCCGAGCACTCCGCCGGCAAAGTAACCCGTCGACATCGGCAGCACCACACCGACAATCGCAACCAGCATCGAGGCGCGACCGACGCGACGTAGCTCGTCGAGGTCGGTCTCCAATCCAACCTGGGCGAGCAATACGATGACGCCGACTTCGGCGAGGATCTTCAGCGCGTCGGTGGGATCGACGAGGCCGAGCATCGACGGCCCAATGACGACTCCGGCGACGATTTCGCCGAGCACGGCAGGAATGCCGATGCGCTCGGAGAACTCGGCGGCCAGCTTTGCGACGATGAGAACGACGGCCAGGTCGAAGAAGATGGCCCCCCAGTCGAGGGAGCCTCCAGAGGCCAGAACTGAAGAAAGCACCGTTCGTTTCTAGTCATTCCGGGCCCGTTTGACGCAATCAGGCGTTCAGTCGGCCAGGATCCAGCCCCGACCGCGCACGGTCACGACCGCGTCGGCCCCGAGGACCTCTCTGATGGCAGCGATCGCGGCGTCGGGGCGCCGAGGATGCAGGTGCCCGAGGCCGGCCTCACGGGCGATGGTGATCCGGCTGACGACCTTGCCCTGGCGTGCGGTCAGCACGTCGAGGACGGCCCGGTCGACCTTCGAGAGCGAGTCCGCCTGCGACATGGAGGAGACGTTACGGGGGCTGTTTTTCGCCCCTGTTGGAAGGCTGTGAACGGTGTGTGAACGGACACAGCGCGTCGGTGCGACGGAATCGGCCGCCATTCGGCAGACTTGCCGACCATGGAACTCACTTACTCCCCCGAAGACGAGACCTTCCGCGCCGAGATCCGCGCCTGGCTGAAGGACAACCTCCCGAAGGGATGGTTCGAGCCAGGGTTCGAGATGAGCGCCGCAGATCGCAAGACGTTCAACGACGAGTGGCCACAGAAGTTGTTCGAGGGCGGCTGGATTTGTGCGACGTGGCCGAAGGAGTACGGCGGCAAGGGACTCACCACGATGCAAGGTGTCGTTCTTGCCGAGGAGTTCGCGAACGCCAAGGCGCCGATGCGCGCCGACTTCTTCGGAGACACCCTCGGCGGCCCGACAATCTTGCAGTGGGGCACCTAAGAGCAGAAGAAGGAGTTCCTGCCGAAGATCCTGAGCGGCCAGATGCGCTGGTGCCAGGGCTTCTCCGAGCCGAACAGCGGCAGCGACCTCGCGAGCCTGAAGACCACCGCAGTTCTCGACGGCGACGAGTGGGTCATCAACGGCCAGAAGGTGTGGACGACGCAGGGGCACCATGCCGACTACTGCTTCCTCCTCACCCGTACCGATCCAGATGCGCCGAAGCACAAGGGCATCTCCTACCTGCTGGTCCCGATGCGTCAGCCCGGCGTCGAGGTGCGCGGCATCGTGCAGCCCGACGGCACCGCCGAGTTCTGTGAGGTGTTCTTCAACAATGCGCGTTGCCCGAAGGACAACGTCGTCGGAGGCGTGAACAACGGCTGGCAGGTTGCGAACTCGACGCTCGCCTTTGAGCGCGGCATGAGCGCCACCACCGGGTACCGCCGCTTCGAGGCTGAGTACCTCGCCATGGCGCGCGCCGCCAAGAAGAACGGCAAGGCCGAGGATCCGGTCATTCGTCAGCGTCTCATGGCGTACTTCACGAAGATTCAGATTCTTCGCATCAACGGTCTCCGCTCGCTGTCGGCCACTCTCGCCAACAAGAAGGACTACGGCGTCGCCGCGCTCGGCGCGACGAACAAGATGTTCTGGACCGAGATGCACAAAGAAGCGATGGAGCTCGCACTCGACATCGCCGGCACCGACTCGCTGCTGATCGACACAGCCCTCGGCGAGAGCGGCTGGCCGGGAACGGGTCGCGACAAGCGGCGCGACGGCTATCCGGTGAGCGGCATGATGTCGGCGTTCTTCTTCTCGCGTTCAGAGACCATCTGGGGCGGAACGAGCCAGATCCAGCGCAACATCGTGGGCGAGCGAGTGCTCGGCCTGCCGAAGGAACCGCAGCCGGGGAAGTGACTCGGTGACGGCGCGGCCCCGCCTCAGTCGGCGGGGTTGCCGTCGCCCGGGCTGACCGAAGCCGCCTTGACCGAGGGATCCTCGAAGGCGGCATGCGTGCGAAGCGGTATCTCGCGCACGGCCCATGCGAACACAAAGGCGAGAATCGCCAGCGGCACCGCCCAGCGGTAGACGTTGACGATCGCATTCGACACCACCTCGATGGTGTCGCTCCGAGCCGGCTCGGGGAGATCGTTGATCAGACGCGGCCTGCGAAGGTACTCGTCTTTCACCTTGCCGATGACCTGTGCGTTCAGGAGAGAGCCGAACGCGGCGAGCGAGATGGTGCTGCCGAGTGAGCGCATGAGGACCGACAACGACGTCGCCACACCCATGTTCTGGACGTCGACACTGTTCTGGATTGCCGTCGTCGACACCGGCATCGAGGCGCCGGTGCAGATGCCGATGAACGTCATGCCGAGCATTGCCACGACGATGCCGCGTGTCGAGTTGTCGAGGAATGTCAGACAGCCGAGGCCCGCGATCAGGAACAGTGTCCCACTGATCGGGTAGATGCGGTAGCGGCCGGTGCGCACCGTCCATTTGCCGACGAGCGTGCTGGCGACTGTCAACCCGGCCATCATCGGAACGAGCAACAGTCCCGAGTTGGTGGGCGAGACGCCGGTGACCGACTGCAGGTACAGCGGCATGAAGGCGCCGACGAGCGCCATCGTCGCCGACACGAGCGTCACCATCGGCACGACGCGCTGAATGGTGTGGTTCTTGAACAGGTGCAGCGGCAGCATGGGGTTCGTCGCGTGCGGCTCCCACCACAGGAATCCGGCGACAAGGCCGACGGTGAGCGCGATCATGCCGAGCGCCTGCGGTGAACTCCATCCGTACGACTCCGACGCCCACGAGATGGTCAAGATGAGCGACGCGACTCCGGCAGTGAGCAGGAACGCTCCCCAGGTGTCGATCTCGGTGTCGCGTCGGATCGTCGGCAGGCGCAGGTACCGGTGGATCATCGCAAGGGCGACGATGCCGATCGGCAGGTTCACGAGGAAGATCCACCGCCATGAGGCGTTGTCGACGATCACTCCGCCGACGAGCGGTCCGAGCACGCTGGTGACGGCCCAGATGCTCGTGAACGCACCGACGTAGCGGCCGCGTTCACGGGGCGAGACGATGTCGGCGATGACGACGAATGACATCGCCTGGATGCCGCCGCTGCCGATGCCCTGCACGGCGCGTGCACCGACAAGCACCGACATGCTCGGTGCGAGCGCGCACAGCACCGAGCCGATGAAAAAGATGGCAATCGACAGCTGCACCAGGCTCTTTCGTCCGTAGAGGTCGCTGAACTTTCCGAACAGGGGGGTGACGGCGGTTGACGTCAGCATGTACGAAGTCGACACCCAGGTGTAGGCGCGGATTCCTCCGAGGTCGCCGACGATGGTGGTGAGTGCTGTGCTGACGGTCGAGGCATTCAGGGCCGAGAGAGCCGTGGCCGCCATCATGGCGGCGTACACAAGGCGAACGTCGCGTTGTGTGAGGGAAAGCGGTGCAGATTCGATTTTTGTACCGTACAACCAAGAGGGTGCCCGACGTCGGATCGGAGTGACGCCGGTGGGCGGTTCGCGCGGACCCTACTGTGGAGCCGTGACCGTCGAATCAGGCTCGGACATCGCGTGGGCCGTGGTCTCGTCTCCGTTCGGTCCTGTCCACGTCGGAGCCACAGAATCCGCGGTCGTCGCAGTTGTGTTGCCCGGGTCAGACGCGGTCGTCGATCTCGACCAGGCCCCCGCGGGTGTTCTGCGTGATGCGGCGACGCAATTGTCGGAGTACTTCGCCGGCACGAGAGTCGACTTCGACGTGCCGGTCTCGGTTCATGGCACCGACTTTCAGCGCGCCGCATGGTCGGTGCTGACGGGAATCGGCCACGGAGAGACCATCTCGTACGCAGAGCAGGCCCGTCGCATGGGGCGTCCGACTGCAGTGCGCGCCGTCGGCGCGGCGAACGGACGAAACCCGGTGCCGGTGATCGTGCCGTGCCACAGGGTCGTCGGGGCCGACGGGTCGCTCACCGGTTTCGCCGGGGGAGTGGCGACGAAGGCATGGCTGCTCGATCACGAACGTCGTGTCGCCGCGGCACGGGGCGCTGCATGAGTGCAGTGGTGGCCGTTCTCGGTGCAGTGCTTGCGTTGGTGTGCATTGCGTCTGCGGTCGCCGACTTCCGTGGGGTGCCTCAGGTTCTCGAGACCCTCGCGCGCCTCGGTGTGCCGTCGGAGAAGGCGCGCACTCTCGGCGCGATCAAGCTTCTTGCCACGGTTGGGTTGGCAGCCGGATCTGCCGTCCGCGGACTTCACGTCGCAACAGGTTTCGCGCTGTTTCTCTACTTCGCGATTGCGACGGTTGCCCATGTGCGCGTGCGCGACGGCAGGCGCAACGCCGCACCGGCATTCGTGTTGTGTGCACTGTCCGTGACGTTCACGCTCGCGGCGCTCGCCACCTGAGGAGAGACGTGCGGGGCGTCAGCCGCGCATCTTCTCCCACTCGCCTTCGTCTTTGCCGAGCTTTTTGAGTCGCTTCGAGACCGACAGGGGAACCTCGATCATGCGGCCAGCCTTGATGTCGGCAACCATCTCGCCGTTCTCGTCCCAGATGTGGCAGGTGTTCAGGTTCATGGCGTAGCCGCGACGGCGCCGCTCGTCAATCTGCTCTTGGGTGAGGTGCGAGGTGTCTTCGGGGGTTGAGCCGATGCGCATCGACCAGCCGCTCTGGATCGCAACCGGGCCCATGGCTTGCAGCAGTGCACCGATGTGGGTGCATCCCCTCGGGCCGCCGAAGAGCTCTTTCACCTTCGCATTGAAGCCGCGTGTGATGGAGAGCCCCACGAGCTTTTGGTAGTCGGGAACGATGTTCGTGCAGCCGGTGTGCGGGTGTTCGCGGAACTCCACGCGCGCTCCGACGATCTCGAAGGTCGGCCATGCCACGTGCAGGTCAACGACCATGTGGTGCATCCAGAGCGGCTCGGGGTCGTCGTCGATGTAGAGCCCGGCGGGCTTCTCGTCGCAGACCACCCCGCGAAGCAACATGACGTCGTCGTTCATCTTGTAGGTGCGCACCTGGTAGCGGCGGTCGTGGATCAACGTGGCGCCGTCTGGCGGCGGCGGAAAGAACTCATCTGGCACGACGACAAATGTCTCACATCACACCACCTCGGGCACGACTCGGGGGCTCGTGCCAGATGCACGAAAGAGGCCCGGGGCGTGTGCCCCGGGCCTCTTTCTGAGTTGGCTCGTGCCGCTCGCTACTGCGACGGCGGAGTCGGAGGGTTGGGCGGAGTCGGTGGGTTCTGGGGCTGGCCGGGCTGACCAGGCTGTTGTCCGCCCTGCCACTTGAAGTGCGTGGCATTGCCCGACTTGTCCATTGCCGTCACCGACATCTGGCCGGGTCCGGTCATGCACTTCGACACCTCGGTGAGGGTCACCTCGATGTAGTTGGACGGACTCGGAGTTGCATCAGCCGCGTCGTCGATCACGGCGACACCCTTGCTTCCGGTCTTCACCGTCAACGTGCGACCGTCGCTGGTCTTTGCCGAGCTGACGTTGCATGCTCCGCCGCCTCCGGTGACGGAATAGGCGAGTCCGCCGACGTCCTGCCAGGTCGACTCGGTGCCGATCGGGGCGCGCTGCGGGCGCCAGAACGTCACCGTCGCGGTGTCTCCGGTGTTCTTGGTGGCATCGGTCATCGCCGGAATCGACGCAATCGAATACGTGCCGTCGGCACTGTGCAGAGTCGTGCCGTTCCAGGTGCGCACCGACGGTGCGGTCTGGATGACGCCCGAGATCACCTGCGTGCTCGAGTACACGGTGCGCTTGGCCGAGTTGGTCACGTTGTAGCGAATCGTGTCGCCCACCTTCATGCCGTTCGCACCGCTGAGGCGCGGCTTGATCTCGTTCATCCAGGCATCACCCGAGGCGATCGTGGCCTTCGACGGAATGATGTTCGGCAGTTTGTCGCCGTCGGGGTCGCAGGTTCGGAACACCCACTCGTCCATGGTGCGGTCGAATGCAGAACCCGAGCCGGCATCATTGAGAGGCCAGTTGGACGGGCCGTTGTAGCCCGCATTCGTCGACTGGGTCGGATCCTTGGCGATCACGCCCGCGCCGCACAATGCCGAGTAGCTGGTCTCGCCAGAGTTGAGCGGAAGTGCGTTGCTCGCCGGCTGGGTCCCTGACGGGTCGTAGTCGGGCGAGATGGTCACTGCCTTGCTGGTCGATCCCGAGCACCATTCGATGCCGGTGCAGTCGATGTTGAAGTAGCCGAACTCGCGCGACGACCGCGTCGGGAAGGTCTTGGCCACGTCGCGGAACTGGAAGAACACACCCTGGAAGGTGTTGATCATCGTGTCGAGTCTCTGACCTGCGACACCTGTCGGGGCCGTGACTCCGTAGGCGTTCAGGTTGACGCACTCACCACCACAGATGAGCGCGGTGAAGATCGAAGCCTGTCCCTGGTTTGAACCGTCGTCCTTGACCGGTGTCTGGAAGAACGCATCGTCGACCAGGTCGAGTTTGCCGTCGTTGTCGTCGTCGACGTCGGCGAACGCAGGAAGTCCGTCGTTGTCGGCGTCGTCACCGAGGGGGTTGCTCGTCGGGTCCGCCATCGAGCGGACGCCGCCCGACTTCACGCTCGACCCCTTGCCCAGGTTCTGACGTGCCGGAGGAACACCTTTCTTCACCGCCACCGACTTTCCGGTGACACTCGGGGCCTTCGTGGCGTACGCATAGTTGGCCCCCGTCTTGATCGACCCGAGATCCACTGTCGACTTCGACGAACGCTTCATCTTGATGTAGCCGGCAGTCGCCTTCTTCGGCGCTGTGGTCGCCTTCTTCTTCGCGAGGTACTTCAGCATGACCGGGCCGACGTAGGTGCCCTTCTTGTTGATGACGGAAAGCGTCATGCCTGATGTCTCCGCTTTCGTCATTCCCTTCAGGGTGACGGTTCCCTTCTTCGGTGCGGCGACGAACGACTTGCCCGACTTTGTGACGGCGAGCAGGCGGTACGACGCTCCGAGCTTGGCCTTGATGGTGACCGCATTGGCCGCCGACGCCGGCGCCCCGGTGGCAACCAGCGATCCTGCGGCGACGGCCGCAACGACGAACGCGCCCCGCCATCTGGCGCGACGAGATGACTGTGACATGAAGGAGCCTCCCTGATGATGTGACTGACAGATCTTCAGTCACGGTTGAAAATAGTCCAATCGGGCAGACTTGTGAACCATGAGCTCGATGAAATCTCAGATTCAGGCTGATCTGACCTCCGCCATGAGATCTGGCGACGCCACCGTGAAGTCGACGTTGCGCATGGTGCTCTCGGCAATCTCAAATGCCGAGGTGGCCGGTGATTCTGCCGTGGAGCTGAGCGACGAGCAGGTCATCAAGGTGCTCCAGCAGGAGTCCAAGAAGCGGCTGGAGGCTGCCGAGGTCTACGCCGGTGCCGGCCGCACCGATGCGGCGGCCAAGGAAACTGCCGAGGCAGAGGTCATCGGTCGCTATCTGCCTGCGGCGATGAGTGCAGATGAACTGGCTGCAGTCGTTGCCGAGGAGGTGGCCGCCGCGGCCGGCCGCGGAGCCACCGGAATGAAGGCCATGGGACAAGTCGTGAAGGCGGTCAGGGAGAGGGTCGGCTCGTCGGCCGACGGGTCTGTCATTGCCGACATGGTGAAGTCCGCGCTCGCCTGACGAGTCGCAGAGTCTGCGAAAGAATCACCCCTGTTCGGCTCCGCTCGGACGTTTCCTGCTGCGGTGAGGGACACTGTGCGAGATACTCAATGGGGGTAGCGATGTCGAACGAACTCATTCTCGATTCATTGCGGCGGCGTTTTCGCGCGATGTTCTCTCTCTACGAGGAAGCTTGCTCGACGATGACGCTCGAGCAGGTGAACCACCGCCAGCGCGAGGGGACGGTGCCGATCGCCTTCTCTCTGTTCCACTACGTGAACATGCACGATGCCTCGTTCATGATCCTGTCGGGCGAGCCGTTCATCTGCGACGACGAGATCCTCGATGCGATCGCACCTGCAGTGCGAGACCACGGCAAGGAGCGCACGGTCGACGAGATGCAGATTCAGCAGATCGGCAACTACGGCGCATTCATCGACTACATGGACCGGGTGTTCGCCCGCACCGAGGGCTGGCTGGCAGGCCTTGATCCCTCCGCGCTCGACAGGGTGCTTCTTCCTCGTCCGTTCGGCCCGCACGTCGAGAACACGTTCTCAGCGCGCGTCGCCGGTGACGAGGGCATCACGGTCCTCGACGGCATCGAGTGCTGGCTCTACCAGCACGGTTTGCGGCACATGGGCGAGATCGAGTTGTCGCGCTCGTTCGTGGGGCTAGGCGGCCTCACCTCGTAAGGCCGGCCCTCCGGGGGTGACCCCGCCCCAGTGGGGCGGTGTGTGGCGCTCACGGCAGGACTTGAACCTGCGACCCCTTGCTCCGGAGGCAAGTGCTCTATCCGCTGAGCTACGTGAGCGAGACGCATGCGATGCGGTGCGAGGAGTCTACGCGCGGTGTCGGGCCAACCCCCGATGACACACGATCGCCCCGCCGCGTGCCCGGCTGCTTCGTAAACGAAACGGAGCGCGAGGGGTGTCGGAAGGCAGAATGGTTGAACCATGGCCGACCCCTTTGCTCTCGTGTCGCGTCGATTGGCGCCCGCATTCGAGGCGGTGGCCGGCGCCGAATGTGATCCGGTGGTGCGCCCGAGCGACCGCGCCGATGCGCAGGCCAACGGTGCACTCGCGCTTGCCAAGTCGCTCGGTATGGCCCCGCGTGACGTCGCAGAAAAAGTGCTCGCCGCCGCCGGCGATCTCTCGGACGTCGTCTCGGCGACCGAGATTGCCGGGCCGGGCTTCGTGAACCTCGTGTTCGCCGACGAGTTCCTCGCGGGTGAGCTCGCATCGGCGATGTCGACCGCGACGCTCGGTGTCACCGCGGCGACGGAGCCGGTGACGATCACGGTCGACTACTCGGCGCCAAATGTCGCCAAGGAGATGCACGTCGGACACCTTCGCTCGACGGTCATCGGTGACGCGCTCGTGCGCCTGCTTGAGTTCACGGGACACACCGTGGTGCGCGAGAACCACATCGGCGACTGGGGCACACCGTTTGGCATGCTCATCGAGCACCTCGTCGATCTCGGAGAGGAGGAAGCCGCGCACGAACTCGGAGTGGGTGACCTCGACGGCTTCTACAAAGAGGCACGCCGCAAGTTCGAGGCCTCCGACGACTTCAAGGAACGCGCGCGCACCCGGGTGGTTGCGCTGCAGAGCGGCGACGCCGACACGGTGCGTCTCTGGCGCACGCTCGTGGCCGAGAGCACGCGCTACTTCAATTCGGTGTACCAGGTGCTCGACGTCCTTCTCACCGACGACGATCTCATGGGGGAGAGCGCCTACAACCACCTTCTCTCAGAAGTCGTCACGAGACTCGACGACGCCGACATGCTCGTCGAGAGCGACGGTGCTCAGGTGGTGTTCCCCGAGGGATTCACGAACCGCGACAACGAACCGCTTCCGCTGATTATCCGCAAGGGCGACGGCGGCTACAACTACGCGACCACCGACCTCGCGTGTGTGATCGACCGGGCCGAGCGCATCGGTGCGCGCGAGATGCTCTACGTCGTCGGGGCGACCCAGGCTCAGCACCAGCAGATGGTCGAGGCAGTCGCGCGCGCGGCCGGGTGGATCGACGATCGCCACACGTTCCGTCACGTGTCGTTCGGAAGTGTTCTCGGCTCCGACCGCAAGATGCTGAAGAGCCGCGCCGGTGACACCGTGAAGCTGGCCGCCCTGCTCGACGAGGCGATCGAGCGAGCCGCCGCGGCCGTTGCCGAGAAGAATCCCGACATGCCCGCGGCTGAGCGCGACGCGGTGGCAAAGATGGTCGGCATCGGGGCGGTGAAGTACTCCGATCTCTCGACTGATCGCGTGAAGGACTACATCTTCGACTGGGACCGCATGCTCTCGTTCGACGGCAACACCGCGCCGTATCTGCAGTATGCGCATGCGCGCATCTGTTCCATCTTCCGTCGTGCCGGGCTCGACCGGTCAAGTGTCGGCGGAGTCGTGCCGAGCCTCGAGGACCCGCGCGAACGTGCTCTGGCGTTGCGCCTTCTGCGCTTCGACGCCGCCGTCGCAGAGACCGCCGAGACGATGGCACCGCACAAGTTGTGCACGTACCTCTACGACCTGGCGACCGACTTCACATCGTTCTATGAGCACTGTCCGGTGCTGCGAGCCGACGACGAATCGGTGCGCACGTCCCGTCTTGCACTCTGTGACGCGACTGCCCGCGTCCTCGAGAAGGGGCTCTCGCTTCTCGGAATCGGCGCCCCGGAGCAGATGTGAGCGCGATAGACACCCGTCTCCTGCCCGAGACCGCTGCGGTTGCACCAGACGGTGGTCTCTCGATCGGCGGTGTCATGGTTGCCGATCTGGCCGCTGAGTGGGGCACACCATTGTTCGTCTACGACGAGGTGCACCTGCGCGCGCGGTGCCGCGAGGCCGTGTCGGCCTTCGGAGCCGACTCGGTGATCTACGCGACGAAAGCGTTCCTGTGCGGTGCCATGGCCCGCCTCGCGCACGAGGAAGGGCTGCTGCTCGACGTTGCGACCGGGGGAGAGTTGCACACGGTGCTCGCCGCCGGGGTTCCGGGGTCGGCGTGCGTGCTGCACGGCAACAACAAGTCGACCGACGAACTGCGCGCCGCGATCGACGCGGGTGTGCGCCACATCGTGGTCGACTCGTTCGACGAGATCGACAGGCTCGAGTCGATCCATGCCGCCGGTGGACGGGTTCCGCGGGTGCAGTTGCGCGTGACGCCCGGTGTGCACGTCCACACCCACGAATACGTCTCGAACGGGCAAGACGACTCGAAGGTCGGCTTCAACCTCGGCAACGGCGACGCGTTGCGG
>JBMTOT010000039.1:0-15389 GCA_049442935.1 Ilumatobacteraceae bacterium | reverse complement strand
CAATGAGAAAAGCATCGAGAACCTCTCGAATTACAGCGTTGCTGTTTGCGGCAGGTCTTGTTGCCGCAAGTTGCGGCGGCGGCAACTCGGACGAGGGATCCGACACCACGGCTGCTGCCGCGGCCGGCGACGGAATGAAGGCCTGTCAAGTCACCGACACAGGTGGTGTTGACGACAAGGGCTTCAACCAGACCGCCTACAAAGGTCTCACCGATGCCGAGGCCGAATTGGGAACAGAGCCGATCGTTCTCGAGTCGAATGCCGAGACCGACTATGCGCCGAACATCCAGTCGCTGGTTGACCAAGGTTGCAGCATCATCGTCACGGTTGGGTTCCTCCTCGGGGATGCCACCTTGGAGGCCGCAAACAACAATCCTGACGTCAACTTCTCGATCGTTGACTATGCGTACGGAAACAACGACGACGGGACTCCTCAAATCACCAACAACAACGTCCTCGGGCAGTTGTTCAACACCGATGAAGGAGCGTTCCTTGCGGGCTATCTGGCGGCAGGAATGTCGACCACCGGAAAGGTCGGCACCTTCGGCGGTATCAACATTCCTCCGGTCACGATCTTCATGAACGGCTTCTACTACGGGGTCCAGAAGTACAACGCCGACAACGGAACCGACGTCAAGGTTCTCGGCTGGGATCCGGCCACCTCGGAAGGCCTCTTCACGAACAACTTCGAGAGCCTCGACGACGGCAGAACGTTTGCACAGAACCTGTACGACGAAGGTGCTGACATCGTGATGCCGGTTGCCGGACCAGTCGGACTCGGATCGGCTGCACTGGCTTCTGAACTCGGCACGGACAAGTTGAAGATCATCGGCGTCGACGCCGACCAGTACAACCTGGACACCGCGAACAAGGGCGTGTACCTCACGTCGGTCCTCAAGTTGATGGACTCGACGACGTTCGCGGCTGTCAAGAGCGTGGTGGACGGAACCTTCGAGGGTGGAGTCATCACCGGCACGCTCGCCAACGGTGGTGTCGGTCTCGCGCCGTACCACGACTTCGAGAGCGCCGTGCCGTCGGAACTGGCCGATGCGATTGAGACCCTCAAGGCGGGAATCATCGACGGTTCGATCAGCGTCAAGGGCTAAGGGAACTAGTCCGACAGGACAACGAACAGGCTGCAGGGGGCGAGGACCAATCGGGTTCTCGCCCCCTGTTTTCATTGGGCCGTGGATGGCCCGAGAGTCATGTCGTCAGGAACCGAGAGGTCACTCAATGAAGCTTGAGATTCGCGGGGTCACCAAGGCTTTTCCCGGCGTGATCGCCAATGACAACGTGACCTTGACCGCCGGTTCAGGCCGTGTGCTGGCTCTCATCGGGGAGAACGGGGCAGGCAAAAGCACTCTGATGAACATCCTGTCGGGGCTCTACAGCCCGGACTCGGGCCAGATACTTCTCGACGGTGAGGAAAAAGTTTTTGACGGTCCTGGCGACTCAATCGCCGCGGGAATCGGGATGGTTCACCAGCACTTCATGTTGGTGCCTGTTCTCACGGTCTATGAGAACGTGGTTCTCGGGGTCGAGCCGGTCGGATTTGCAGGAGTGATAAACCGCGACGAAGCACGTCGCCAGGTGCGCGAAGTGTCTGAACGGTACGGGCTCGCCGTCGACCCCGACTCGCGGGTGGAGTCCCTGCCGGTCGGCGTCAGGCAGCGTGTCGAGATCATCAAGGTGCTGATGCGCGGAGCCAGGATTCTGGTGTTCGACGAGCCGACGGCGGTGTTGACCCCGCAGGAGGTCGAGGAATTCTTCGGAATTGTGTCTGAGTTGAAGGCACGAGGTGCGACCATCATTTTCATCACGCACAAGCTCAAGGAGGCCTTGGCCGTGGCCGACGACATCGTCGTGATGCGCGCTGGCCGAGTGGTCGGAGACGCGGATCCTTCGACGGCAACTCCCGAGAGTCTCGCGGCCTTGATGGTCGGACGAGAGATAGTTCTGAAGGTCAACAAAAGCCAGAGCAATCCGGGTGAGGTAGTTCTCGACGTTTCAGGACTCGTCTGCACAGACGACGCCGGTCACAAGGTGATTCGCTCGGCGTCGTTTCAGGTGAGGGCAGGCGAAATTGTCGGCGTGGCAGGCATCCAGGGAAACGGACAGACAGAGCTGGTGGAGGCGATCACCGGGATGCGCCGCTGTTCGGCGGGTCGCATCGTCTTTCTCGGGACTGAGCTCGGTCGCATGACACCACGACAGCGACACCGTCTCGGCATTGCGCACGTCCCGGAGGATCGCAACGGAATGGGGATGGTCGGTGACTTCACGGTCGAGGAGAATCTCGTGCTCGACAGTTACTACACCGGCCCTTTCTCGCGTCGCGGAGTCATGCAACGCGGGGTCGTGCACCAGACCGCCGAGTCGCTCGTGCACACCTACGATGTGAGGCCGCCGCTGTTGTCGAATTTCGCCGAGTCGTTGTCGGGCGGCAATGCACAGAAGATGATTGTCGCTCGTGAGTTCAGCCGCGACGTACCACTCGTCGTGTGCGCACAGCCGACGAGAGGAATTGACGTCGGTTCAATCGAATACATCCACGAACAAATTGTTCGCAAACGAGATGAGGGCAAGGCGATCCTCATTGTGTCGACCGAGCTGGACGAGATATTCGCCCTCTCCGACAGAATTCTCGTGATGTTCGAGGGTTCGATCATCGCTGAGAGGGTCACGGCCGAAACTGACCCTGTTGAGGTGGGACTCTTCATGGCCGGGCGCGGAGACGGAGACGTGGCATGAGCGGGATAGGCCACGAGGAGGCGAGCATGCCCGCCCGTGTGTTTCGTCTCGCGAGAACCAGACTCATTGTTCCGTTGCTTGCGGTTCTGACTGCTTTCGTCGCAGGAGCAGTGATCGTGGTGTTGTCCGGGGAGAGCGTTGCCGACACCTTGACCGCGTACAGGACCCTCTTCGTCGGTTCAGTGGGTTCGGTCAAGGCAATCTCTGAGACGCTCACTGCCGCGACTCCGCTGGTCTTTTCGGGACTGTCCGTGGCGTTCGCGTTCCGTGCCGGTCTGTTCAACATCGGCGGTGAAGGGCAAATTCTCGCAGGCGGGATGTCCGCCGTCCTTGTCGGGTTCTCGTTGTCGGGATTGCCCGCCGCGCTTCATCTTCCTCTGGCCGTGACGGCAGGAGTCGCCGGTGGTGCGGTGTGGGGCTCGATTCCGGGGTATCTCAAGGCGCGCACCGGTGCCCATGAGGTGATCGTCACCATCATGCTCAATTTCATCGCACTGCGTCTGGTGGACTTCCTGCTGAAAACCGACCTGTTCCAGCGTGAGGGGCGCGACGATCCGATCTCGAAGAGCATCCAAGGGACGGCGAAGCTTCCGCGTTTCTTGTCGTCGTGGGACCCCTCCATGAGGGTTCATCTCGGTGTCTTCGTGGCGGTGGCGGCGGTTGTTCTCGTGGCCTGGTTGCTCTTCAGGACCACTGTCGGGTTCGAAATTCGGGCTTTCGGGTCAAATCCGGCCGCGGCCCGGTACGCGGGCATGTCGCCGTTGAAGTCGTACGTGCTGGTGATGTCGGTGTCAGGCGGACTGGCGGGGCTTGCGGGGGCGAACCAGGTGCTCGGAGTGCTTGATCGGGCTTCACCGGGATTTTCCGCAGGACTGGGTTTCGACGGCATCGCCGTTGCTCTTCTCGGCCGTTCGAATCCTTGGGGTGTCGCCGCATCGGCCTTGCTGTTCGGCGCACTGCGCGCAGGCGGTCAGCAGATGCAGGCGCGAGCCGGGGTCAGCATTGATCTCATCGCGGTCATCCAGGCATGCGTCATCATCCTGATTGCCGCACCGGCACTGGTGTCGTCGATCTATCGACTGCGACAACGACGCGGAGAATCTGACACAGGAACGGAGGCAACTCGTGAAACGACCTGACCGTGCTCCGGGTGTCGTGATACTCGCGCTGTGCGTGGTGTGTGTCGCTTTTCTCGTTCCCGGGGCGAGCGGAAAAGGAAGCGCATCATTCGGGCTGAGCAACTCGAGCGACCGGGTGCAACTTGGTCCGCTTCGGGTTCCGGCATCGTCCACGCTGTGGGTTCTGGCCGCGATCATGGCTGTTGTCGGCTTCTGGCTGGTGAGGAGAAAGAGTGAGCGCAGAAGCACGGTGACGCTCGGTCTCGGTCTTGGGGTGTTCGTCGTGGCCGGAATTGTTGCCGCGACCGCTGGGAAGGAATTCTCCCTCGTCAGCATGCTCGTTGCGACAGTGGCCAGTGCGACTCCAATTGCACTTGGCGCTCTCGCGGGAATCCTCTGTGAAAGATCAGGAGTAGTGAACATCGGAATCGAGGGAATGATGCTCGGAGGTGCCTTCAGCGGTGCATTCTTCGGCTCGCAGTTCGGTGGCTGGATCGGACTGCTCGCAGCGGTCGTGACGGGAGGACTCCTCGCACTTCTCTTGGCCGTGCTGGCGGTGAAATACAGGGTTGAGCAGGTCATCATTGGCGTCGTCATCAACATTCTCGTGCTGGGTCTGACCTCGTTCCTGACATCGCAGGTACTGGTCAAGAAGCCTCACCTGAACGACGCACCGATCTTCAAGGCGATCAAACTGCCGCTTCTTGGGGACATTCCTGTGATCGGTCAGGCATTTTTCAATCAGACGGTCATCGTCTACGGCACCTATGCGCTCGTGGCGATACTGACCTTCACTCTGTTTAGGACCTCGTGGGGTCTGCGCACCCGATCAGTCGGCGAAAGCCCCAAGGCCGCCGACACGCTTGGAATCAACGTCGCTCGAAAGCGCTACGAAGCAGTGGTGCTCGGAGGATTGGTCGGCGGTTTCGGTGGTGCATGGTTCACGCTGGGAACGGTGGGCCGATTCGATGAAGGCATGACGGCAGGACGCGGCTTCATCGGTCTCGCCGCAATGATCTTCGGCGCGTGGTCCCCCGTCGGGGCGTTCTCCGCTGCCCTCGTGTTCGGGTTCTTCTACTCCCTCCAGCAAAAATTGGCCGTCATGGGAACGTCGGTACCGACCGAATTCTTGGCCATGGCCCCGTATCTCGTGACAATCATCGTGGTGGCGGGCCTCGTCGGTGCCGTTCGTCCGCCGGCGGCGAGTGGTCAGCCCTACGACAAGGAGCACTGATGACGAACCACACCCCAGGGTCGGCCGGCGAGGCAAGTTGGGATGACCTCACCCGCCACGCGGTCAGCGCCATGCACAATGCGTACGCTCCGTACTCGCGCTTCAAGGTCGGGGTGGCCGCGCTGGTCGACGACGGACGGGTCGTGACGGGATGCAATGTCGAGAATGCGTCCTATGGACTGGGGCTGTGTGCTGAGTGCGGGCTGGTTTCGAGTCTCCACGCGAGCGGAGGAGGAACGTTGGTCGCAATTGTCTGTGTCGATCAGCATTCGAATGTGCTGATGCCCTGCGGACGTTGTCGCCAGATTCTGTTTGAGCATTCGGACACCGAGACGCAGATCATGACCCCGTTGGGGAGGCGGTTCGTGCACGAAATACTCCCGCAGGCATTCGGCCCCCGTGATCTCATTGAGCGAGCCGAGGACGTTGACGGTGATTGAGCCCTTCGCGGCCGTCGATGTGATTGCCGCAAAACGAGACAGGCGAGAGCTGACTGATGACCAAATCGACTGGGTCATCGACGGATACGTGCGGGGAGTGGTCGCCGACGAGCAGATGGCGGCCCTCGCCATGGCCATACTCCTGAATGACATGGTTGAACGAGAAGTTCGTCGGTGGACAGATGCGATGGTGCGTTCAGGAGAACGGATGTCTCTGAAAGGGCTTGGGGTTCCGACAGTCGACAAGCACTCGACCGGAGGAGTGGGGGACAAGGTGTCGCTTCCACTCGCGCCATTGGTCGCCGCGTGTGGTGTTGCGGTGCCGCAGCTGAGCGGGCGCGGACTCGGCCACACCGGAGGAACGCTTGACAAACTTGAGACTATTCCCGGATGGCGCGCCTTGCTCTCGAACGACGAGATGCTGCACGTCTTGACCGAAGTGGGGTGCGTCATTTGCGCGGCCGGCGAAGGTCTCGCGCCGGCAGACCGAAAGTTGTATGCGCTCCGTGACATCACGGCGACAGTGGAGGCGATTCCGCTGATTGCCAGCAGCATCATGAGCAAGAAGATCGCCGAGGGGACCGATGCGCTCGTGCTCGATGTGAAGACCGGCTCGGGTGCGTTCATGCGTGAGACGCGAGATGCCCGACGTCTGGCCGAACTCATGGTCAGCATCGGCGAGGCGGCCGGCGTGCGCACGAGGGCCTTGATCACAGCCATGGATGTGCCTCTCGGTCTGAAGATCGGCAATGCACTTGAAGTTGAAGAGTCGATCGAGATCCTCGAAGGAGGAGGACCGCCCGATCTGGTCGATATCACGGTGCGCCTTGCTCGCGAGATGTTGGAAGTGGCCGGAGGCACCGACGTGGACCCCCGTGACGCTCTGGCTGACGGTCGAGCGATGGACCGATGGCGGCGGATGATCCGCGCCCAGGGAGGTGATCCCGACGCCGCATTGCCAAAGGCTCGCAGTTCACATGTCGTGGTCGCGCCCGTTGGTGGAACGGTCCTTAAGGTCGATGCGCGGTCGTTCGGAGTTGCGGCATGGAGGCTTGGAGCGGGTCGAGCGCGCAAGGAAGATGCGGTGTCACCCGGAGCAGGAATTCAACTTCATGTGAAACCGGGCGACACTGTGGCCAGAGGCGAGCCGCTCTTCACGATGCATGCTGACGACGAGGCGAGGTTTGTCGGAGCCGCCGCAGAGGCCGAGACGGGCATCGAGATCGGCCCTGAAATCCCCGAAGGCGGGATCCAGAGGTTGCCACTCGTGATTGACCGCATCGGATGAATGACCATCGGGTCTGGAAGCGGCCGGTACTCGGCAGACTTGATGGATGATGACGAACGAAACCCTCCTCCGCGCGCCGAAGGTGCTTCTGCACGACCACCTCGATGGGGGGCTCCGCGCTCAGACGCTCATCGACCTCGCTCAGGAGATTTCCTACCGAGACCTTCCGTCATACGAAGCTGATCTGTTGGCCGGATGGTTTGCCGACGCCGCCGATTCAGGCTCCCTTGACCGCTACCTCGAGACATTTCGTCACACTGTTGCGGTCATGCAAGAGGGGGAAGCAATCCGCCGTATTGCATTTGAGTGCGTCGAGGACCTCGCCGCCGACGGAGTTGTGTATGCAGAGGTTCGGTTCGCTCCCGAACTTCATATGGCACGCGGCATGACCATGTCAGAGGCGGTTGAACACGTTCTCGCCGGGTTCCGCGACGGTGAGCGCCATGCGAGGAACAACGGCCGATTCATCAGGGTGGGGCTGCTCCTGACGGCGATGCGAACCGAGTCGCACGCGTTCCAGGTTGCCGAACTGGTGGTGGCATACCGCGACCAGGGCGTGGTCGGTTTCGACATCGCCGGGGCGGAGGCCGGATTTCCTCCGACCGAACATCTCGATGCGTTCGCATTTCTGCGGCGTGAGAACTCGCATTTCACGATCCACGCCGGCGAGGGCTTCGGACTTCCCTCGATTTGGGAGGCGATCCAGGTCTGCGGGGCCGATCGCCTGGGGCACGGAGTGAGGATTGTCGACGACATCGAAGTGACGTCGACGGGCGTTCCGATTCTCGGCCGACTCGCCTCGTACGTTCGGGACAAACGGATCCCGCTTGAGATGTGTCCCTCGTCGAATGTGCAGACAGGTGCAGTTGCTTCTCTTGAGAGGCATCCGATCGACCTTCTTCGTCGACTCGGATTCCGTGTGACGGTGAACACCGACAACCGGCTGATGTCGCGCACCTCAATGAGCAGGGAGTTCGAGCTGCTCATTGGCACCTTCGGCTTGACTCTTGCGGATATGGAGTGGCTCACGACGAATGCGATGAAGAGTGCATTTCTTCCGTTCGACGAGCGACTTTCGATCATCAAGGAACAAATCAAGCCCGGATACGCCGAGCTGAGGAACGAGTCAATGGGCGACTAGGTGCCCATTGTGTGCCAGACGGTCTTGGTCTCGACGAAAGACCGCAGGCCACTGATTCCCGGCTCGCCTTGCCAATCGTGGCCGGGCACCGGTCGACGGACTCGCTTGATCGTCCCTGCGGCGAGCTGTTCCAGTTCGAGCGCGAGGTCAGGTTCGTCAAGTCCGGAAAGGTCCAGTGCATTGACATCGCCGTGACTGGCCAGCCACGGCATGATCTCGGCAGGGTCTCCCGTGAGGATGTTGACGACACCTGCGGGAACATCGGATGTGGCGATCACCTCGGCGAGCGAGATGGCCGGAACTGGCCTTGCGGTACTCGCCACGACGATGCACGAATTTCCCGGGACGAGTGCCGGAGCAAGGACACTCACCAGGCCGAGCAGGCTGCTGTCAGCCGGGGCCACGCACGCGACGATGCCGGTCGGCTCGGGCACGGAGAAGTTGTAGAACGGCCCCGCAACGGCGTTTGCATTTCCCATGACTTGGGCGAGTTTGTCGCACCAACCCGCATACCAGACCCAGCGGTCGATGGCGTCTGCGACAAGGTTCTCGGCATGCGATGTGTCGACACCTTCGGCGTGGGCGACCTCGGTGACGAACTGTGTCCGGCGACCTTCCATCATCTCGGCAACTCTGTAGAGCACCTGGCCTCGGTTGTAGGCCGTTGCCTGAGACCACAACCGTTGCCCCGCGCGGGCCGCCACAACCGCGTCACGTGCGTCCTTGCGGCTGGCCTTCGACATGTTCGCGAGGAAGGTTCCATTCGAATCGAAGACTTCGTAGCTGCGGCCTGATTCGCTGCGTGGGAAGGCTCCGCCGATGAAGAGCTTGTGCGTCTTTCGGACGGAAAGGCGAGGCGAGTGTGGATTCGTCACGGCGTCAGCCCTCCTCGTCTCTCAGGTATGGCTGAAGACCTTGGATTCCACCTTCGCGGCCAAATCCAGACTCGCCATATCCACCGAATGGGCTTGCAGGGTCGAATTTGTTGAACGTGTTCGCCCACACGACGCCGGCCCGGAGTCGGTCGGCCATCCACAGGATTCGCGATCCCTTCTCGGTCCAGATACCGGCTGACAGACCGTACGGGGTGTTGTTCGCCTTCTCGATCGCCTCGTCAGGAGTGCGAAACGTGAGCACGGACAGAACGGGGCCGAAGATCTCCTCGCGGGCGATGCGATGGGTTTGGGTCACGTCGGTGAACACCGTCGGTGGAAACCAGAATCCTCGCTCGGGGAGGTCGCACGGGGCCGACCACCTGCTGGCCCCCTCAGAGTCTCCTGAATTGGCAAGTTCTCTCACGCGTTCGAGTTGAGCCGAACTGTTGATGGCACCGATGTCAGTGTTTTTGTCCATTGGATCGCCGAGCCGGAGTCTCGCCAGCCTTGCTTTGAGGCGCCCAAGCAACTCGTCGACAACGGTCTCCTGAACCAACAACCGGGAACCTGCGCAGCAGACGTGACCCTGGTTGAAGAAGATCCCGTTGACGACTCCTTCGACCACTTCGTCGATCGGCGCATCGTCGAACACGATGTTCGCTCCTTTTCCGCCCAGTTCCAAGGTCAGGCGCTTCTTCGTGCCGGCAATCGTTCGTTGAATCTCGCGCCCGACCTCCGTCGATCCGGTGAAGGCGACCTTGTCGACATCATCAGATTCCACGAGAAGGCGACCTGTCGAACCGTCTCCCGTGATGATGTTCACGACTCCGGGGGGAATTTCTGCCTGTTGGCAGACCTCGGCGAACAGCAGTGCCGTGAGAGGGGTGGTCTCTGCCGGTTTCAGAACGACGGTGTTTCCGGTTGCGAGAGCGGGGGCGACCTTCCACGCAAGCATCAGGAGAGGAAAGTTCCACGGAATAACCTGAGCGGCAACGCCTATTCCACGGGGATCGGGACCATTGCCCGAGAACGCCAACTTGTCGGCCCAGCCGGCGTAGTAGAAGAAGTGGGCGGCTGCCAACGGCACGTCGACATCGCGCGACTCGCGAATCGGTTTCCCGTTGTCGAGCGTCTCGAGAACCGCAAACTCTCTCGACCGTTCCTGGATCATTCTCGCGAGTCGATAGATGTATTTGGAGCGTTCGCGTCCCGGCATCGCCGACCAGCCACCGTCATGGGCGCGTCGGGCGGCGGCAACGGCGAGCGCGACTTCCCGCTCGCCGGCCTGGGTTATCTCGCTCAGGACTTCTTCATTCGCCGGATTGATGGTCTTGAATGTTGCGCAACCACTCGGTTCAACGAAGTTGCCGTCGATAAAGAGCCCGTAGGACGACTTGATGTCGACGACAGAACGGGACTCGGGTGCGGGTGCGTACTCGAACGGCATCGGACGGACCCTAGTCAACGGTGACGTAGTTGGGGCCGGAGTAGTGGCCGTTCGTGAGTTTCTGACGCTGCATCAAGAGGTCATTCAGGAGCGTCGACGCGCCGAATCGGAACAGCTTCGGAGTGAGCCATTGCTCGCCCACGGTCTCGTTGACGAGGACGAGGTACTTGATGGCGTCCTTGCTTGACCGGATTCCGCCCGCGGCCTTCACGCCGACCAACTTGCCGTGTTCCTGGGCAAAGTCTCGAACGGCCTCGAGCATGACGAGGGTGACCGTCGGGGTGGCTGCGGGCGCGACCTTTCCGGTGGAAGTCTTGATGAAATCGGCGCCTGCGAGCATCGCGAGCCAGCTCGCCTTCCGGACGTTGTCGAGCGTCTTCAGTTCGCCGGTTTCGAGGATCACCTTGAGGTGGGCGTCGCCGCATGCTTCTTTGATCGCGAGGATCTCGTCGTACACCTTGTAGTAGTCGCCCGACAGAAATGCGCCGCGGTCGATGACCATGTCAATCTCGTCGGCCCCAGATTCGACAGCCATGCGCGTGTCGAGAAGTTTGACGTCGAGGGTGGCTCGTCCGCTCGGAAAGGCAGTTGCGACGGCCGCGACGCTGATTCTGTCCCGCACTGACGCCCGCGCAGTTCCGACCATGTCTCCGTACACGCAGACCGCCGCAACGGGAGGCACCGAATCGTCCATCGGGTCGGGACGAAGCGCCTTCGCACACAATGCACGAACTTTGTGTGGGGTGTCCATTCCCTCGAGAGTCGTCAGGTCGACCATCGAAATTGCCAGATCTATGGCCCACGATTTGGACGTCGACTTGATCGATCTGGTGCCCAGCATCGATGCGCGAGCCGCTGCGCCGACTTCGTCGACGCCGGGCAGGCTTCGCAGAAGGTCGCGCAATTCTGTCTGATCCAGCTGATGCGCGGACGCGGCTGTCATTCTTTGATTCTAGGTCCCGGCCGAATCGAGCCATGCCTGGGCGGCCGAGAGAAGCAGGCCGAGACGCACTCTGGCCGATGCCCTCGCCTCGGTCAAACTGGGCGAGGCACCTGCCGTGACCTGAAAGTAGAACTTGAGCTTTGGTTCGGTTCCGCTCGGTCGGACGATGACTCTGCAGCCGTCCTCCAGAGTGACGATCAGGCAGTCGGTCGGGGGGAGATCGTCGGTGCCGATTGACAGATCTTCTGCGTGTCGAACGGGTAGTCCTGCGAATGAAGACGGGAGTGAGACCTTCAGACGGTCAAGGATGCCGGAGAGGGGCACGGTCGGCGGCAGCCGAACCGAGAGTTGATCAGTCAGGTGCACGCCGTGGAGCCGCTCGATGTCGTCGAGGACGTCGTCCAATGTGCGTGATTCGCGCGAGAGATGTGAAGCCATCTCGAGAATGAGCAGTGCTGCGGTGATTCCATCCTTGTCGGACACATGAACCGGGTCGACGCAATATCCAATTGCCTCTTCGTAGCCGAACGTGAGGCCAGGGACACGTCCGATCCACTTGAAACCCGTGAGGGTCCGGACACATGTGCATCCGGCGCGTCGTGCGATCGACTCGGCGAGACTGCCGGACACGACGGACTGCGCGACAACGCACGGAGTCGGTGTGTCGCCCGACGACGGGATCGTGGTCAACGATGACCGCCCGACGATGATCCACCACGTCAGTAGCGCGCCGACTTGGTCGCCCGTTAGCCTCCTCCAGCTCGTGCCGGAGTCTTCAATCGTGGGCACCGCAACTGCGCATCGGTCTGCATCCGGGTCATGGGCGATCACGAGGTCCGCGTCCACTTCCTTCGCAAGGTCGAAGGCAAGGTCGAGGCAGCCGGGTTCCTCCGGATTCGGGAACTGGACTGTCGGGAAATCTGGATTCGGCTCGGCCTGCGACGCGACGACAACAGGGGCCGCGAACCCGGCAACAGAGATGACCGACTCGAAAACCTCCCGACCGACACCGTGAAGGGGGGTGTACACGACGCGCATCTTTTGGGTCGTCCCTGGTGTCGCGAGACGGGCCGCAGTGGCGACGTAGTCGTTGATGATCGAGTCGTCAGCGTACGTCCATGTGTCAGCGGCCGGAATGTCGTTGGTGTCAATTGACGAAACGGCTCTGATGTTCGTGCTGATATCTGAGTCGGCCGGCGGGACGATCTGAACACCGTCGCCTAAGTACACCTTGAACCCGTTGTCGGCGGCCGGGTTGTGACTGGCAGTGACAACGATTCCCGCATCGCACGACAGACGTCGAATCGCGAACGCGACGACGGGCGTCGGTATGGGACGGCTGATGACCACGGCATCTAGCCCGTACCCCGCGAGAACTTCCGCCGAGGCGAGGGCGAACGCGCGAGATTTGCGCCGGCCGTCGAACCCGATGACGACCTTGGTTCCCCCGATCGCCGAAAGATATGTGGCCAAGCCGGCCGTCGTTCTCCGTACGACGAGCTCGTTCATCCTGTTCGGCCCCGGGCCGGTTCTGCCCCGCAGGCCCGCCGTCCCGAATGTCAGCTCCGCGGAAAATGCCGACTCCAGCTCGAACAATGCGTCGACATCGCCCGCACCGGCTCGCTCTTCAAGCTCGATGAGCTCCGCGCGCGTGTCCGGATCGGGATCTTGCCTCAACCATTCCGCACGCCGTGCTTGTTCTGCGTCGATGTTCAGAGTCGACTCACGACTTCGCTCAGGAGTCCACCCATTCGGGTCGCCGCGCCTCGGCCGGCCTCGATGACTTCAGCGTGGTTGAGCGACATGCCGCTCATGCCTGCGGCGAGATTGGTCACGAGCGAGATTCCGAGAATCTCCATCCCGAGCGACCTTGCGACGATGGCCTCAAGAGCAGTGCTCATTCCCACCAGTGACCCGCCAATTGCCCGCACCATGCCAATTTCTGCAGGGGTCTCATACATCGGTCCCCTGAACTGCACGTACACGCCCTCGTCGAGACTCGGATCGATTTCACGGCAGATGGCCCTCAATCGAGGAGAGTAGAGATCCGTGAGGTCGACGAAGTTCGCGCCACGAATCGGAGACGTTCCTGTCAGGTTGATGTGGTCACTGATCAACACCGGTGTACCGGGTATCCACGTGGGCGTGAGGCCGCCACATCCATTCGTCAGGACGATGGTGGTGCAGCCGGCCGCCGCTGCGCTGCGGACGGCGTAGGTGACTGCGTCGACACCCAGTTCCTCGTACAGGTGGGTCCGTCCGAGAAAGACGAGGATGTTCTTTCCGTTCGACTCGATGCTGCGGAATTTGCCGGCGTGACCAGCAACCGTGGGGCGAGGAAAGTGAGGCAGGTCGGCTGTCGACATGGCGGTGTCGGCCTGGCCGATGAGGTCGGCGGCTGGTTCCCATCCTGAGCCGAGAATGATCGCCAGGTCGTGGCTCGACTTTCCCGTGAGTTTCTGGAGGGCCGCCGCTGTCTCGGCGACTTGAGCGGACAAGAGATTCCCGTCAGTGTGCACGGAATGACGGTACTACGGCAGCGGAATCGTTGCTGTTGACCGAGATCCCCACATTCCGCACCTTCCCCACCCACGTGAGGTTGGTGCGCAATTCCAAACTCCAATGACGATTTGGCCGTGTTTGGAATTCCGGCAACCGTTTGGAACATGACAGGTCGTTTTTTGGAACGCTTCATGTCACTCCTGCTGTGGGGTGCCGCCCAAAGAACTCGAGATCGTCGATCTATGCCGATTTTCCTCATTTCATCATGGCTGCTTACCCCGTCGTTACGTTCATCTGCAAGGCTAAATCTGTGGGTTATCGGATGAGATGTCGACTAAGTACACAGATCGCCATCAGTTTTTGTGGACTAGTAATCTTTGCACTCGCATTGAGTTCATGCAGCGGTGGCGATACTTCAACAACAGAGGTCGGTTCAGCGCTGCAGTCATCGAGTACAGAGAACCTGGTCAGTGGTGGTGGGCCGCAAACTCCGCCGTGTGGAATATTCGAAGTCACCAAGACCGAAGTTGTGTCTGGTCAACAATTCTCCGTAGGCAGATACCAGATAAACACTTTTGGTATTTCTTGTGATGAAGTGATGGGTGACGCGGGTCTATTCAGTCAGTTCCTGCAACTTGAAGACAATGAGGCGCTGCCTGATCCGTGGCGTTTCCTGGAAGGTGCGATAGGCGCACCGAAATTTGTTTCGGGACCTGCCGTTGGTTTTCGTGTGCAGAGAATTTCCGATTGACGCCCGACTTTTCGCACCATCCCCGCCTCCGTCAGGATGGTGCGTAATTCCACACCCCAATGTTGATGAGGCAAGGGTCGGGGTTTCGGTAAATGTTTGACACGCGGAACGGGATTTTGGATACGTCAGATTGATGTATTCTGCGGCAACCTTCCATCATTCATAGGGAGTGAAATTCACATGGCTCTGTTGCCGCATTCACAAGATCCGTTCGTGCTTCCCACAGATCGAGACATGCTTCCGTCCGAAAGGCGGCAATTTGTCTATACCCATCGGACATGTATTTTTGGTTATGCGCGTAAAAAGGACGGACCCGCACAGTCGGTTGTCTATTACGTTCCCACGGACAACGGGGAGTTACTTGTAGCCACTATGGGTGCTCGTGCAAAGGCAAAAGCTGTCGGTCGTTCGGGTAAGGTCAGCATTCTTGTCCTCGATGAGAAGTGGCCCATGGGATATCTGCAGGTGTACTGCGACGCAGTGGTCGATCGAGATCCAGAAGTAGTTGTTGATGTGATGATGGCAGTTGCTGAACGCATGTCCGGCCAACCACTCGGCGATGATGCACGGCCACTTGTTGCTGCGATGGCAAAAGAAGAGGGTCGAGTTGTACTTCGGTGCAAGCCATACGAGACTTTTGCTACTCCGCCACGTCACCTGCACAGCAATGACCAGGACGAAAAGGTAACGCACTGGTTATCTGGAACTGTCCCATGGGATGCAGCCGATCCAAAATAGGTAGGGATTAACTTTGGGTCTATCCACTCTGAGCACTATCCAGTAATCTCCGTGTAGATCATGTAGGTGTGGCGGCGAATTTCGCACCACATTTCGCACCATCCCCGCCTCCGTAGCTCAGTGGATAGAGCGACGGTTTCCTAAACCGCAGGTCGCATGTT
>JBMTOT010000038.1:0-15656 GCA_049442935.1 Ilumatobacteraceae bacterium | reverse complement strand
GCGCATCGCAAGCCTCGCCGCACAGCCGGTTCTGAAGATCGTCTCGGGAATCGTCGGTTCTGCGGCGCTCGGCGGCGCAGTCGACTTCCTCCGAGCGTTCGAGGGCATGGAGCAAGAGTTCACGCGTCGTGCTCTCGATGTGTCGTCTCTCCTGCGCGGCGACGACTCGACGTTCGTGGTTGTCACCGGACCGCGCCGCGACGCACTGCGCGAAGCGAAGCATTTCGTCTCTGAGCTGGGACGTCTTCGCATTCCGCTGCGTGCAATCGTCGCGAATCGAATGCCACCGCGATTCGATGCTGCAGGCGCGGCGAGAAGCGGTGAACACTCGGACCGTTCGGCCGACATCGAGACTGCGCAACGGGTGCTCGCTGACCTTGTTGACGATGCGACGCGCGCCGACGACGCCGTGGCCGGGTTCATGAAGGGGGCGACAGCCGCACACCCGTCCGCGGTGTCGGTGCGAATCGACGAGATGGCCCACGACATTCACGACATGGCGGCTGTGTCGGCACTTGCCGACCGGCTCGAGGCCGGGGTTGCCGGCGGGGGCAGCCAGTAGAGTCGGAGCGTGCACGTTCTCATCGCAACCGATGCCCAGTGGGTCCTCGACGAGGTCACGGCGGCCCTCGGTTCCGCCTCCACCACGTTCGAGGTCGTCAGCGACGGGCGCGAAGTCGCCAAGCGCGTCGCACAGCGCGCCCCCGACATCGCGATCCTCGACCTGCAGATCGGCACCATGGGCGGCATGGCCGTGACCATGGACTTGCGTCTCGACCACTCAAGCGGGGCACTCCCACATGTGCCGGTCCTCATGATCCTCGACCGTTCCGCCGACGTGCATCTCGCCCGGCGAAGCGGCGCCGACGGCTGGATCATCAAGCCCCTCGATGCCCTCCGTCTGAGACGGGCCGTGCGTGTCATTCTCGACGGTGGCACCTACACCGAGGGTCTGCCCGAGCCGGTGACCGCCAGCGACCAGACGCCCGAGCCGGCCGAAGAAAGCGCCGATAGCCTCAGCACGTCCGCCAATTAGGCGAACGCACCACGGGGTGTGGCGCAGCTTGGTAGCGCGCTTCGTTCGGGACGAAGAGGCCGCAGGTTCAAATCCTGTCACCCCGACCATTCGGTCACTCACGAGCATCGATGCGGTGCCCTGGGCCACTCAGCCCGCACCTGACTCCGGCAACTAGATCAGCAGTTCGGCGATCTGCACCGCGTTGAGCGCGGCACCTTTTCTCAGGTTGTCGTTCGAGACGAAGAGCGCAAGCCCGCGGCCGTCTGGCACCGACTGGTCGGTGCGCACGCGGCCGACGTACGACGCGTCGCGGCCGGCGGCAAGCAACGGTGTCGGAATGTCGACCACCTCGACACCGGGTGCCGACGAGAGCAATTCGAGCGCTCGCGTAGGGCTGATGGCACGCGAGAACTCGCAGTTCAACGCAAGCGAATGACCGGTGAAGACCGGCACGCGCACGCACGTGCCCGACACCGCAAGCCCCGGAATGTCGAGGATCTTGCGAGTTTCGTTGCGGAGTTTCTTCTCTTCGTCGGTCTCAAGCTCGCCGTCGTCGACCAGGGCGCCGGCGAACGGCAGCACGTTGAACGCGATCGGCCGCGCGAACTTCTTCGCCGCAGGCATCGTCACCGCATCGCCGTCGAAGGTCAGACCAGCCGCGCCCGAGTGCACCGCTTCGACCTGGCCGGCGAGTTCGTCGACACCGGCCAACCCGGCGCCGCTCACGGCCTGGTACGTGCTCGCAATCAGCCGCACCAGTCCGGCCTCGTCGTGCAGTGGCTTCAGCACGGGCATCGCCGCCATGGTGGTGCAGTTCGGGTTCGCGATGATGCCCTTCGGAGCAGAGCGCACGAGATGGCCGTTGACCTCGCTGACGATGAGCGGCACGTCGGGGTCCATGCGGAACGCACTCGAGTTGTCGATCACCACCGCACCGGTCGCCGCGAAACGAGGCGCCTGTGCGCGCGACGTGGTCGCCCCGGCAGAGAACAGCGCCACGTCGAGGCCCGAAGGGTCTGCTGTTTCTGCGTCTTCGACCGTGATTGTCCGGCCGTTCCATTCGATCACCGTTCCGGCCGAACGTGCCGATGCAAAGAACCTGATCTCATCGACCGGGAACGCGCGCTCCTCGAGCAACGCGCGCATCACGCTTCCCACCTGTCCGGTCGCACCGACCACTCCTACTCGCATGACGAGCGAGGCTAACGGCGACGCGCGACCAGCCACCAGTGGCTTTTGTTGGCCACGTCGAGGTCGCGCTGCGGAACCGGCTCGCCGGCGAACACCGCGTCGCGCTGCGGTCGACCGGGGTGGTGGAGAATTGCAACGTCCGTCAACTCTGACGCCACGGCCTCGACGACGGCGAGAACTCGCCGCGGGTCGAGACGGTTTGCCTGCCACCCGAGACGGGTCGACCAGCGCCACGTCGACAGTCGCGCGCCGATCGCCGGAACGTTCCACAACAGGCGCATCACCACACCGGCTGGAATGAGTACCGCGTCGGCCGGCACCCACGTGCGGAAATTCAGCGCGATCCGCCCTCCGGGCCGCACGACACGCAGTGCCTCTCGCGTGAGTGCCACGGCATCGCTCGTGCGACAGTGCTGAAGCGTGATGTACGAGAACACGGCGTCGACGGAACGATCGGGCATCGTGATCGAACGGCCGTCGGCGATGTGCGATGTGCGCAGCGTCGTCGGCCGTCCGTAGCGGGCGACCGTCTCGCGGCACCGTTCGAGAAAGGCCGCGTCGACATCGGCAGCAACGACATGGTCGAAGCGCCGCGTGAAGGCCGCCGTCATGCGCCCGATTCCGGAGCCGATCTCGAGCACCGTCGACGACGGATCGAGATCGTTCCAACCCAGCCGGTCGATGTAGATGTCGACCTCGGCGTCGCCGGTTGCGACGAACTCACCGAGAGTGAGCGAACCACCCGTCTGATTGTTGAAGACCCACCCGGTCTCGCGCACGACTTCGTCGGCACTGTGGCGCCTTTCGGTTCGGGTTCCGGCCGCCCTCCACGGGATCAGCTGTCGACCGCGTTTCGCCACCCAACGAGTATGGCAGGCGCCCTACTTCCGCTCGGGCAACGGTGCCGAGTACGAAGATCCCGAGTCGAGTCCGAACGCCGTGTGGAGCGACCTCACGGCCAGTTCCATGTCTGCGGACGCCACCACCACCGAGACGCGGATCGTGCTCGTCGAGATCATGTGGATGTTGATGCCGTTGTCGGCAAGAACGCGGAACATTTTGGCGGCGATGCCGGGGCTCGTCTTCATGCCTGCCCCGACGAGCGACACCTTGGCGATCTCGCTGTCGTGGGTGACTCCTTGAGCGCCGATTTCTCCTGCGACACGCGAGACGATGTCTTCTGCGACGCTCATGTCGGCCTTCGGCACGGTGAACGAGATGTCGGTGAGGCCGTCCTTCGACGTGTTCTGCACGATCATGTCGACGTTGATGTTCGCGCCGGCGAGGCTCTCGAACATTGCCGCCGAAATGCCGGGGCGGTCGGGCACGGAAAGAATCGTGACCTTCGATTCCGATGCGTCGTGCACGACGCCCGAGATGATCGGGTCTTCCATGGACTGTCCTCCTTTGGACGACTCTGCGTTGACCCACGTTCCGTGCTCCCAGGTGAAGCTGGAGCGCACGTGGATGGGCACGTTGTGATTGCGTGCGAACTCGACGGAACGAAGCGCGAGAACCTTGCTGCCGGCACCGGCCATCTCGAGCATCTCCTCGAAGTCGAGTGCGGCGAGCTTGCGGGCCTGCGGCACGATGCGCGGGTCGGCAGAGAAGACCCCGGTGACGTCGGTGTAGATCTCGCACACGTCGGCGCCGAGCGCGGCCGCGAGTGCGACCGCAGTGGTGTCGCTGCCGCCGCGGCCGAGGGTGGTGATTTCCTTGTCGGTCGACACACCCTGGAAGCCCGCGACAACGGCGACCTTGCCCTCGCCGATCGCCTCGCGCACGCGGTCACCCTTGACTTCGAGAATCTTGGCCTTGGTGTGAACGGTGTCGGTGATGATGCCCACCTGCGATCCGGTGAAACTCATGGCCTCGACACCGATGCCGGCCAGCGCCATGCACAACAGGGCCATCGAGGTGCGCTCGCCCGTGGTGAGCAGCATGTCGAGCTCGCGACCCGGGTGCACGTCAGAGACCGCCTTGGCGAGCGAGAGAAGATTGTCGGTGGTCTTGCCCATCGCCGACACCACGACCACGACGTCGTGTCCGTGCTGGCGGGTGAATGCCACGTGTTCGGCCACCGCTCTGATGCGCTCGGGGTCGGCCACCGACGTGCCGCCATACTTCTGAACGATCAGTGCCACGTCCATCGAGGCTACGGGGGTCACCGGCGCGCTGGCTGGGGAATTTCGCGCTCGGGTAGCCTTCCTTCCTCGTGGGTACCGCCAAGAGAGAACGCCAGAAAGCCAACCGCGCAAAGGCCAGGGAGCAGCGCATCAAGCGCCAGCGCATGAACAAGGTGCGCCGTCGCGGCCTGGTGTTCGGAGTGGGAATTCCTCTCGCGGTGGTCGCCCTGTTCGCCATTTCACAGCTCGTCGGCGGCGACGACACCGCGACCGCGCCGAGCGACGACACAACAGCCGAGATCTCGACGCCGACCACAGTTCCGGGCGACGAAATCACCGGCGAGACCCCGTGTCCGAAGACCGACGGCACCGAGCGCCGCGTCACCACCTTCGAGCAGGCCCCGCCCACCTGCATCGACCCTGCCAAGTCGTACACCGCGACCTTCGACACCAGCGAGGGAACGATCGTCGTCGATCTCGACACCGAGAAGACCCCCGGCACTGTCAACAACTTCGTGGTGCTCTCGCGCTACAAGTACTACGACGGCACCTACATCTTCCGCACCGACACCTCGATCGACATCATCCAGGGTGGCGGCGAAGACAACACCGATGGCCCCGGCTACGTCATCGAAGACGAGGGAGACAAGTTCACATACACGGAGGGCGACCTTGTCATGGCGCGCAGTTCAGGTCCCGACTCGGGTGGCGGGCAGTTCTTCTTCGCAGCCGGCCCGAATGTGTCACTGCTCGACGGCCAGGGCACGTACGTGACCTTCGGCAAGGTGTCGGAAGGCCTCGACGTTGTGAAGGCGATCCTCGCGTTGAACGCAGGCGAGGGCGACCTCGGCGGCGCACCCAGTCGAACCGTCGAAATCCGCACGGTCACCATCGCCGAGAAGTGACCGATGGGGGCTCATTGCCGGGCCACCATTAGATTCGCTCACACATGTCGACGGGGTGACAACCCCACATACGGGAAGGCCAACCAATGAAGAAGATCGGTGTCTGCGGCTCGGGAATCATGGGGTCGGGACTCGCTGAAGTCGCCGCACGAGCCGGCTACGACGTCGTCGTGCGCTCACGCAGCGCGTCGAGTGCCGCCGCAATGATTGCCTCGATCGAAAAGGGCCTCGACAAGCAGGTGCAGCGCGAGAAGATCACCGCCGACGACAAGGCAGCGATTCTCGGGCGCATCGAGGGCACCGACCAGCTCTCTGCACTGGCCGACTGCGACCTCGTGATCGAGTCGGTGGTCGAAGATCTCGCCGTCAAGAAAGAGTTGTTCGCCGAACTCGACCGCATCGTGAAGCCGGGAGCAATCCTGGCGACCAACACCAGCACGCTGCCGGTCGTCGAGATGGCAATGGCCACGTCGCGACCCGACAAGGTGTGTGGCATTCACTTCTTCAACCCGGCGACTGCGATGCCGCTCGTCGAGGTCGTGCGCCCGATCACCGCATCCGACGAGACGATCTCGGCCGCCAACGACTTCACAGCCAAGTGCGGAAAGACCGGCGTGCAGGTGAAGGACCGCGCCGGATTCATCGTGAACGCGCTCCTCTTCCCGTACCTCAACAATGCGATCCGCATCTGGGAGACCGGCACCGCATCGATGGAGGACATCGACGCGGCGATGAAGGGCGGCTGCAACTTCCCGATGGGACCGTTCGCACTGCTCGACCTCGTCGGGCTCGACACCTCGCTCGCCATCCTCGAGGCGCTCCACGCCGAGTTCGCCGACCCGAACTACGCGCCGGTGCCAACGCTTCGCCGCCTCGTGGCCGCCGGCAAGCTCGGCCGCAAGTCGGGCGCGGGCTTCTACAGCTACTGACACGGCTCGAGAGGTGCGGCCACCCGACGAGTGCCGGTGGGGGTTCCCACCGCCCGACGAGTGGCCAGCCGACGACGACGTTGTTGCGGTCGGGGCCGACCTCGATCCCGACACGTTGCTGTGGGCGTATGCGCACGGAATGTTCCCGATGCGCCTCGGCGGCCGTCACCCGCGTCTCGGGTGGTGGTCTCCTGTTCGTCGCGGCATCATTCCGCTCGAGTCGCTTCGTATCTCGCGTTCACTCGCACAGAGCACACGCAAGTTCGAGTTCACCGTCAATGCGGCGTTTTCCGACGTCATGGAGGCATGCGCGAGTGACCGCACCGACGGCAACTGGATCGACGACGACTTCCTCGCCGCGTACCTGAAGCTCCATCGTCTCGGTTCGGCCCACAGCATCGAGGTGTGGGATGCCGAAGGCCGGCTGGCGGGTGGCCTTTACGGGGTGCGCATCGGTGGGTTCTTTGCCGGTGAGTCGATGTTCCACCGGGTGCGCGACGCATCAAAGGTTGCCCTCGTTCGACTGGTGGACCTCATGCGCCTCGACGGCATGGGCCTGCTCGACACACAGTGGTGCACCCCGCATCTGGCGAGCCTCGGATGCATCGAAGTGACCCGCAGCGAGTATCTGCGGCGGCTCGCCGCGGCCCTGGCCGACCCCCACCAGCAATCGCGGGGCCAATAGGGATCGCGGGGCCGGATCGCCATACTTGGGACATGACTGCCGAACCCGAGAAGTCCGTGACGCGCGACGAGCCGTGGCTCATGCGCACCTACTCGGGGCACTCCACCGCCGCGAAGTCGAACGAGCTGTACCGCACGAACCTCGCCAAGGGACAGACCGGGCTGTCGATCGCGTTTGATCTTCCGACGCAGACCGGATACGACCCCGACCACGTGCTGGCACGCGGCGAGGTGGGAAAAGTCGGCGTGCCGGTTGCTCATCTCGGCCACATGCGCACCCTTCTCGACCAGATCCCCCCGGGGAAGATGAACACCTCGATGACGATCAATGCGACTGCCGCCTGGCTGCTCGCGCTGTACGTCGCAAACGCCCGCGAGCAGGGCGTCGAGTCGCGCGAGCTGCGCGGCACGACGCAGAACGACATCGTGAAGGAATACCTGTCTCGCGGCACGTACATCTTCCCGCCGGGACCCTCGAAGCGGCTGATCGTCGACATGGTCGCCTGGTGCGCGCGGAACGCACCGAAGTGGAACCCGATGAACGTCTGCTCCTACCACCTCCAGGAAGCCGGTGCGACGCCGGTGCAGGAGATCGCCTATTCGCTCGCGACCGCCATCGACATTCTCGATGCCGTGCGCGACAGCGGCCAGGTGTCGGCCGACCAGTTCGACCAGGTGTTCGGGTCGATCTCGTTCTTCGTGAACGCCGGCATTCGATTCGTGGAGGAGATGTGCAAGATGCGCGCCTTCACCGAGTTGTGGGACCGCATCGGGCGCGAACGCTATGGAGTGCAGGATGCGAAGGCCCGCAGATTCCGCTACGGCGTGCAGGTGAACTCACTCGGCCTCACCGAGGCGCAGCCCGAGAACAACGTGCAGCGCATCGTGCTCGAGATGCTGGCCGTGACACTGTCGAAGCGCGCCCGCGCGCGCAGCGTGCAGTTGCCGGCGTGGAACGAAGCACTCGGTCTTCCCCGGCCGTGGGACCAACAGTGGTCGCTGCGCATGCAGCAGGTGCTCGCATTCGAGACCGACCTGCTCGAACTCGGCGACATCTTCGACGGATCGCACGTGATCGAGGCCAAGACCGCCGAGTTGCGCGACGCCGCCTGGGCCGAGCTGCAGGAAGTGCTCGACCTCGGCGGGGCGTTCACGGCCGTCGAGGAACTGAAGGGGCGTCTCGTGCGCTCGATGGTCGACCGCACCCGCAGAATTGCCGATGGCGAACAGACCGTCGTCGGTCTCAACTCGTTCACTGAGACGGCAGAGAGCCCGCTCGGCGGCGACGACAACATCTTGGTGGTCGACCCGGCCGTGGAAGCCGAGACCATCGCCGACGTCGAGGCGTGGCGCTCGTCGCGCGACGAGTCACGTGTGCGCTCGGCATTGGATCGACTACGAGACGCGGCCCGCGGCGACGAGAACATCATGGAAGCGTCGATTGAGCTGGCAGAGGCCGGCGGCACCACCGGCGAGTGGGCGGGTGTGCTGCGCGAAGAGTTCGGCGAGTTCCGCGCGCCGACCGGTGTCGCGGCCGCGGCCGGACGCCGCACCGCAATGCTCGCCGACGTCGCCGACTTCGTGCGCACCATCCCCGGCGGTCCGCCGCGCGTCCTGGTCGCCAAGCCCGGTCTCGACGGCCACTCGAACGGAGCCGAGCAGATTGCCGTCGCCGCGCGCGACTCGGGCATGGAGGTCGTCTACAGCGGCATCAGGTTGACGCCCGAGCAGATCGTGGCAAGTGCGCGCGACGAGGACCCCGACGTGATCGGACTCTCCATTCTCTCGGGCTCGCACATGGAACTGGTACCCGATGTCGTGCGCCGACTGCGCGCCGAAGGTGTCGATGCACCGGTCGTCGTCGGGGGCATCATCCCCGAGGAAGACCGTGCGGTGCTCTCGGCACAGGGCGTCTCGGCGGTGTACACGCCGAAAGACTTCGACATCGCGCGCATCATGCGCGAGATGGCAGAACTCGCCCTCGCCCACCGCGGGTCCTGATCGCTCACGGAATGTCAGCAGGTCGGGAGGTGTTGACCCACCCATGAGCATTTACTCGACCCCGATCGCCCGTCTCGACGGCAGCCCCGACGCCATGTCCCAGGTCGCAGGAAAGGTCACCCTCGTGGTGAACGTCGCCAGCAAGTGCGGACTCACACCTCAATATGAAGGTCTCGAGACTCTTCAAAAGAACTACCGCGACCGAGGGTTCAGTGTGCTCGGGGTGCCGTGCAACCAGTTCAAGGGCCAAGAGCCCGGCACCGCCGCCGAGATCGCCGAGTTCTGCTCCGCCACCTACGGAGTGACGTTCCCTCTGACAGAGAAGATCGAAGTGAACGGCGAAGGTCGTCACCCTCTGTATTCGCAGTTGGCCCCGGTTGCCGACTCCGAAGGTGCGTCGGGCGACATCCGCTGGAACTTCGAGAAGTTCCTCGTGGGTCGCGACGGTGCAGTTCTCACGCGCTTCAGCCCGATGGTCGCACCCGATGCACCGGAAGTGATCGCGGCGATCGAGTCCGCGCTCGCCTGAGCACAGGGGTCTTAGGTGTCAGACGCGCTCTGACGCAATGAACGAGTCGAGTGCGGGGCCGCTCTCGAAACTCGTGATCAGCGCGTAACGCGGGAAGTCGTGGTTGTGCACTACGACGTGCCACAGGCGCTGTGTGTCGACCACGAACCGCGCACCTTTCAGGAGGGGCACACGGCGCTCAGTCGACGGGTCGGGCAGACCGTCCGGACCGTTGTCCATCAGCAACATGTAGCTGTCAGGGCTGTCGGTCAGCTCGAGCCACGACCTCACGACCCACCCCTCGTTGTCGGGGTTGAAGCGGTTGTTGTCGTCGCGGTGGATGCTGCGCATCGCCTGCTCGCGGTCTTGCGGTTCGAGCTTGATGATGCGCACGCGGCCGTAGTTGGCGCCCACTGACGACACATAGTCCTTGAGAGTCGGAGCGAGACCGGCATTCGACGTCCACAGGGCGTCTTTGTCGGTCTTGCCCTTGTCCCAGAACCCTCGACAGTCGAGTTCGCCGTCGGCCGATGCAAGAGGAGCGAAGTTCGTGTCGCCGCCGCTCTTCCAGTCGAAGTACTCGAGCGACTCCCACTCGGTCCGGGGAACATCGAAATTGGCCGGCTTCAACTGCACGAACCCGGTCTCTGCCAGGCACTCGAGGCGTGAGTGCGGAGTGTGAAGCGGGATCTTCACCGACCAGTGCTCGAGCGTGGGCCAGAACGTCGCTGTCATGGCATCGAGTCTAAGGAACTGCCGGGACGGGCTGTGGTCACGGCGGCATCGTGGTCGTAGCGCCGATCGGCACAAAACCGTTGCTGGGTGGGAGCTTCAGCACCGTGCCTGCCGCCACACGATCGGGGTCCTTGATCTTGTTCAACTCCACGAGCGCCGGGGCCGACAAGTTGAACTTCTCGGCGATCACGAACAACGACTCGCCCGGCTGAACGGTGTACTCGCGCACCGCGGTGAGCGCCGTCGTGGTTGTCGCAGCGACCGAGGTCGTTGTCGACTCCGATGTCGACGATTCTCCTGAGCCGCCCGACACGAGAGCGGAGAGCACGGCGAGAGCCGCGAACACCGAGGTGCTCCACAACAACCACATGTGGAGCCTCGTGCGCAGGAACATCCACCTCATGCTAAGGGCAGACGAACCATCAGAGCCGCAGGGTTGGTCACCAAGCGTGCGACTGTCGTAGCGTGTCCAGACGTGACGAACCCCGAGACGCGGACATACCCCGGTGCGCAGCGCCCCGCTCGGCAGTGGCGCCACGACGCCGACGGAGTCGGCATCGCCGTCCATGAATGGGGTGCTGAGAGCGATCCGGTGCTGTTTCTCGTGCACGGTGGATCTGATTTCGCCGGGACGTTCGATATCTTCGCGCCGCTGCTCGCCGTTGCCGGGTGGCGCGTCGTGGCGTGGGACCACCGCGGGCACGGCGACAGCGACCATGCGGCTCTCTACAGCTGGGATGCAGACATTCGCGATGCGCTGTCGGTGATGGCGGCCGTGACTTCGAAGCCGGCCCCAGTCGTGGCCCATTCGAAGGGCGGTGCCCTCATGATGCAACTCGCCGACGGCAGCCCGTACCGCATCTCGAAGATGGTGAACATCGACGGCATGCCGAGCAAGCGGCGCATGCCCGACGTACCTGACCACGACCAGTCGCGTCTTCTCGCCGACTCGATCGCCTCGTGGCTCGACTTCCGCCACGTCGCCGGTGACGCCAGCCGCAAGCCGGGAACGCTTGAGGACCTCGCTCGCCGACGCGGCAACCTGAACCCGCGCCTGTCGAAAGAATGGCTCGAGTACCTCGTCACGATCGGCGCGCGTCACGACGGCGACGGGTGGCGCTGGAAACTTGACCCCACGATGCGCTTCGGTGGCTTCGGCCCGTGGCGACCCGAGTGGGCGTCACTTCGCATGGCCGCACTCACGGTGCCGTTCCTCGGCTTCCTCGGCACGGTCGATGAACCTATGGGCTGGGGAGCACACGCGCGCGACGTGAAGCCGTACCTGCCGGCAGGTGGTCGACTCGAAGTGCTCGACGGCATCGGGCACTTCATCCACATCGAAGAGCCGAACACGGTCGCCGACAAGGTGCTGGAGTTCCTCTCATGAGCACCGTCTCGCTCACACACAACAAGATCACGCTCGCGCTGCACAAGGTGCGCGACGGCGAGGGACGACCGCTGTTGTTGCTGCACGGTCTCGGCGAATCGGCCGCGGCAATGTCGTCACTCAAGGTGCAATGGAGAGGCCCAGTGTGGGCGCTCGACTTCACCGGCCACGGTGAGTCCACCGTGCCGCGCGGTGGCGGGTACTCGTGCGAGATTCTCATGGCCGATGTCGACATCGCGTTGAGGCACCTGGGCGAAGCGACTCTCGTCGGCCGCGGACTCGGTGCCTACATTGCGTTCCTCACCGCCGGCGCACGCCCGACGCTCGTGCGCGGCGCGGTTCTCCTCGACGGTCCCGGTCTCGCCGGCGGCTCGGTTCATGTCACCTCGAATGCAGAGATCACGCGCGTCGAGCGCGAGGGAACAGCACCCGACCCGTGGGCTCTCATCGAGCTCGCTCACGATGCCAGACCTCCAACATATGTCACGACGTTCGCGCGTCTCGCCGTGAACGGAAGCGGCATCGTCGACCCGATCTCGATCTCGTGCAAGGTCACCCCGCCATGGGTCGAGGCGATCGCGGCCGAACCGGGAGTGATCGCAGAGATCAGCCTCGCCGAGGCACTCGAGATCTACGCCACGGTCTGATCAGCCGGTCAGGCGCGTCGCGCGACGAGGGCGTGCGCGAATGCGGCCATCTGATCGGCGACTGATTCGCTGATATCGCTTCCCGCGAGCGCCGCGACCGCATCGCCAGTGCGACGAGCAATGCGCTCCTCCACACGGTCGAGCACCCCAAGGTCGACGATGACGTCCTGAATGCGGGCGATGTCGTGTGGGCCGACATCTCCACCGACTGTGTCGAGCACAGTGCGCTGTGCATCGCTCGCCATGGCAACCGCCTCGGCGAGCAACCACGTGGGCTTGCCCTCTCGCAGGTCGTCGCCGACCGGCTTTCCTGTGTCACCAGGATCACCGAACACTCCCAGCACGTCGTCGCGCAATTGAAACGCCTCTCCGACACCGGAGCCATACGCCTCGAGCACCGGCGCAAGACGTTCTGCCCGTGACGGGTCGTGCTGTGCGGCACCCAGCAGCAGGGGCCGCACCACCGTGTACATCGACGTCTTCAGGTTCACCACCTGCAACGACTCGGTCGCGTCGCGCACCTTGCGCGCGGTCGCAACGTGGTCGATCACCTGACCGAGAGCGACCTCGCTCTTCATCGCGCGCCAGTGCGAGAGCGCCGACGCAATCCCAGACGACGCCAGTTCATCGGCAAGAGCGGCCGCGAGATCGCCAGCCAGAATGGCGACTCCGTCGCCGTACCGTCTCGCCTCTCCTGCCCACGACGACGCGCGGTGACGTGTCGCTTCGCGCACATGAGCCGTTGGCTCTCCGCGGCGTGTGGCAGCACCGTCGACGACGTCATCGTGGAGAAGGGCCGAGACATGCAATAGCTCGACCGCAGACGCGATGTCGACATGTTCTGGCATCGTCTCGTTGCAGCCCGCCGCCATCGCCCCGAACGCCACGAAACGCGGTCGCACCCGCTTTCCGCCACCGAGCGCGAGACGTCCCACCGCGTCGAACGCGGCATCGGCGAGCGGTGCCCCGATCTGTTCGGCGCGCTCGGCGAGATATCGCAATAGACGACTTTCGACCGTGTTGACGAATTCGTCGATGATCAGAAGTCGTCTCCGTCGCCGGAGTCGTCGTCGAACTCTTCGTCTTCGGCGAAACCCGCGACCATTTCGTCAATCGTGAGTTGCGCCGCGGTGATGCGCTCCGTGCACCACTCAACGAGGTACGAGGCACGCTGCACCTTCGTCGACAGTACGTCGACGTCGATGGTGTTCGAGTCGAGTTCACGCAAGAGACCTTCAAGTTCGGCCATCGCCTCGGCATAGCCCCCGGGCTCGGTGCCCTGGTCGGCAGTCTGAGTCTTCTTCTTTGTTGCCATCAGGATTCTCCTCCTGTCGAGACCGTGCTGGTGATTGCCCCGTCGGCCACCAATGTCGTGAGCGTGTCTCCGGTGGCGACGTCGCTCATGGAGCGCACAACCGATCCGTCGGCTTTTCGCGTGATACTCCAGCCCCGCGCCATCGTGACGACAGGGTCCATGAGGCGCACCGTGTTGGCGTGCAGCGCGAGGCGTTGCTTCTCCCGCTGCAGCGCGACGTGTGGTCGGGTGCGCAGTCGTTCGCGGTTGAGTGCCACCCGCCCGAAGGCGCGCTCGAGTGCAGTGGCGGTCACGGATCGCACGCGAACGGTGATCTCCCCGAGGCGGTCGACGAACTCAAGGACATGGGCGATCACCTCGTCGGCGCACGCCGTCGGGGTCTTGCAGGCGGTGTGGGCCACCAGGTCGGCGACACTCGTGTCGATCTCGTGGCCGATGCCCGTGAAAACCGGATGCGCACAGCGTGCGATAGCCATCGCAATGCGCTCGTCGTCGAACGCCGCCAAATCGCTCTTTGACCCGCCTCCGCGGAGCACGAGTACCACGTCGATGTCGTCGCGCTCGCTGAACGCACGCAGGCCGGCCACGACCATCGGCACGGCATCTTCGCCCTGCACACGAACGTCGCACAAGGTCACTGAGAAGCCGATGCCCGAGTCGATGAGATGCTGCTTTGCATCGGCGAATCCTGCGGCCTGGCTGCTCGAGATGATGCCGAGGCGCAGAGGCACGAGCGGCACCGTCTTGCCCTTGTTGATGCCGGTGGTGCCGTTCTCATGCAGCTTGCGAATGAGAGCCTCGCGCTTCTGGGCAATGTCGCCGGCGGTGAACTGCACGTCGACGTCGGAGACGTTCAGCGAGAGCTTTCCGAACGGTGCGTAGTAGTCGGGGCGACCGAACAGCCGCACCTTCATGCCATCCTTCAGTTCTGCGCCGACGGATGAGAGTTTTGCCTGCACATTGCGCAGGGCTCCCGCGAAAAGGTTGATGTTGATCTGGGCCTTCTTGCCGTCGATGTTCTCAATCAGCGTGAAGTACAGATGCGGGTTCGGACGTTTTGTGCCCTGCACCTCCCCCTCCACCCAGACTCCGTCGGGAAGGGTCTGACGCAGCACCTCGTTGACGAAGGCTGAGAACTCGCCGACGGTGAACGAGGGCACCCCGTCGATGAACTCGATCTCCGCCACGCGGACACTTTATGTGGCGCGTGTGTCTACGGCTCGACCGTCGCGAAACCGAATGATCCGCCTGCACGCACCTGTGCCGCGTAGAGGCCGTTCAACGCCATGAGGTCGTCATGGGTTCCCTGTTCGACGATGCGCCCGCCGTCGAGAACGACGATGCGATCGGCATCGCGGATCGTCGAGAGTCGATGCGCAATCACGAGCGCCGTGCGGCCGTGCAGCGCGGCGTCGAGGGCCTCCTGCACGAGCGCCTCGTTCTCGTTGTCGAGGTGGCTGGTCGCCTCGTCGAGCACCACGATCGCCGGGTTCTTGAGCAGCATGCGCGCGATCGCAAGCCTCTGCTTCTCACCACCCGACAGCCTGTACCCGCGCTCGCCGACCACGGTGTCATAACCATCGGGCAGGGCGGCGATGGTGTCATGAATTCGGGCCGCGCGACATGCGCGCTCCAATTCGTCGAGCGATGCACCCGGCTTCGCATAGCGAAGATTGGCCCCGATCGACTCGTGAAAGAGGTGCGGGTCCTGAGAGACCATGCCGATCGCGTCGTGCAGCGAGTCGCCAGTGAGGTCGCGCACATCGTGGCCATCGACCCGCACCGCACCCGAGGTGACGTCATACAAGCGCGGCACGAGAGATGCGAGCGTCGACTTCCCCGATCCCGAGGCACCGACCACCGCCACGGTCTCTCCCGGGACAATGGTGAGTGAAACGCCCTTCAACACATCGACATCGGGGTCGCCCGAGGGAGTACCCGGTGCCTCGAGCGAGGCAAGCGACACGGTCGAGGCCGCCGGGTACCGGAACGTCACACGGTCGAATTCGATCTCACCGCGTGCATCGACCAGATCGAACGCACCTGGTCGGTCGATGATCGCGACCGGCGCATCGAGCACCTCAAACACGCGATCGAAACTCACGAAAGCCGTCATGACGTCGACGCGTGCGTTCGTGAGGCCGGTGAGGGTCGGGTAGATCCGTTGCACGAGGGCGGCCATTGCGACGAGTGTTCCGGCGGAAATGTCG
>JBMTOT010000037.1:0-15694 GCA_049442935.1 Ilumatobacteraceae bacterium | reverse complement strand
GACGCGGCGAGGTCACCTCGCCGCGCGCACGAGGGTCACTTCTTCGGCGTCGACACCTTGATGTCGCGGAATGCCGAGACGGAGTCGATGCCCGGCTCCTTCGGCAGGCCGAGCACGCGCTCGCCCACGATGTTGCGCATCACCTCGTCGGAGCCGCCCGCGATGCGAAGACCCGGCGTGCCGAGAACGAAGTTCGCCCACGCATACGTGCCCCACTCGCCGCTGTCGGCGATGAGCTTCGGTCCGAGGGCGTGGGACAGGAATGACACGAGCCGCGCCTGGTTGTTCACGAGCGCCATCTTTGTGATCGACATCTCGGGTCCGGGCAGCTGCCCCATCTTGATCTTGGCTGCGGCGCGCTGGGCGTTCAGCGCCGCGACGCGGTAGCCCATCACGACGTCGGCCAGTTCCTGGCGCATGAGCGGGTCGCGGTCGAGGCCGTAGTGCTTCGCAAGTGCGACGACGCGGGTCAGCAGGTTCTTGTCGCCTGCGTTGTTGCTGCCGATCGATGCGCGCTCGTTCATGAGCGTTGTGAGAGCGACGTTCCAGCCGTTGTTCACATCGCCGAGGCGGTGGTCGTCGCGCACGCGCACCTCGTTGAAGAAGATCTCGTTGAACGAGGCGCCACCGGTCATCTGCTTGAGCGGACGAATGTCGACGTTGGGATCCTTCATGTCGACGATGAAGGCGGTGAGGCCCTTGTGCTTCGGCAGGTCCCAGTCGGTGCGTGCGATGATCTCGCCGATGTCGGAGTAGTGCGCACCGGTGGTCCACACCTTCTGTCCGGTGATCACCCACTCGTCGCCGTCGCGCTCGGCCTTGGTGGTCAGCGATGCAAGGTCCGAGCCGGCGCCGGGCTCCGAGAACAACTGGCACGCGATCATCTCGCCGCGCCACAGCTTGCGTACGTAGAGATCACGGGCGGTGTCGGTGCCGTGGTCGAGGATGGTCGGCGTCACCATGCCGAGGCTGATTCCGAACGGTCCGTTGTCCGGGACGCGGAACTGCACTTCGAGCTCTGCGTATGCACGGTCGTAGGCGGCCGGGAGTTCGCGTCCGCCGTACTTCTTCGGCCCACCGATCCAGCCGAAGCCCGCATCGAACTTCTTCTGTCGCCACACCTTCGCCTCGTCGGCGTTCTTGGCTTCCTGTTCGCGGTCCTTCTCGCGGTAGAAGTTGTCGGAGCCTTCGCCCCACACGAACTCCTTCTCGACGGGACGGCGCTCGGCGACCGATTCGAGGAACGAGAGTGCCTCGGCGCGGAAGTGTTCGATGCTGATGTCGGCCATGGTGGTCGGCTCCCTGCTGTGGGCCCCGGAGGGGCGTCGTGTGTGTCCGTACCGTACCCCCGCACCCGTGTGCTGGGGGAAGCCGGACGGCGACGACTAGCGTTGGATTCCATGGGTCAGCCAGTGGCAGTGGAACGCAAGTCGGGAGGGTCGCCGGCCGTCGTGCGGTTCGAGACCAACAGGTCGCTCACGGGCCAGGGGCACGAGCGCTACCGCAGTGCCGCCGAGGCCAAGGGCACCAAGTCGGGTGCGGTCGTGGCGCGTCGTCTGCTCGAGTCGGGCCAGGTTGCCTGGGTGCACGTCTACGGCAACGTGGTGACGGCCGAGTTGTCGGCAGGCGCCTCGCAGGCCGGACTCGATGAGATCGTGCGTGACCTCTATCAATACTGGAAGCCGGGCATGACGCCGCCGAGTGTTGAAGAACTGCTCGCTCAGATGCCGGCCGAGGCTGCGCCGGCGGCCGCGGCTTCGGGTGACGGCGGTGCCTCTGGTGGCGGACTCGACCCCCGGGTACCGGCGCACTTGTGGGAGCGCAGCCAGGCGGCGCTCGCACGCTGGCGCGCCAAGAACGGCTGACGTTCCGCTACGAGTGAGCCCCCGAAAAGGGGCGAACACCTGTTCGGTACGCTGGCTCCGTGAGCCGGTCGCCAGTTGTGTCGCGTCGTGATGCGGTGCATCCCGCACGGCGCGTGTTGCCCCGTGTCGAGGGCACCGAGACAGCAGCCGATCTTGCTGCGCGTCTGGGAGTGCGCGGGGTGGCCGGTGCCGGTGTTCATCGTGTTCATGCCGCACTTGCGGGGTTGTTTCCTGCACGGGGGCTCGAGCGGGGACGCATCTACGCCGTGCGCGGGTCGGCGACGATCTCTGCGGTGTACGCCCTCGTCGCCGAGGCGACGCGCGACGGTGCGTGGTTCGCCATGGTCGACATGCCGCGCGCCGGACTCGTGGCCGCCGACGAACAGGGCATCGCCATGCACAGAGTCGTGTCGGTGTCGGTTCCGCGCACCGTCGACACCGGTGCGTGGTCGCGGCTCGTCGGCACGATCGCCGACGGCATCGACCTTGTGGCGTGTTCGTCGCCGAGGTGCGGAGCGGCCGACGCACGGCGTCTGGCGGCGCGCGTGCGCGCATCGGGTTCGGTGCTGTTCGTGGTCGGCAACCCCGGCGTCGTCGACATCGATGCCACGGTGAATGTCGCGACCCGCGGCTGGTCGTTCGATGCACACGCACATGCGCGCACCGTCGACGTCGAGTGCTCGGGCCGCCGAATGCCGGGCGTGCGACGTGTGACGGTGCAGCTTCCTTCCGCCGAGGGCAAGGTGGCGGCATCGTGACGCGCACCGTGGCCGCGGTGTTCCCGGCATGGCAGCAGACGGCAGGCGATCTCGATAACCGTGAGTTCGAGATGATGGTGCGCCGTATCACCGAGATTTCGCCTCTGGTCGAGGTGGCCTCGCCCGGGCTCGTGGTGTTCTCTGCCCGCGGGCCGTCGCGCTACTTCGGCGGCGACGAGGCGATGGCCGGACGGGTGCTCGCAGTCTGTGCGCCGGCACCCGGCGGAGCAGGTGTCGGCATCGCGGGGTCGAGGTTCGCCGCCGTCGCGGCGGCGCGTCTGTCGTTGTCGCGGGGCAGTGCGTGCGTGGTCGACGAGGCGGCCACCGGTGACTTCATCGGTGCACTGCCTGTCGGCGCGCTCGCAGAGATCGCAGGTGTCGACCCCGGCGTCGTCGACCTTCTCGGCCGGCTCGGTGTGTCGCGGTGCGCCGCGGTGCGCGCACTCGGCGAAGAGGCGCTGATCGACAGGTTCGGTCTCGAGGGACGCAGGGTGCACCTGCTCACCGCCGGATGCGACGTTGACCATCTCGCCCCCGGACCGCCCCCGTCCGACTTCGCGCGCACTGTGTCGTTCGATGATCCGCTCGTCACGTCCGGCGCGGTGGTGAACTCGGCGCGCGCCGCGATCGACGAGGTGCTCGGTGCGGTGTCGGGCAACGGGTTGCAGTGCGTGCGCCTGTCTCTCGCGTGCGAGACCGATCATGCAGAGCGCAACCAGAGGGTGTGGGGCGAGCCGCGGGGGTTTTCCCCGGCCGCCGTCTGCCGGCGGCTGGCGCTGCAACTCGACGGCTGGCTCGCCGTCGCCGACGCCGATCCCGACGCACCCACCGGAGGGGTCGTGCGGCTCGAAGTGACGCCGCTCGAGTGTCGCGAGTCGCTCGTGGTGCAGCCGTTGCTGTGGGGCGGTCAGCAAGAAAATGTGGAGCGCGCGTCGCGGGCAGTGTCGATGGCGCGCGCCGCCGTGCCCGATGCAGTGATCACCGTTCCGTCGTGGGAGGGAGGGCGCGATCTGTCGCGTGCATGGTCGCTCGTCGACGCATCTCTCGTCGACTTCGACGACGTCGACGCCGCCGAACGCCGCGTGCGCGTCGGCAACGGCGCGTCGCGCGCATGGACCGGAGCGGCGCCGGTGCCGTCACCGGCGGCGGTCGCGGTCGAGCCGCACCCGGTGCGCGTGCTCGCGGCCGACGGCGGCGATGTGAGTGTCACCGGTCGCCACGAGTTTTCTGCGCCCCCCTCGGCGGTCGAAGTCGGTGCACACACATGGCGCGTCGAGCGCGTGGCCGGTCCGTGGCCTGTCGAGGAGCGCTGGTGGGACCCGCGCCGCAAGCGTCGTCTCGCGCGCGCGCAGGTGCTGGTGCGTCATCCGCGTTTCGGTGCGGGCGTCTTGTTGCTCGGCATCGAGAACGGCGCATGGTCTCTTCTCGGGCGCTACGACTGACGCGGGCAGTTTCCGGCGCGGCGGCGCGGCAGTCGTAGTGTTTCGTCGATGGGAGAGACGGTGGTGTGGGTCGCCCGCACGTTCATCACCATGGACGACGACATGCCGCGCGCCGAGGCCGTGGCCGTCAAGGATGGGAAGATCGTGGCGGTCGGGACGCGTGCCGAGGTCACGACCGCAGTCGGCAGAGACCATCGGGTCGATGCGACGCTCGCCGAATATGTGGTGATCGCCGGGCTCATTGATCAGCACCTGCACCCGATGCTCGCCGCCACGACCCTGACCACTGAGATCATCGCTCCCGAGCCGTGGGTGCTGCCACGCCGCGTCGTTCCCGCCGCCGAGACACCCGATGACTACGACGCCAGGATGCGCGAGGCAGATACCCGTCTCGCCGGGGGTGAGTGGCTCTTTTCGTGGGGATTCCACTCGCTGTGGCACGGCGACATGAGTCGCCAACGACTTGATCGTCTCGTGCCCGACAGGCCCGTCGCAGTGTGGCAACGCAGCTGTCACGAGTGGTACCTGAACTCCGCCGCGATCTCCCGCATCGGTATCACGAGGGAGGACACGGAGGGCCGCGGGCCTGCATCGGCCCAGATCGACTTCGACCGCGGTCACTTCTGGGAAAACGGATGGATGATGGTGCTCAGCCGATGGCTGATGCCTTTGTTCATGACCGCCGACCGATACAGCGAGGGACTCGCGCAGATGGTCGAGTACCTGCACATGACGGGAGTGACGGCGATCAACGAACCGGGCATCTACTGGCGCAACGAACCGTGGGAGATGTACCAAGACATCCTCGGCGCAGATGATGTCGCGTTCGAGAGCACGTTCATGGTTGAAGGGCGCACGCAGCCGGCACGGGGACTGTCAGGCGAGGAGATGATCGCCGATGCTCGCGCGCAAGTCGAGCGCGGGGGCGGGGACAAGGTTCGCGTGGTCGACCGCCAGGTCAAGCTGTTCTGTGACGGTGCGATCATCTCCCAGTTGATGCAGATGAACGAGCCGTATCTCGACGCTGACGGACGTCCCGACCCCGCGCATCACGGCGAGTGGATGATGGAGCCCGACGTGCTCGCGTCGGTGTTCGACGTCTACTGGGATTCCGACTGGCAGATACATGTGCACGTGAACGGCGATCGAGGCCTCGAGGTTCTTCTTGGGATCATCGCCAACGCCCAGGTGCGTCATCCGCGCAGCGACCACCGGACCGTCGTGGTGCACTTTGCCAACAGCACGGAAGAGCAGGTCGACCGCATTGCCGCGCTCGGTGCGATCGTGTCGGCGAACCCGTATTATCCCGTCGGTTTCGCCGACAAGTTCTCCGGATGGGGACTCGGCGCAGCGCGTGCGGATGCGATGGTGCGTTCTGCATCGGTGCTGCGGCGCGGCATTCCGCTTTCGTTCCATTCCGATCTTCCGATGTGCCCGTCGGATCCGCTGGCGATGGCGGGATGGGGCGCCACCCGCATCACGAGGTCGGGGCGCATCGCCGGACCCGAGCAGCGCATCTCGCCGCACGATGCGCTGCGCGCCGTGACGATCGAGGCCGCCCATTCGTGGCGACGCGAGAACGAACTGGGAACCATCACTCCCGGCAAGAGAGCGGCCATGACGGTGCTCGGTGCCGATCCCTACGAGGTCGATCCGTCGCAGTGGGGTTCCATCCCGGTGCTCGGTGCGGTGTTCGAAGGTCGCTGGCACCCAGTGCCCGATGAGGCCGTCGCGATGCGCGTGAACGGAGCCGGCGAATGGCTGGCCACGGCACGTGCACATCCCGGTGGTGACGGTCACTCAGCCGGTTGCGGATGCGACGTGGCCGAATTCGTCGCGCGTCATGCCACCCGCGACGGGTGGGCCGCCTGAGAGGCGAATCGGTGACGAGCAACATGATCGAGTGGGTCGAGATCGTGTCTCGTCACGAGCCGGTCGACGAGCGCGAGGAACGATCGGTGGGCGAGTTCATCGACTTCATCGGCGCTCTCGATGACTCCGCGACGGCAACCGACGAAGAGCGCGGCCCGGTGCACGTCACTGCGTCTGCGATCGTGGTGAGCGATGCGGGCGACAAGGTGGCACTGCACCTGCACAAGCGGCTCGGCATCTGGTTGCAGCCCGGCGGCCACGTCGAGCGCGGCGAGACCGTCGCCGAAGCGGCGCTGCGCGAGGCACACGAAGAGATCGGTGTGCCCGTGCGCCACCACCGCGACGGGGGTGTCTTCGTTCACCTCGACGTGCATCCCGGCCCGCGCGGCCATACGCACCACGACCTGCGTTTCGTCGTGCGTGCACCCGAAGTGGAACCTCGCCCCGGAGAGGGAGAGAGTCCCGACGTCGCTTGGTTCGGCTGGGACGAAGCCGTGACAATGGCCGATGAGGGGCTCATCGGGGCGTTGCGACGGGTGCGTGCGCTGCTCGGCAACGGCTGACACCGGGAGGGCCCCGGCCCCTTTCGGGGCGAACATATGTTCGGTAGTGTGGCGAGCCCTATGGGATTCCACAACCCGCCGGTGCCATGGAGCGAGATCGAGGCGCGCCTCTCGAACGGCCGCGCCCCGTCGTCGGTGTCGTGGAACGCAGGCGGTGACGGTCCGGCATTCGGGGCGAAGCGGCAACCCTTCGAACCCCGTGTCGCACGCGCCGACTCTGCGCACCCGTATGCAGAGTTGCACTGTCGCTCGAACTTCTCCTTTCTCTCCGGTGCGTCGCATCCCGAGCAACTCGTCGAACGCGCCGCCGCGCTCGGCCTCGAGGCTCTCGCACTGACCGACCGCGACGGTCTCTACGGCATCGTGCGTTTCGCCGAGGCGGCGCGCACGGTCGGGCTGCGAACGATGTTCGGCGTCGAGTTCTCGTGCGATGGACTTCCTGGTTCGACAACGGCGGGAGACACGCTGGCCGGCGACATGGTGTTGCTCGCGCGGGGTGCGCACGGATACGCCGGCATGGCGCGAGCGATCAGCGAGGCACAGCTCGCGGGCAGCAAGGGTGCTCCGCGGTTCTCGCTCGACCGGGTCGCCGACACCGTCGGCAACGGATGCTTCGTGCTCACCGGCGGTAGCGACGGCGTCGTGCCGCGTGCCCTCGTCAACGAGGGGCCGTCGGCCGCGGAGCGCAGGTTGCGCGCGCTCGCGGAACGTTTCGGACCAGACGCCGTGTTCGTCGAGTTGTGGAACCACGGCGACCCGCTCGATGTCGCGCGCAACGACGCACTCGCCCAGGTCGCCGCACGTGTCGGCGTCGAGTGCGTGGCGACCAACAACGTGTCGTACGCGGTGGCGTCGCAGCACCGTCTCGCCGCCGCGCTGGCCGCGGTGCGCGAGCGCAGTTCACTCGATGACATCGACCACCGTCTCCCGGCCGCGGCGACGGCATGCCTGCGGTCGGGGAGCGAGCAGACGCGCCGCATGGCACGTTGGCCCGGCTCGGTCGAACGCACCGTGGAGATCGCCCGCGACGCAGCCTTCGATCTCTCGCTCGTGGCGCCGCGCCTGCCACCCTTCCCGTGCCCGGACGGCCTCGACGAGATGTCGTATCTGCGGCGCCTCGTCGACGAGGGTGCGGCCCGTCGCTACGGCGCTCGGCCGGTGTCGGGCGACGACGATCTCTCATTGCGCGCGCGTGCGTGGCGCACGATCGATCACGAACTCGGCATCATCGCCGCACTCGGTTTTCCCGGCTACTTCCTCGTGGTGTGGGACATCGTGCGCTTCTGTGGCGAGCGCGGCATTCTCTGCCAGGGCCGGGGCAGCGCGGCCAACAGTGCGGTGTGCTACGCGCTCGGGATCACCAAAGCCGATGCGGTGTCGCTCGGTCTTCTGTTCGAGAGGTTCCTGTCACCCGAGCGCGACGGCCCGCCCGACATCGACATCGACATCGAGAGCGGGCGGCGCGAGGAGGTGATCCAGTACGTCTATGCGCGTCACGGTCGCCACCATGCCGCGCAGGTGGCCAATGTGATCACCTATCGCGCGCGTTCGGCGGTGCGCGACATGGCGCGCGCTCTCGGGCACGGCGCGCGGGAACAGGATTCCTGGAGTCGCCAGGTCGACGCGTGGGGCACCGTGGCCACGACCGCTGCCTCGCGCGACCATGACGTGCCCGATCTGGTGCTCGAGCTGGCGGCGGAAGTCGAGGGCATGCCGCGGCATCTCGGCATCCACTCGGGCGGCATGGTGATGTGCGACAGGCCGATCGTGGAGGTGTGCCCGGTCGAGTGGGCGCGCATGGAGAACCGCAGTGTGCTGCAGTGGGACAAAGACGACTGCGCCGCCGTGGGTCTGGTGAAGTTCGACCTGCTCGGCCTCGGCATGCTCTCGGCACTGTCGAACGCGGTCGCGCTGGTCGCCGAGCACCGGGGCACCGAGGTCGACCTCGCCACGATCCCGCAGGAAGACGAGGTCTACGCGATGCTCTGCCGCGCCGACACGGTCGGGGTGTTCCAGGTGGAGTCGCGCGCGCAGATGTCGACGCTGCCGCGCCTGAAGCCGCGCCGCTTCTACGACCTCGTGGTGGAGGTGGCTCTCATCAGGCCCGGCCCGATCCAGGGAGGGTCGGTGCATCCGTACATTCGTCGCCGCAACGGCGAAGAGCCCGTCACGTATCTGCATCCGTTGCTCGAGAATTCACTCGGCAAGACGCTCGGCGTGCCGTTGTTCCAGGAACAGTTGATGCAAATGGCGATCGACGTCGCAGGCTTCACCCCGTCGGAGGCCGACCAGTTGCGCCAGGCGATGGGATCGAAACGCTCGGCTGCGCGCATGGAGCGGCTGCGTCGGCGCCTCTATGAGGGCATGGCCGAACGCGGCATCACCGGCGCGGTGGCCGACGAGATCTTCCAGAAGATGGCCGCCTTCGCCAACTACGGCTTTCCCGAAAGCCACTCGGTGAGCTTCGCCTATCTCGTGTACGCGTCGGCATGGCTGAAGCTGCACGAACCGGCGATCTTCTGCGCCGCTCTCTTGAACGCACAGCCCATGGGATTCTGGTCGCCGCACACCCTCGTGCGCGATGCGCGCCGCCACGGCGTGGTGGTGCACACGCCCGACGTCAACGCATCGGCCGATGTCGCCACGCTCGAGCCCTGTGTCGAATCGGAGGGCGGACTCGCGGTGCGGCTCGGCATCGGTTCGGTGCGCGGCATCGGTGCCGATCTCGCGCGCGAGATCGCGTCGCGCAGGCCCTATGCGTCGCTCGCCGAACTCGCGCGCGAGGTGCCCTCGCTCACGCGCGCACAGATGGAATCACTCGCGACGGCGGGCGCCTTCGGCGAGAGCATGGGCCATGCACGCCGCGACGCGCTGTGGAGTGCGGGTGCGCACGGCAACGTCGGCGACACCCTCGACGTCACCGGCCTCAACCGGCACCCCGTGCTGCCGGGCATGGAGCCGGTCGAGGAGGCGATCGCAGACCTGTGGGCCACAGGCATCTCGCCCGACGGGCACCCCACGGTGTTCCTCCGCGCGCAACTTGACGACAAGGGGGTCGTCACCGCCGACGGGCTGGCATCGGTTCCCCAGGGTGCCCGGGCAATGGTCGCGGGTGTCGTGACGCACCGGCAGCGGCCGATGACGGCTCGTGGTGCGACGTTCATCAGTCTCGAAGACGAGACGGGACTCGTGAACGTGATCTGCTCGAAGGGGTGCTGGGCGCGGCACCGCGCCGTGGCGCGCGATGCATCGGCGTTGCTGGTGCGCGGACGCGTGGAGCGCGCCGACGGAACGGTGAACGTGATCGCAGAGCACATCGCCGCGTTGTTCACTCCGGCCGCCCCACCGAGTCGCAACTGGGGCTGAACGTCAGTCGCGCTGGTGCAGGTCGGGCGGCACCGCCGCCGGTCCGTTCGCGATCACCGCGTGCACGAGCGAGGCGATGTCGGGCGGTGCAAACGAGTCGGGGCCGACATAGCTCGAGACCTCGCCGGTGGTCCACCACCTGATCGTGTCGAGGTTCTCGGCACGCAGTTCTTCGGCGGTCATCTGGGGTCGCGGCTCGAACCGACCGACGCGCACGAGGTGAACCGTCTCGCGCTGGCCGCCCCACCGCGCACCGGCCGCGTCGACGAAGTCGAACTCGTGCACGCGGCGCCACACGATTGCATCGACCTCACACTCGTCGAGACCGATCTCTTCGCGCAGTTCACGCCGCAGAGCGGTCTCGTCGTCTTCGCCGTCGTCGAGGCCGCCACCCGGAAGCACCCACCACGCACCGTGCGGATAGGAGAGACGCACCAAGAGGAAGCGTCCCTCGTCGTCGACCACGAGGGCGCGCACCGCGGGTCGCAGACGCGGTGCGCTCATTCGCTCGGCGTCTCGCCGAGGTTGTCGTTGAACGCGCGGTACGTGTCGTAGATCTCCTTGCACGCCTGGCACATCGGCAACTGGCGTGGGTCGCGGGACGGAACCCACACATGGCCGCAGAGCGCCTCGATGGGTGTGCCCGTGATGCGAGCCTCGAGCACCTTGGCGGCGGCGTTCTCGCCGGGCTCGGTCTTGACGATGTGCGCCACGACCGGCTCGCCGGTCTCGGGCACCTGCTCGACGTCGGGTCGGGTTTCTGCGGGGCGCACCTGCGTCGGGGTCGTCACGGTTCACAGTCAAGCACGCTCCACCGTGCGCCTACACTTGCCGGCGTGGCGCTCTATGAATACAAGTGCAAGACCTGTGACTCGGTGTTCGAGGAACGCCGACCGATGGCCGAGGCGAATGCGCCGGCCACCTGCCCCGCAGGCCACGACGGTGCGGTGCGTCTGCTGAGCGTGTTCGCCTCCGTCGGTGCATCGGGTTCTGCCCCCGCGCCGGCGGCTCCGTCGGGCGGCGGGTGTTGCGGCGGCGGCTGCTGTTCGTAGTCGATCCCTCGTGATCCTCGTCGATGAGTGCCGGTGGTTCTGGCGCGACCGACTGTGGTGTCACATGGTGAGCGACGAGTCGCTCGACGAGTTGCACGGTTTTGCCGCATCGATCGGTGTGCCGTGGCGCGCGTTCGGCGGCGACCACTACGACCTCCACGTCGAGGGGCGCCTCGCTGCGATCGACGCCGGTGCGGCGGTCGTGTCGAGCCGCGAACTCGTGGCGCGGCTGCGTGCGGCGGGGCTGCGCATCACGCCCGCGCAACGTCGGGCGGGCGCAGTGCCGACTGTGCCGTCTGCCTATGTGATGGATGCGACCATCGCGAGCGCGGCGACGATCCCGGCCACGGGAGCGGCCCAGCCGATCCACGGAGCCGGTCTCTTCCAGCGAGGCTCGAGCATCGCGTAACCGACGGCCGCACCCATCGCTGCGCCGCCGAGGTGTCCGCCGACGGAGATGTTCGGGATCGTGAACGTGATCAACAAGTTGATCAGCAGGGTCGCGCCGATGCCGGTGCGAAAGGGGTTCATGCCTCGCTGAGAGAGTCCGACGGTGGCGGCTGCCATCAGTCCGAACACCGCGCCCGAGGCGCCACCGGTGAGGGCATCGGGGCTCAACAACAGCGCGCCGGCGGCCCCGCCGAGCATCGAGGAGAAATACAGCAGTGCGAATCGCGCACGATCGAGGGCGGGTTCCAGCAGCTCGCCGAGTTGCCACAGCAGCAACATGTTCATGCCGAGGTGCAAGAGGCCGAAGTGGAGGAAGCCCGACGTGACGAGGCGCCACCACTCGCCGTTCGCGATGAACACCTCTGACAGCGCGAGATCGAGTTCGTGTTTGTTGATCGACCCGCCGAACGTGAGCACCTGTCGGCCGCTCATCACCCAGAGAAACACCGCGACGTTGATTCCCACCAGGGCGCGGGTCACGAGAGCGGGCTGAGCCGCGTTCCAGTGGCGCATGCGCTGCGAGCGGGGGAGTCGTCCGGCGCGCACGCAGTCGAGGCATTGCGAACCCACGGCGGCCGCGACCAGGCAGTCGTTGCACGCCGGCCGGTCGCATCGCGTGCAGTGTCGCCCGGTCGCCACGTTCGGGTGACGGACGCAGTACTCGACGACGGGCGGGGGGAAGGCCACGACCGGCAGTGTACGAACGACTCGGCACAGAGAGGCTCGGTCGCGAACGACTCTGCGCCGTCGAGTCAGTCTGGCGGAGTCAGTGGGGTCGAGTCAGCGCGGCGGCGCTTCGGCGGCTTCGCGGTTCGCGAGATACCACTCGACCGTGCGCCGCAGGCCGTCGGTGAAGTTCATCGTGGCGGTCCATCCGAGCACGGCCGCCGCGCGACCCGGGTCGATGCGTCGCCTTGGCTGTCCGTCGGGCTTCGAGGAGTCCCACACCAGTTCGCCGGAGAAACCGGTGACCTGGGCGATCGTCTCTGCGGTCTCGCGGATCGTGATCTCGCGGTCGGATCCGAGGTTGATGGGCTCTGTTCCCTCGTGCGACTCGGCCGCCATCACGATCGCGCGTGCGGCATCGTCGACATAGAGGTATTCACGGCTCGCCGAACCCGTTCCCCACACATCGATGTGACCGGCTCCGCTCTCGGTGGCCTCGACACACTTCTTGATGAGCGCCGGGATCACGTGCGACACCGACGGATGGAACTTGTCTCCGGGGCCGTAGAGATTCGTCGGAATCAGATACGCGAATCGTTGACCGTATTGCGCGGCGTTCACCTGTGCGTGCACGAGGTGGGCCTTTTTTGCGATGCCGTACGGAGCGTTCGTCTCCTCCGGGTATCCATCCCAGAACGACTCTTCCTTGAATGGCACCGGCGTGAACTTCGGGTACGAGCACACCGTTCCGAGCAGTACCGTCTTGTCGACTCCGGCGGCGCGCGCAGCCTCGATGACGTGCGTGCCCATGAGCAGGTTGTCGAGGTACAGCCGTGCAGGGTCGACCTGGTTGTATCCGATGCCCCCGACGCGCGCCGCGAGATGAATGACGTGCGTCGGCCGGTGCGCCGCGATCATCTTGTCGGCTTCGCCCGGCACGACCAGGTCGTGCTCGTCGTGCGTCGGAGCCCACACGTCGGCACCTTCTGCACGCAGTCGTTCAACCACGACTCGACCGAGAAATCCGTTGCCTCCGGTCACGACGACCTTTCGCTGCGACCAGAAGTCCGACATGCGTCCCATCGTAGGACGCGACCCGACAGAATGACCGGGTGCGCGTCGCCTACACCCTCGAGCAGTGCTGGCACGCGGTCCCCGGTGGCACCGCAGTGTCAGCGATCGAGGTTGCATCGCGTCTCGCGTCCGACGGCGATGTCGAGGTGATCGGCGTGGCGGGGCGCCACGGTGCGCCCGCCGTCGCGGGTTTCGAGCCGCCGATCGCGGTGCGCGCATTGCCGATCGGTCGGCCGTTCCTCTACCGCGCATGGGTGTGGGCCGGGTGGCCGCGAATCGAGTCGACAGTTGACTGCGACCTCGTGCACTCGACGACGATCATCCCTCCCGCCACGCGCAAGCCGCTCGTGGTGACAGTGCACGACCTTGCATTCCTGAGACATCCCGAGTTCTTCTCCTCGCGGGCGAACCGCATGTTCCGTCGAAGCTTGGACCTGGTGCGCGACAGGGCGTCGTTGGTGCTGTGTTCGTCGCGTGCGACCCTCGACGACTGTCGCGACGCGGGCATCGAGGTCGAACGTATGCGCCACGTCCCACTCGGCGTCACGCCGCGCGCGGTGACAGACGTCGACCGCGCGCGCGTCGCGGCGACATACGAGCTGCCCGAGAGGTTCGTTCTCTTCGTCGGAACGCTCGAGCCCCGCAAGAACCTCGCGCGGCTCGTTGAGGCCCTCGCGTCGCGGCCCGGCATGCCTCCGCTCGTCGTTGCGGGAATGGAAGGGTGGGGTGAATGGCAGCCCGCGCATGCTCATGACGTGCGCTTCCTCGGTTTCGTGCCCGCACACAACCTGCCCGCCATTTACGAGGCCGCAACGGTGTTCGCATTCCCGTCGCTGTGGGAGGGATACGGGTTGCCGGTGGTGGAGGCGATGTCGCACGGCACCGCCGTCGTGACGTCGCGCGCGACGTCGACGGAAGAAGTGGCCGGCGGGGCCGCAGTCCTTGTTGATCCGCTCGATGTCGCCTCGATCGCCGACGGCATCGACGAGGCCCTCGCCGACACGGCTCGGCTGGGAGATGCTGGCCGCGTCCGCGCCGCCGAATGCACGTGGGACGCCACGGCGGCGGCGACTCTCGCTGCGTATCGCGAGGTGCTCCGGTGAAGAAACGCGTCGCGGTGAACATGCTCTGGAGCGTGCCCGGAGTCGGGGGGAGCGAGGAGTATCTCGCGCGCCAGCTGATCGGCCTCGCTGAGATCGGTGCCGACCTCGATGTGCACGTGTTCGCCCCGCGCGGGTTCGCCGCCCGACGCACCGACGTGTCGATGCTGTGGCCCGTCCACGAGGCGCCGTCCGACGCGACGCGCCGCGCCGCGCGCATCGGCCTCGAACACACATGGCTGGCAGCGCAGACCCGCGCCTTCGACGTCGTGCACCACGGCGGCGGAACCGTCCCGCGCGTCGGCAATCGATCGACGCTCCTCACCGTGCACGACGTGCAGTGGACCGAGTTTCCCGACTACGTGAGCGGCGTCAAGCTTCGGTACCTGCGGAAAATGGTTCCGTCGTCGCTCGCGCGAGCTTCGCACATCGCGGTGCCGAGCAACTTTGTCGCATCGACGCTCGTGCGCGAGTTCGGCACGGATCGCACCCGCATCGGTGTGGTGCGCCACGGACTCGAGTCGACGATGGAGCACTTTCTGACACCCACTGCAGAGTTGCGCGCCAAGTTCGCACTCGGCGACGGACCGATCGTCGTGTATCCGGCCGTCACCCATCCGCACAAGAACCACCGATTCCTCCTCGAGCTCATGGCACACGGCGGCGGCTCGTGGGCTGACCCGACCCTGCGGCTTGTGTTCGCCGGTTCGGCGGGCCGCGCCGACACCGAAGTGCGCCAGATGGTGCGCGACCTCCGCCTCGACGACCGGGTCGTGATGTGCGGCCACGTCGACGCATTCGATCGCAACGGTCTGTTGCTCGCGGCTGATGCGATGGTGTTTCCGAGCGAGTATGAAGGCTTCGGCGCGCCGGTGATCGAGGCGATGCAGTTCTCGGCTCCCGTCATCTGCAGCGACCGAGGGAGTCTTCCGGAGGTGGTCGGCGACGCGGCGCTCGTGCTCCCGCTCACGCTCGACGCGTGGCGCGGAGCACTCGACGTCGTTCGCACCGAGCGTGCACGCCTGACATCGGCGGGACATCGGCGCACCCGGGAGTTCACGGCCGCCAAGTCGGCCGAAGACCTCGTCGAGCAGTACGAGACGGTGATGCGGGGTGCCCGGTGATCGTTGTTCTCTGTCCGCACTTTGCCCCCGACACGGCACCGACGGGGTCGGTCATGACGCGCATCGTCGACGAGTTCGCCGCCGCCGGCACTCGCGTGCACGTCGTCACCGCATTGCCGTGGTACCGCTCGCATGCGATCGACGACGGGTGGGGCGGGCGGCTCGTGCGGCGCGAGACGACCCCGTGGGGAACGATCACCAGGGTTCACCCGTTCCCGGGAAAGTCGAAGGCGAATCTTCTCCGACGCGCGCTCGGATTCGCGGGCTTCAGCGTGCTCGCCGGCGTCATGACGCTGTTCGCAGGAGGAATGCGACGCAGGCCGACCGCGGTGATCGCGATGTCACCGCCTCTCACCCTCGGT
>JBMTOT010000036.1:0-15947 GCA_049442935.1 Ilumatobacteraceae bacterium | reverse complement strand
CCGAGTGCATCATGTGCGAGGGCTGCGTCGACATCTGCCCCTGGAAGTGCATCCACATGGTCACTCCCGATGCGGTGGCAGAAGCGAACGGAACCGAGCAGCCCGGCGCCGATCCGAGCGACAACGTGATCTTCATCATCGACGACGACGTCTGCACACGCTGTGCACTTTGCGTCGATCGTTGCCCGACCGGTGTGATCATCCTCGGCAAGGCGGGCGCGCCCGACCCGGCCGGCGACCAGCACACCCGCACCAACAACCACGGCTACGCCTACGGCCTGCGACTCTGAGGTGAATTGACATGGCAAAAGTGCTCGACAACCCCCGCCCCACGCTGAAGGAGCGCGCCGCCAAGCTTGGCGAGCAGCTTCAGGGCAGCCAGGCGTGGAACTCGATCTTCCGTCCGGGATCGATCTTCCGAAAGGGCTACACCGACAGCCCGAGAAACCGTTCGTACGTCGTGATGAACTCGGTGCTGTACCACCTGCACCCGGTGAAGGTGAAGCGGCACGCGGTGAAGGTGAGCTACACGCTGTGCCTCGGCGGACTCTCGTTCTTCCTCTTCATCTTGCTGACGGTGACGGGCATCTTCCTGATGTTCTTCTACCGACCGACGGCGGCCAACGCTTGGCAGGACATCCAGACTCTGCATACCTCGGTGACGTTCGGCTTGTTGGTGCGAAACATGCACCGATGGGGAGCTCACCTCATGGTTCTGTCGGTGTTCCTGCACATGGCGCGCGTCTTCTACCACGGCGCATACAAGCCTCCGCGCGAGTTCAACTGGGTGATCGGCGTCGTTCTGTTGACGCTCACCCTGTTGCTCTCGTTCACCGGCTACCTGTTGCCATGGGACCAGTTGGCGCTCTGGGCCGTGGCGGTGGGAACGAACATGATGGGGTACACCCCGGTGTTCGGCAACGAGGTGCGCTTCGTGCTGCTCGGCGGAGTCGAGATCGGGTCGGAGACCCTTCTGCGCTGGTACGTGCTCCACGTGCTGATGCTCCCGTTCGTGATCGTGATCTTCATGGCCATCCACTTCTGGCGCGTCCGCAAGGACGGCGGCATCTCGGGACCGCTCTGATCGAAAGGCAACGACGATGACTGAGATTCCTGAACACCTCCTCAAGCGGGCGAAGGCCGCCCGCGACAAGGCCTCGGGCTCTGCCGAGGGTGGCGAGGCTGCGGGAGGCGATCGCATTCCCGACGCTTTGCTCGACCGCACGAAGCCGGCCGGAGCCGGTGAGAAGGCCGCCGCGGTCGTTGCCGCTGGTGTCGCGGCGGGTGGCGTTCCCGTCGGCGCCGGTCCCGACGGTCACACCCACCGTTTGCTGACTGTCGTCAAGTCGGGTTCGATCCAAGAGGCCAAATCGGCCCCCGTCGACAAGGTCCACACGTGGCCGCACCTGCTCGCGGTCGAGTTCGTCGCGGGTCTGTCCTGTCTCGCGTTCCTGTTCCTCTTCTCGTGGTTCGTGAACGCGCCGCTGCTGCAACCGGCCGACTTCAACCAGACGCCGAACCCGTCGAAGGCTCCGTGGTACTTCCTCGGTCTGCAGGAACTGCTGACGATGTTCCACCCGATGATCGCAGGCGTGACGCTCCCGGGAATCGGCCTCGTGGCGTTGATTCTCGCTCCGTATCTCGACCGCAACCCGTCGAACAAGCCCGAGGATCGCAAGTTCATGACGTCGATGATGACGATGTTCCTGATGTTCTGGGCGGTGCTCGTGATCATCGGTTCGTTCTTCCGCGGCCCGGGCTTCAACTTCATCTTCCCGTGGCGCGACGGCATCTTCTTCGAGTTGTGATCGACGCTCGGCTCAGGTTTCGCAGGTAACAGGTTTCAAGGCATAGGACAGGAGACGGTCAGGACATGAACACCGGAACAGTCATCGCCATCGTGGTCGTGGCAGCCATCGTGCTCGGTGCGATGGTGCTCTTCACGACCGCTCGCAGCACCGACGTGCGCGGGGCGGGTGCTCTCTCTCGCGAGACGCGCTCCCGCGACAAGAAAGCCGTCATCTCCGACGGCGCCGCAACCGGACGCGAGGTCGAGGCGGCGGCGCGCACGTCGACTGCCGTCGCCGTGCCCGAGCCGATGGAGATCGCTCCCTTCGTCGCCCCCGACGAGGAACAACTCGGCGTGTCGCGACGCATGTTCTTCAACCGCACGACGGTCGCGCTCATGAGTGCGAGCCTCGGTGCGTTCGGTGCCTCGGTGCTGGCGTTCCTCTGGAAGGGCGCCGCGGGCGGGTTCGGATCGAAGATCTCTGCCGGACGCGTGGAGGATCTCCAGGCGAACATCCGATCCAACGGGGGCTTCTTCTACGTGGCAGAAGCACGCGCATGGGTGACCGAGTATCCGTCGAGTGCGCTGGCCAAGGCCGAGGCGGTGTACGGAGCGCAGGCGTCGGTCTTCGGAGGAATGCAAGCGGGCATCGTCGCGCTGTACCAGAAGTGTCCTCACCTCGGTTGCCGCATCCCCGAGTGCAAGAGCTCGCAGTGGTTCGAGTGCCAGTGCCACGGATCGCAGTACAACCGAGTGGGCGAGAAGAAGGCCGGACCTGCACCGCGCGGCATGGACCGTTTCGGTGTGTCGGTCTCGAACGGTGTCGTCACCATCGACACCGGGGCAGTCTTTGCGGGTCCTGCGGTCGGCGTGAACACGACCGGACAAGAGGCAGAAGGCCCTCACTGCGTCGGGGCGGGAGGTCACTGACGTGTTGGCACTGGCAAGCACCACCATTGCGTGGATCATCCTCGTCCTCTCGGTCGGGGGATGGGTCGCCTATGCATTCTTCAACGTGCGCGCCGGACGTTCGGAGATCGGCGCAGAGCAGAAGCTCGCGGCGAACCGCAAGCCCTACTACGACGACGAGGAACTCGAAGGAAAGCGCCTCGAGCGAGTGCAGCTGCTCGGCCTGGTGTTCCTCGTCATCATCACCGTGTCGCTCCCTCTTTATTGGGTGCTCGAGCCGGGCCGTCAGGCCGGGGCCGAGTTCGGCTGGGAGAAGCGCGTGGCGAGCTGGGGCGGCAAGAAATTCGCCGCCACCGCCGACGGCGGCTTCAACTGCGCCGGTTGCCACGGCGGCATGTCGGGTGCGGGCGGCGTTGCCGCGTACTCGGTGACCGACCCGAAGACCGGCGAAGTGAAGGCAGTGTCGTGGAAGGCGCCGGCGCTCAACACGGTGCTCTACAAGTTCAGCGAGGAAGAAGTTCGCTTCATCCTGAACTACGGACGTCCGTTCTCGCCGATGTCGGCGTGGGGCACCATCGGCGGCGGTCCGCTGAACGACCAGTCGGTCGACAACCTCGTGAAGTACATGGCCACGATCCAGATCCCGCAGGAGGGCTGCGAGCTCGACACCAAGGAAGCCAAGCTCAACCCGACATGCGACGGCGGCACGTTGCCGAAGGAGAAGAACGACGAGATCATCGCCGAGGCAAACCGTCTCATCGCGAACGGAACGTACGGCTCCCTCGGTGAGGCACTCTTCAATCTCGACCTCGAGTCGGGTGCGTATTCGTGTGCGCGTTGCCACACAAAGGGCTGGTCGTACGGCGACCCGCAGGAGACCGGTGGCGGCGCATTCGGCCCGAACCTCACCGGTGGCTCGTCTGTTCGCCAGTTCCCGAACGCCGCCGACATGGTCTCGTTCTTGAAGGCGGGTTCCGAACTCGGACGTCGCTACGGCGAGCAAGGACAGGGCTCGGGGCGCATGCCCGGTTTCGGTGCGATCTACACCGATGAGCAGATCCGTGCGATCGTCGACTACGTGAGGGGCCTGTGATGCTGTCGACTCTTCTTGCCGTGGCGTGGGAGCCCGAGATCCGGGGTCTTCTCGTCCTTCTCACCATGTTTGTTGTGCTGATCGGTGGCACGTACCTCATCATCGGCACGAACGTCGGTGCGCGACTCGGTTTTATGATCTCACTCGCCGCGCTCTCGGGCTGGATGATGTCGATGGCGATCATCTGGGCCGTGTACGGCATCGGGCTCAACGGGCCTCTTCCCTCGTGGAAGCCCGCCGAACCGGTGACCATCGTTCGTGACAGTGCCCTCCTCGACCGAGCAGAGGTGCTCGAGACACGCGTCAAGACCGAAGGTATGCGGTCGCCCGAGGCCTCGGCAAAGGTTTCCGAGCAGATGGTGGCCGAAGGATGGGCCGTTCTCGACGAGTCTGATCCCCGGCGCGGCCAGGCCGTCGCCGCAGCAGATGCAATTCTCGTGGTGCAGTCCGAGGAGTTCGCCGCCGGCGAGTTCGTGCCCGTGAATGTGTTCGACCGCGGCGGAGAACGCTGGCCGAAGATCGGCGAGTCGCTCGACTTCTTCGCCTTCTTCCACGAACCGCGGTACTCGGTCGTCGAGGTCGCCTCGCTGGTGCCGCAGCGCACGGAGCCCGGTCGTGCGCCGGCTCGCCCTGTGATCGACGAGGCCCAGCCGCATCGCTACGTGGTGATGATCCGCGACCTCGGAGCCAAGCGTCTCCCGGCCTTCCTCATTGCAATCGGTTCGGGAATCATCTTCTTCCTGATGTGCTGGTTGCTGCATCGCCGCGAGGCGTACGTGCGCCGCAACCTGGCACTCGAGTCACCGGCGGTCTGAACGCAGTGGGCCAGTACCTCCCCATCGTGGTCCTTGCGATCCTGGCGGTGCTGTTCGCCCTCTTGAGCCTCGTGGCGTCGCGTTTGCTCGCGCCGAACCGCCCGAACAGTGCGAAGGAAGCGCCGTACGAGTGCGGCATCGTGCCGAGTCGCGAACCACCGGAGCGCTTTCCGGTCAGCTTCTACGTGATCGCGATGCTCTTCATCATGTTCGACATCGAGATCATTTTCGCCTATCCGTACGCGGTCGACCGCGAGTTCCTGGGGGCATTCGGGTTCGCCGAGATGGCGGCCTTCAGCGTGGTGTTCTTCGTCGCGTTCGTCTACATGGTTGCGCGCGGTGCCCTCGACTGGGGTCCGCTGCAGCGTCGCGGTGTCGACACCGGTGAGAAGCCGGTCGCCGCTCCCGGTGTGAAGATCGTGGGCCTCGAGGGTCGCACGCGGGGAGAAGCGGCCTGATGGGCGTCGTCGGAAACGTGCTCGACGACGGACTCGCCGGTATCCAGCACAACTTCGTCACCGCGCGCGTCGAGGATCTCGTGAAATGGGCTCGCTCACGCTCGTCGTGGGCCGCGTCGTTCGGTCTTGCGTGCTGTGCGATCGAGATGATGGGCACCGGAGCCGGGCACTACGACCTCGCGCGTTTCGGCATGGAGGTCTTCCGTGCGTCGCCACGTCAGGCCGACATCATGATCGTCGCCGGCCGCGTGAGCCAGAAGATGGCGCCGGTTCTGCGCCAGGTGTACGACCAGATGATGGAACCGAAGTGGGTCATCTCGATGGGCGTGTGCGCCTCGAGCGGCGGCATGTTCAACAACTACGCGATCGTGCAGGGCGTCGATCAGGTCGTGCCCGTCGACGTGTATGCACCGGGTTGCCCTCCGACGCCCGAGACGCTCATCCACGCGATCGAGACACTGCACCAAATGATCGAAGACGGCGAGATCATGCGCCGTCGCACAGCAAACGCCGGCGGAGCGGGCGTCGAACTCACCGTTCAGGCACCGACGACGGTTCCTGTCGTCATCGGGGCGAAGTAACCGTGTCGGAGACCGGAGCAAGCCACGAGACTGCGCTCGCGCAGGTGGAGACTCTTCACGGGTGCCCCGTCGACTCCTCCCGCGGCCAGCGAACGCTGCACGTCCCGCGCGAGCGGCTCGTGGACGTGACGAAGGCGCTGTGGGCGGAGGGCTTCGAAGTCTGCGTCGATCTCACCGGTGTCGACTATTCGCTCGTGTCGTCGCGCGCACTTCCCGACGGCATCGCGGCCGAGCGCTTCGAAGTGGTCGTAAACCTCCTTTCCATCTCGCGAGCCGAGCGCCTGCGACTGCGTGTGCAGGTGCCCGAGTCGGACCCGGTCGTTCCGTCGCTCTTCGACGTCCACCCTGGAACCGAAGCGCACGAGCGCGAGACGTTCGACATGTTCGGCATCTCGTTCGACGGGCATCCCGACATGACCCGCATTCTGATGCCCGAGGACTGGGTCGGTCACCCGCTGCGCAAGGACTTCTCCGAGGGTCGCATCCCGGTGCAGTTCAAGGGGGCGAACGCATGAGCACCCTGGATCAGCCGATGCAGACGACGATCGAGACGAACACGGCCCAGACGAGCGAGGGTGCACAGGAGATGACGCCGCGCTCGGCGGCAGGGGCACGCGAGCTGATGCGCGAGATCGGGTCGGTGCTGCGCATGAGCGAGGCCGACGCGGCCAAGCTCGCCGAGGTCCGTGCCGAGGCCGACGAAGACCAGACCATGATCATCAACATGGGGCCCCAGCACCCCAGCACGCACGGCGTGCTGCGTCTCATGCTGGAACTTGAGGGCGAGACAGTGCTGCGGTGCAAGCCGATCATCGGCTACCTGCACACCGGCATGGAGAAGACCGCCGAGTCGCTCACCTACATGCAGGGCGGCACGAACGTGACGCGCATGGACTACCTCTCGCCGCTCAACAACGAGCTGGTGTTCTCGATGGCGGTGGAGAAACTCCTCGGCATCGACGAAGAGATCCCCGAACGAGCCGTCTGGATCCGCATGCTGCTCTCGGAGTTGAACCGCATCAGCAGCCACCTGTTGTTCCTCGCCACGAACGGCATGGACGTCGGCGCGGTGTCAATGATGCTCTACGGGTGGCGCGAGCGCGAGGAGGTGCTGCGCTTCTTCCAGAAGGTCACCGGCCTGCGCATGAACCACAACTTCATCCGCCCGGGCGGCGTCGCGGCCGACCTGCCGGCCGGGTGGCGCGACGACGTGCTCGAGATTCTCGACCTTCTCCCGTCGCGCCTCGAGGAGTACGAGGTCCTCCTGAACGGCCAGCCCATCTATCGCGAGCGGCTCCAGGGGGTCGGTGTCATCACGTCGAGCGAGGCGCTTGCGCTCGGCGCGACCGGGCCGATTCTGCGGTCGACCGGAGTCGCGTGGGACCTGCGCCGCGCGATGCCGTACCTGCGCTATTCCGACGTCGAGTTCGACGTGGTCGTCGGTGCGCACGGCGACGCCTACGACCGCTACGCGATCCGCCTGAACGAGATCCGCGAGTCGATGCGCATCGTGCGTCAGGTGCTGGAGAAGATGCCCCGCGGCGACTACCGCGTGCAGAACAAGAAGGTGACGCCGCCGCCGCGTGCCCGCATCGACGAGTCGATGGAGGCGCTGATCCACCACTTCAAGATCTTCACCGAGGGCTTCAAGGTGCCCGAGGGCGAGGTGTACGTCGCAATCGAGAGCCCGCGCGGCGAGATCGGTTGCTACATCGTCAGCGACGGCTCGGCCAACCCGTACCGCATGCACGTGCGCGCGCCGTCGTTCGTGAACGTGCAGGCCCTGCCGCACATGATGCGCGGCGGCCTCGTGGCAGACGCGGTGGCCGTCATCTCGTCGGTCGATCCGGTGCTGGGGGAGGTCGATCGCTGATGGCGCGGCTGAACGAAGAGAACGTGAAGCTCGCGCGCGAGATCATCGGGCGCTATCCGCGCGCGCGGTCGGCGACCATTCCGTTGCTGCACCTCGCCCAGGAACAAGACGGACACGTCACGAACGAGGCGATGGCACACATCGCCGAGCTCGTCGGTGCGACACCGGCAGAGGTGTGGGGCACCGCATCGTTCTACGAGATGTTCAAGTTCGAGCCCGTCGGCAAGTACCTCGTGAACATCTGCGGCACCATGTCGTGCGCGTTGATGGGTGCCGACGAACTCATCCACCACGCCGAGGAGCGACTCGGAGTGCGGGTGGGCGGCACCACCGACGACGGCATGTTCACCCTGGAGCGCGCCGAGTGCCAGGCCGCGTGCACCGAGGCACCGTGCCTGCAGGTCAACTACCGCTACCGTTTTCGTGTGACTCCCCAGTCATTCGATTCCCTCGTCGACGACCTTCGCGCGGGTCGTCTGGCAGACGAGATTCCCGACCACGGCACGCTCGCCACGGTGCGCCAGCAGCCAGGCGACCGTTCGGTCGGCGCCGTCGCACCCGAGAACGTGGCGTCGAACCCTGAGTGGTTCGACGGGAAGGCGGCGCTGTGAGCGGGCCGGGCGGAACCTGGGTGCACGCGCCGGGATTCATCGACGGCGATCGGCCGAAGATCGTCACGTCACGTTTCGCCCACGACGACTCGCACACGCTCGCGCGCTACCTCGCCACCGACGGGTACGCCGGACTGCGCGCGGCTCTCGGTCGCCCGTCGCCCGAGGTGCACGACGAGGTGCGCACCGCGACCGTGCTCGGCCGCGGCGGTGCGGGCTTCCCGGCAGGAACCAAGTGGGGTCTCACACCCGACGGAGTGTGGCCGCGTTACCTGGTGGTGAACGGCGACGAGAGCGAACCGGGCACCTACAAAGACCGACTGCTCATGGAGCGCGACCCTCACCAGCTGATCGAAGGATGCCTCATCGCGTGTTACGCGGCGGGTCTGTCGCAGTGCTTCCTCTACATCCGCGGAGAGATGGCACTTGCCCAGGAGCGCGTGGCGACCGCATTGAACGAGGCGTACGCGGCCGGGTACGTCGGCACGAACATTCTCGGGTCGCGCTTCTCGGTCGACATCACGTTGCACTGGGGCGCCGGCGCCTATGTCGTGGGCGAAGAGACCGCACTCATCGAATCGCTCGAGGGCAACCGCGGCATGCCGCGTCTGAAGCCGCCGTACTTCCCGGCCGCGATCGGCCTCTACGGCCAGCCGACGATCGTCAACAACGTCGAGACGCTGTCGAATCTGCCGTGGATCCTGCGCAACGGCGCCGCCGCCTTCACGGCGATCGGCACGCAGACGTCGCCCGGCACGCGCATGGTCGCGGTGTCGGGTCACGTGCGCCGGCCCGGCGTGTACGAGATCATCAACGGAACCACGACGTTCCGTGATCTCATCTACGGCGACGACTTCTGCCAGGGCATTCGCGACGGAAACGAACTGAAGGCGTTCGTGCCCGGTGGCGGGTCGGCGCCGTGGTTCACTCCCGAGCAGCTTGATCTTCCCTTCGAGGCGAGCCAGGTCGGCCCTGCCGGGTCGATGCTCGGTTCGGGAGCCGTGATGGTGATGGACCACACCACCGACATTCCGCGCGCCGCCCTCACTCTCACGCGCTTCTACGCGCACGAATCGTGCGGCAAGTGCACACCGTGCCGCGAGGGCGGCACATGGCTCGAGCGCATCCTGTCTCGCGTCGTCGACGGCAAGGGCACGATGGAGGACCTCGACCAGTTGATCGAGGTCGGCCAGTCGATCTGCCCGGGAGATTTTCCGCACGCCGCGTCGACCGCGGCCGGGCTCACGGCAGTGCCGTTCCCGTATCGCATGAACACGATCTGCTTCGTCGGTCCGTCGGCGTATGCACCGGTGCATTCGGCACTCACTTTGTTCCGCGGCGAGTTCGAGGCGCGCGTGTCGCGCCGCACGCGCATTCCCGTCCAGGCGGTGGGCCAGTGACGGCGATCGACGAGACCGCAGACGAGACTCCGGCACCCGATCCGAATGCGGTGTCGATCACGATCAACGGACGAGCCGTGTCGGCACGAAAGGGCGAGTGGATCATCGCCGCCGCCGACCGCGAGGGCGAGTACATCCCGCGCTTCTGCTACCACCCGCGCATGAACTCTGTCGGCATGTGCCGCCAGTGCATGGTCGAAGTCGAGGGCCCGCGCGGCCCGATGATGGTGGTGTCGTGCATGACGCCGGTCGCCGACGGCCAGGTGGTGCGCACCGACACGCCGCAGGTGAAGCGCGCCCAGGAGGGAATGATCGAGCTGCTGCTCGCGAATCATCCGCTCGACTGCCCGGTGTGCGACAAGGGCGGAGAGTGTCCGCTGCAGGACCAGGCCTTCAGCCACGGGCCCGGCGAGAGCCGTTTCGTGGAGGAGAAGCGCCACTACGAAAAGCCGATTCCGATCTCAGAGCTCGTCTACCTCGACCGTGAGCGTTGCATTCTGTGCGACCGCTGCACGCGTTTCGCCGACGAAGTGGCCGGCGACGCACTGATTCATTTCACGCAGCGCGGCAACAACACGCAGGTGATGACGTTCCCCGACGAGCCGTTTGCGTCGTACTTCTCGGGCAACACCGTGCAGATCTGCCCCGTCGGTGCGCTGACCGCGAAGCCGTTCCGTTTCAAGGCCCGCCCGTGGGACCTAGAGCAGCGCGAGAGCACCTGCACCACCTGCAGCGTGGGGTGCCGCACCGTGGTCCAGTCGAGCCGCGACGAGATCGTGCGCGTGCAGGGAGTCGATTCTGACCCGGTGAACTGGGGCTGGCTGTGCGACCGCGGACGCTTCGACTTCCAGTCGACGACGTCCGACGATCGTCTTGCGGCGCCGCTCATGCGCCGCGACGGAGAACTCACGGGTGCGACATGGGCAGACGCCCTCGACGACATCGTGCGCACGGTGCGTCATGCGGCACCGGGCTCGGTGGCGGTTCTCGGCGGTGCACGCGGCACGAACGAGGACGCCTTCATGTGGGCGCGCCTGGCCGATGCGGTCGGTGCCGACATGCGTGATGCACAACTCGGCGACGGACTGCCGGCGTCGGTGTTTGCCTACCCACAGGCAACGATCGACGATGCGTGCACGGCGGCGACGGTGATCACCATCGCGCCCGACATCAAGGAAGAACTGCCCGTTCTCTTTCTGCGTCTGCGCGATGCGGCGTCAAAGAAGCGCATTCGCATCATCGAGATCTCCGCGGTGGAGACGCCGTTGTCGGCGCTCGCCTGGCGCACGGAGCGTTGCGATCCCGGCACACAGCCAGAGGCGGTCGCCGCGTTGCTTTCCGATGAGTCGGTGCGGGCACAGCTCGGCACCGGGCCGGTGGTCGTGCTTGCGGGACGCTCGAACCTGGCCGAGTCGGCCGATCACACGATGGCCGCCGTCGACGCGGTGATCGACGCGGTTCCTTCGGCGACGGTGCTGCCGGTGCTGCGCCGCGGCAACGTTCGCGGTGCGCTCTCGTTCGGGCTTGCTCCGCGCAACGGTCGCGGAGCGGCGGAGATTCTCGAGGCCGCGGCCGCGGGGCGCATCGAGTGTCTGTTCCTCGTCGGGGCCGACCCGTTGAGCGACGCACCGGACGCGAGCCTTGCCCGCCGCGCACTTGCGGGCGCCCGGTATGTGGTGTCGCTCGATGCCTTCCTGTCACCGAGCAGCGCGGCCGCCGATGTTGTTCTGCCCGCATCGCTGCAGGGAGAAAAGGACGGCACCACCACGAACCTCGAGGGTCGCATCACGACGGTCGCCCAGAAGGTCACGGCGCATGGAACATCGCGCGCCGACTGGATGGTGGCCGCCGAACTGGCCGAGATGCTCGGCCACGACCTCGGCGTCTCAACGGTCGCCGATGTCCAGCGGCTCATGTCGCAGGCTGTGCCCGCATTCGCCGCGGCACTCGCATCGCTCAACGACAATCACGACGGGATCACGGTCTCGGTCGCACCGTCTGCTCGCGTGCGCGCCGCGCGCACCGCGCCGGCCGCGAGAAATTCCTACGAGTTCAGGCTCGTTCTGTCGCGGCGTCTCTACGACGCGGCCATCGGCACGGCCACCAGTCCGGCGCTCGCCGGCCTCGCCCCGGGTGCGCGCATCACGGTGAACCCGCTCGACCTCGAGCGCATCGGCGCGCGCGAGGGTGACAACGTCCGCGTCGGTTCGGGTTCGACCTCCACCGTTCTTCCGGTCGCGACGTCTGCGGCAGTCGCCCGTGGCACCGCCGTCGTGGCGCACAACCAGCCGGGCGGCGACGTTCGCGACCTCGTCATGCTCGCCGCGTCGGTGACCGAGGTGAGGATCGAGGCGCTGTGACCGGGGTGATCGCGATTGACCCGATGCTCGAGGGCGACCTCCTGTGGGCACCGCTCATGGTGGTGCTCGTCAAGGTTCTCCTCGTCTTCGTCGTCGGACTCGTGGCAACAATGTTGATGGTCTGGTTCGAGCGCAAGGTGATCGCCGGCATGCAGAACCGCATCGGCCCGAACAAGGCCGGCCCCTTCGGGTTGCTCCAGACCCTCGCCGACGGAATCAAGCTCTTCTTCAAGGAGGACTTGATTCCCGAGCGCTCCGACAGGTTCGTCTTCCGTCTCGCTCCGTACCTCGCGCTGGTGCCCGCGTTTCTCGCGTTCGCGATCATTCCGCTCGGCGGCGACTTCCGCGGCGACGCGAACGGCCTGGTCACGATCTTCGGTCAGGAGACTCGCCTGCAGCTGGCCGACCCGTCGGTCGGTGTTCTCTTCGCGCTCGCGATTTCGTCGATCGCGGTGTATGGGATCATGCTCGCCGGCTGGTCCAGCGGGTCGAAGTACCCGCTGCTCGGCTCGGTGCGCGCATCAGCGCAGATGGTCTCGTACGAGGCCGCGCTCGGTCTCTCGCTCGGCGCGGTGCTGCTCGTGGCGGGCACGCTCTCGACGGCAGGAATCGTCGATGCGCAGTCGAGCCTCGGCAGCTGGAACGTCGTTGCGACGGGTTTCGTTCCGTTCATCATCTTCCTCATCGCCGCGACGGCCGAGCTGAACCGGCCTCCGTTCGACCTGGTCGAGGCCGAGCAGGAGCTCGTGGGCGGTTTCAACACCGAGTACGCGTCGATTCGCTTCGCGCTTTTCTTCCTCGCCGAGTTCATGAACACGGTGACGATGTCGGCGCTCATCGTGACGCTCTTCTTCGGCGGTCCGCAGCCGATCGGCATCGGCAACACCACGATCGATCTTCCGATCCCGAACGCGATCGAGGGCACTGTGTGGCTGCTCCTCAAGGTGCTCGTGTTCCTGTACGTCTACGTGTGGTTCCGCGCCACCCTGCCGCGACTGCGGTACGACCAGCTGATGGATCTCGGCTGGAAGCTGCTGATTCCCGGCTCGTTCGCCTGGTTCATGCTGCTGGCTGCCCAGCGTGTCGGGCGCGACCAGGGGTGGGACCAGATCGTCGTCACCGTGACGACGGCACTCGTGCTGATCGCAGGGTACGCACTGCTTACTCTCGCGAACAAGGTCAGCCGGGCGAACCGGGAACGAGACGGAGCGAGCTTCTGATGGGTTACCTCGGCGGATTCCTCGTGACGATCCGGCAGCACGGATCGAAGAACCGCGTGACCACCGAATATTCGGGCGGTCGCGTGTGGCGCAAGAAGAAGCGCGACGACCGCGACGAAAAGATCGAGAAGCCCGAGCGTCTTCACGGCCGTCACGTGCTGAACCGCTACGAGGACGGCATGGAGAAGTGCATCGGGTGCGAACTGTGCGCCGGCGTGTGTCCTGCCCGCTGCATCTACGTGCGCGGAGCCGACAACGACCCCGATGCACCGACCTCGCCGGGAGAGCGCTTCGGTTTCGTCTACGAGATCAACTACCTGCGCTGCATCCACTGCGACTTGTGCGTCGAGGCGTGCCCGACGGAGGCGATCACGGAGACGAAGCTGTTCGAGTTCTCGTTCACCAACCGTCGCGACGCGATCTACACCAAGAGCGAACTGCTGGTCGACGAAGAGGGCCAGCCCCGCCACATGCCGTGGGAGGACTGGCGCCCGGGCGAGGACCAGCACACCTCCGGGTGGATGCGCGCCACGTCGCCGTCGGGAGACGCGACGTTCGAGGGCGTCGTGTCGTGGAGCGGCGAGCTCGGCCACGGCGTGCGCGCGCCCGAACCCGACCAGGAGACGCGCGACGCGGGGGAGCAGCACTGATGGAGCTGTTCGTGTTCGTGTGCTCGGCCGCGATGATGCTCGCCGGTGCTGTCGGCGTCGTCACCCGTTCGAATCCGGTGCACGCGGCGCTCAGTCTGATTCTCACGCTGTTCGGCGTCGCGGTTGCGTTCGTCGCCCAGGAGGCCGAGTTCCTCGCCGCCGTGCAGGTCATCGTCTATGCGGGCGCGATCGTCGTGCTGTTCCTGTTCGTGATCATGCTCCTCGGCGTCGACCGCGCCGAGAACGTGCGCGTCGACCCGATCAGCGGACAGCGCGGACTCGCCGCAGTCGTCGCGCTCGGTGTCACGGGCGTGATCATCGCGGCCGTCGTGCGCGCCTCCGATTCTCTCGGCGACCGTGGACGTGGTCTCGATCCCGTGACCGTCGATTCGCCCGATGCCAACACCCGCGAACTCGCCCGTTCGATCTTTTCCGACAACGTGTTCTCGTTCGAGTTGGCGACGGCAATTCTCCTGGTGGCGGTCGTGGGCACGGTGCTGCTGGCTCGCCGCATGAAGGAAGACGCGAAGTGACCGCCGCGATGGCTCCGACGGCGACGTGGTGGATGGTTCTCGCGGCCGTCCTCTTCGGCATCGGCACGCTCGGCGTGATGACGCGCCGCAACCCGCTCGTGGTGTTCATGTCGATCGAACTCATGCTGAACGCGGTGAATCTCACGTTCGTGGCGCTCGCGAGCCGTCTCGGCGACGTTGCCGGGCAGACGGCCGTCTTCTTCGTGCTCGTGGTGGCCGCCGCCGAGGTCGTGGTCGGCCTCGGCATCATCGTGTCGATCATGCGCCGCCGCGCCGAGACCACGGTCGACGATCTCTCGGGACTGAAGGGATGAGCACGCGATGACCGATCTTGTCTGGCTCATTCCTGCCCTGCCGCTCGCCGGCTTCGTCGCCATCCTGCTCTTCGGGCGCCGCCTCGGCGAACCGGGTGCCGGCATCGTCGCCACACTCGCGACCGCATCGTCGTTCGCCGTGGTTGTTGCGACCTGGCTCGACATGCTCGGTCGTCCCGAAGACGACCGCCACGGCGTTCTGCGCATCTTCGAGTGGCTGCCGGTCGGGTCGTTCTCGGTCGACATGGCTCTCGTGGCCGACCCGCTCTCGGTGACCATGGCGCTCTTCGTGACCGGCATCGGCTCGCTCATCCATCTCTATGCGATCGGATACATGCACGGCGACGCGAAGTTCCCGAAGTTCTTCATGTACCTGAACCTTTTCGTGTTCTCGATGCTGATGCTCGTGCTCGGCGAGAATCTCCTCGTCACCTTCCTCGGGTGGGAGGGCGTGGGTGTCTGCTCGTACTTCCTCATCTCGTTCTGGCACGACCGCGAATCGGCCGCCACAGCCGGCAAGAAGGCGTTCGTCACGAACCGCGTCGGCGACTGGGGAATGATGGTCGCAATGTTCCTCGCCTTCTCGGCGGCGGGCACACTCTCGTACGCAGGTCTGAACCACGCGGCCGAAGACGGCAAGATCGCCGCCGTGACCGCGACCGGCATCGCGCTCATGCTCTTCGTGGGTGCGGCCGGCAAGAGCGCACAGTTGCCGCTCTACATCTGGCTGCCGGACGCGATGGAGGGCCCGACCCCGGTGTCGGCGCTCATTCACGCCGCGACCATGGTCACCTCGGGCGTGTTCCTTCTCACCCGCGTCGCACCGGTGATCGACGCCGCGCACCCGTGGGCGATGGATGTCGTCGCAACGGTCGGCGTTCTCACGGCACTGTTCGCGGCCACGATCGCCGTGGCCCAGACCGACATCAAGAAGGTGCTCGCCTACTCGACCGTCTCGCAGCTCGGCTTCATGTTCCTTGCGATCGGCTCGGGCGCCTACGTTGCGGCGGTGTTCCACATGGTGACGCACGCCTTCTTCAAGGCGCTTCTCTTCCTCGGCTCGGGTTCGGTCATCCACGGCATGCACCACGAGCAGGACATGCGCCGCATGGGCGCACTGCGCAAGGCGATGCCGATCACCGGCGCGACGTTCATCATCGGCTGGCTCGCAATCGCAGGCGTGCCGCCGTTCGCCGGCTTCTGGTCGAAGGACGAGATTCTTCTCTACACCTTCGCCAACAACCGGCTGCTCTGGGCCGCCGGTGTCGCGGCGGCCCTCCTCACTGCGTTCTACATGACGCGCCAGGTGATCATGGTTTTCTTCGGCGAGGCGCGCTGGCA
>JBMTOT010000035.1:0-16291 GCA_049442935.1 Ilumatobacteraceae bacterium | reverse complement strand
GTCGACCGGTGCACATCATCGAAGAGCCGATGGCGGCCGCAATCGGGGCCGATCTGCCGGTGCACGAACCGAGCGGCAACATGATCGTCGATATCGGCGGCGGCACGACCGAAGTAGCCGTGATCTCGCTCGGGGGAATCGTCGTGGCCCAGAGCGTCCGCGTCGCAGGAGACGAACTCGACGAGGCCATCCAGTTGTGGGTGCGTCAGGAATTCTCGCTCGACATCGGCATCGTGACGGCCGAGGAGATCAAGGTGCAGATGGGGTCTGCGTGGCCCCTCGCCCAGGAGCTCACCGCCGACGTCGGTGGCCGAGACACCGTGTCGGGTCTGCCTCAGACGATCGAGCTCACGTCGGAGATGGTGCGCGACGCCATCGCCGAGCCGGTCGCTGCCATCATTGACGCCGTGAAGGCCACCCTCGACCGCACCCCGCCCGAACTGGCGGCCGACATCATGGACAGGGGAATCCACCTGTCCGGCGGCGGTGCCCTTCTGGCAGGCCTCACTCAACGCATCTCGCATGAGACCGGCATGCCGTGTTTCGTTGCGCCCGATCCGCTGTACGCGGTGGCGATCGGCTCCGGACGGGCGCTGGAGAATATTGAGGCCATGCGCGGAATGATGTCTCCGCAGGCCCCCGAGGAGCAGTAGACCGGTCGCGTGGGGCGGGACGGCTTCACCAGAAGGCGGGCGATCCTCCTTCTGGCACTGACTTCGGTCATCTTGGTGACCCTCGACCTGCGCGGGAGCGCGGTGGTGAACGGGGCCAGGTCTGCCTTCGACGTCGTGTTCCGGCCGGTCGAGAGTGCAGTTCGCGTGGTGACGCTGCCGATCGAGCGCACATGGCACGGCATCGTCGACTATGACAACGTGGTCGACGAGAATCGACGCCTGCGGGACCTCGTCGCATACGGGGAAGGGGCGTCGATCTCGGCGATTGCGAGCGTGCGCGAGGCGCAAGAGTTGCTCGCGCTCAATGGTCTGCCCACGCTGGCAGGTATCTCCTCGTGCACCGCACAGGTGGTGGGGCAGTCGCCGTCGAACTTTGCCCAGACAGTCGAGATCAATCGCGGCTCCGAGTGCGGAGTAAGGGTTGGCATGCCCGTGCTGAACGCTGCTGGTCTCATCGGGAAGGTGACGGCCGTTTTCAACAAGCGTGCCGTCGTGATGCTGATCACCGACCCGGGCTACTCGCTTGCCGTCAAGGTGGTGAACGTGCCGCCCACCACGACCACCACGACGGTGCCCGGTCAGGAGCCTGACGAAACCCCGGCAACGACCAGCACGTCGACAACAACCACGGTGCCGCGCACCACGACCACGGTGGGTATCCCCGGGTTCACGCCGGGTTCCACCGTTCCGGTCGCCACGACGACGACGGCGGCAGGTGCGACTCCTCCCGCGAGTGGTCCGAACCAGCCGGCACAGGCCACCAAGTCGCCGATCACCGTCCCGCCCGGCGCCGACCTTCCGTTGCGCGAGACAGGGGCACTCGAGGGGCGCGGGCTCTCCAAGACGCCGGTGGTGCGGTTCGTTGAGAACGAGTCACGTTTTGGCGACGTCGCCATCGGCTCGCCGGTGGTGACCGCCGGCGGTGCAACGTCGCTTGCCCCACCCGACATCGTGGTCGGAACCGTGTCGAAGATCGTGCGGCGACCCGGAACGCTCGGACCGCTCCTCGAGGTGCAGCTGTCGGCGAATCTCGACTACTTGAACTTCGTGCGCATTCTTCTGTATCGGCCCGGCACGGAGAAGAACTCGCCGTGAGAGAGCGCATCCTTCTTGCCACCGAAAACCGTTGGTTCCGGCTCGTGCTCGTCGCACTGCCCGTGCTCGGTTTGCAGACCACGATCCTGAACGACATGCGCCCCTTCGGTGTCAGCCTGCAGGTGATGCTTCTCCTGGCGGCGGCGAGCGGGTTGGCGCGGGGCTCTGAGATCGGCGCCATCGCGGGATTCGTGGTCGGTCTCCTGCACGATCTCGTGCTCACGACGCCTCTCGGGCTCGGCGCGGCGGTGTTCGGTCTGGTCGGATATCTGGCCGGGTATGCGAACTCGTTCGTGCATGCGCCCACCTGGTGGACGCGCATGATCATGGGTGCGGTCGCGAGCGCGGCAGGAATGGTGCTCCTCCCGCTCGCTCTCGAGGTCACCGGCACGGAGGGGGCGCTCACGACGCAGGTTCTGGTGATTGCGCTCACGGTCGCTGCGTTCAATGCCGTGGCGATCCTGCCGGCGCACTGGGTGTGCCGGTGGGCCCTGCGCGAGCAGGCGGCGGTCAGGTGATCTGACATGGTCGGCGAATCACGCATCTCGCGCCTGGCCGTTCTCGGCATCGTTGCCGCTGTGCTCGGGTCGATTCTGTCGGTGCGGCTCTGGTTCTTGCAGGCGGTCGACTCGCCGGCGCTCGAGGCGCGCGTGCAGGAAGTGCGCACGCGCACCGTGCGGCTCACTCCGGAACGCGGGCGCATCTTCGACCTCGAAGGCCGCATCGTGGCCGACAACGAGCGGGTGCTGACCGTGACACTCGACAGAGCCGTCGTTGCCCGGCCGCTCGCCCGGCAACAGATGTGGAACCGGCTCTCCGGCGCACTCGGCATGTCGTTCGAGGACCTCGAGGCTCGCTATCAGTCGAGACGGTACGACCAGTTGCAGCCGGTTCCGCTCAAGGAAGACGTCGACGAGGCGCTCGCGTTGTTCCTGCGAGAGCGGTCAGAGGACTACCCGGGTGTCGACGTGCGCGAGGAGTGGCGACGTGAGTACCCGTTCTCCCCGATCGCGAGCCACGTGGTCGGATTCCTCGGGGCGATCCGGGAGAGCGAACTTGAGTACTACCGGAATCTCGGGTACGACCCCGATGCCCGTGTCGGCCAGTTCGGGGTCGAGCAGACGTACGAATCGGTCTTGCGCGGAACGCCCGGCTATGTGAAGTACGAAGTTGACTCGCGCGGACGAATTCTGCGTCAACTGGAGCGGCGCGAACCGATCCCTGGCAACGACATCCAGTTGACGATCGATCTCGACATGCAGCAGTTCACCGAGCGTGCACTGCAGACACAGATCAGGGCGCGACAGCGCACCGAGGCGCCGCAGGTGCTCTTGTTCGGCGAGCCCGACCCGCAGTACCCGGAGGTCACGTATTACAAGGCGCCGGCCGGGTCGAGCGTGGTGCTCAACCATGAGACAGGCGAAGTGGTCGCGATGGCCAGCTACCCGAACTTCGACAACCGCTGGTTCAACGCGGGCATCAGCTCCGAGAAGTTCCAGCAATTGTTCCCCACGACCGACGATCCCGACCAGTCGATCCTCGTCAACCGTGCGATCTCTGGCAGGTACAACCTCGGTTCGACATTCAAGCCGTTTGTTGCCTACGCCGCTCTCAACTCCGGTCAATTGGCGGGGGGTACCTCGTACCGGCTGCTCGACCGCGGCACGTACAAGCTGCAGAGCATCCCCGAGGAACGCTGCCAGTTGAACGTGAAGTGCGTGTTCAAGAACGCACTGTGCGGCAATGGTGCGCCGTGCATGTACGGACGAGTGAACGTCGTCGATTCGTTGGCGGTCTCGTCCGATGTCTTCTATTACAAGATCGGCGAGCAGATCTTCACCGAGCGCGGCAACCGTCCGGTGCTCGAGGAGCAGGTGCGTCTGTTCGGGTTCGGCTCGCCGACCGAGATCGATCTGCCGTACGAGTACATCGGCACGGTTCCAAGCCGCGCCTTGAAAGAGCGACTCGCCGCCTCTGGGGCGATCGCCAAGGAAGAGGGCGAGGGGTACTACGTCGGCGACAACGTGCAGTTCGCGATCGGCCAGGGTCTTCTGTCGGCGACGCCGCTGCAGTTGGCCGTCGCCTACGGAACGCTCGCGAACAACGGAAAGGTCGTTCGCCCGCGGGTGGTGCGGGCGATCTGGACCCCCGGAACCCCCGACGGGCGTTCGGGGCGCGTCGACTTGAAGGCGGGAACGGTCCTGCGCGACTTCTCGGCGTCACAGGTGATTCGCGACATTGCCATGCGCGAAGAAGTGCGCGACCCGATCGTTGAGGGCCTCACCCGCGTGATCAACGGGCCCGGAAAACGCTACGACTTCTACCATGCGACGACCGGCGAGAATCTTTTCCGTTCGTATCCAAAGAGCGTGCTGCCGATCGCCGGAAAGACCGGCACCGCACAGGGGGCGGGCAACCTGCCGTGGAACGACTCGTCGGCATTCGCCGCGTTCTCGAAAGATCCGAAGAAGCCCTACACCGCCACGACCTACATCGAAAAGGCGGGCTTCGGCTCCCGCGCCGCGGCCCCGGTGGTGAAGTGCATCTTCACCGCGTTTGCGGGCCGCACTCGCGTCGACCCGGCGATTCCGTCCGACCCGCTCGACGTGAACTCGTTCGAGGTGGCACAGCCTCAGGCCTTGCCGAACCCGCTGTGCCTGGTGGGTACCGGATCGGCGGTGCGTGACTGATGACGTTCCCGGTGCTTTCCCGCCGGCCCGATTCGGGGCTCGGCAACATCAAGCGCAGCATCGCGGCCCCCGGGCGAAGCATCGACTGGGTGCTGATGTCTGCTGTGGGTGTGCTCACCACCATCGGCGTCTTCATCGTCTACTCGGCGACGAGGCCACGTCTGTTGAACAGGGGAGAGGACCCGTTCGCGTTCGCGCAGCGCCAGGTGATCTTCATCATGATCGCGATCGTGGCGATGATCGTCGTGATGTGGCTCGACTATGTGCAGCTGCGCGGGAATGCAGAACTTCTGTATGCGGGAACCGCGTTCCTGCTGGTGCTGGTGCTGGTCACGGGCGCGGTCATCGGAGGAGCCCGCCTGTCGTTCGACCTCGGGCCGATCTCGGTGCAGCCGTCTGAGTTGTCGAAGGTGACGACCCTGCTGCTGCTGGCCGGGTACCTCTCCCGCGGCGACAACGACGTCGTGACGTACGAGCGGTTCATCCAGTCGCTCTTCATCGTCGGAGTGCCCGTCGTGCTCATCGCGGTCGAGCCCGACCTCGGGTCTGCGTCGGTCGTGGTGGCGATGGCCATGGGTGTGCTTCTCGTGGCCGGTGCCCGTGCCCGCTACATCATCTTGGTGACGGGACTGAGCGTTGCATCGGTCGCGGCAGGTGTGATCTCGGGAGTTGTGCGCGACTACCAGCTGCAGAGACTCGTGGGTTTCTTGAACCAGAACTCAGACTCGGCGAGCCTGCAGCAGCTGATCACCCAGGTCAGATTCGCCAAACGCGCCGTTGCCACCGGCGGGTTCTTCGGCAAGGGCTACCTGGAGGGTCCGCTCACCAACGGAAGGTTCATCCCGGTGCAGTCGACCGACTTCGTGTTCTCGGCCGTCGGTGAGCAGTTCGGGATGGTGGGTTGTGCGATCGTCATCGCGTTGTTCGTGGTCGTCTTGTGGCGGGTCTTCCGCATCGCCCGCCTCGCCCAGGATCGCCTCGGCACCCTGATCGCCAGCGGTGTCTTCACCATGATCCTCTGGCAGGCCTTCCAGAACATCGGCATGACCATGGGGATCACCCCGGTCAGCGGGGTTCCCCTGCCCTTTGTGTCGTACGGAGGGTCGCACACAGTGGCCTTCGCCATGATGATCGGCCTCGTGCAAAGCGTGCATATGCGCCGGTTCCGGTGACACCCGCGGGTAGGATTCAGTCCTAGAACGCAATCGGGCTGGATGCGCCATCTGTGCGGCAGCACCCTGGCCCCGTGGCGCGCCCTGTGCGCGACATGCAGGAAGGAAACGGCAGATGGACACCAACGACCTCGGCGGGGAACCCCGCCAGGACGCCGACAATCGCGAATCGTCGCGCCCCACCTCGGCTGACGGCGCGGGCGGACACGGGGGCACCGGTCAGGCCCGCAAGCGTCGGCGCGGCTCACGCGGCGGCAAGAACCGCAAGAAGGCTGCTGCCGAGGGCTCGGGAGCCGAGTCGGGAGCACCGACGGCGGGAGTGGTGCCCGCACCTCCTGGCACTCCTACCAGTGCGTCGGGGCGGTCGATTCCACCGCCACCAGGTCCGGCTCGCAAGCCACAAATTGGTGACACCCGTCCCGCGCCGCCGACTGCAGCCAAAACTGGTGGCGGCCAACAGTCAGAGGGCAAGCCGGGCGAGGGGAAGAAGAAGCGACGTCGCGGTGGTCGTGGTCGTTCGCGGTCCGGCTCAGGGCAGCAGCGAACCGAGCCGCGTGTCGACACCGACGCCGAGATCATCGAGCGTCGCCGCGGGCGCGAGCGACACGGTCGCCCTGTCGGTCGCTACATGATGTGCGTGCAGGTGCGCGAAGGTGTCACCCAGGTCGCGGTGATGGAGGGGCGCAGCCTCATCGAGCACCACGTCAGTCGGCCTGCAGACGACGTCGGGCAGATTCACGGAAACATCTACCTCGGGCGCGTGCAGAACGTGCTGCCAGGCATGGAGGCGGCGTTCGTCGACATCGCGACGCCGAAGAACGCGGTGCTCTACCGGGGCGATGTGGCGTTCGACCCGGGCGATGTCGAAACCAAGGACACCGCCCGTATCGAGCACATCTTGCGTCCCCGCCAGATGATTCTCTGCCAGGTGACCAAGAACCCGATCGGCGCCAAGGGTGCCCGACTCACCCAAGAGGTGTCGCTGCCGGGGCGGTTCGTGGTGTTGATCCCGAATTCGAAGACCTACGGCATCTCGAAGCGCCTGAGCGACGGCGAGCGGAAGCGTTTGCGCTCCATTCTCGACCGTGTGAAGCCGGCCGAGCACGGCGTGATCTTGCGCACCGCCGCAGAAGACGCCACCGAGCACGAACTCACCGCCGACATGACGCGCCTTCTCGCGCAGTGGTCTGAGATCGAGGAGGCGGCGAAGAACGCAAACGGTCCGACACTTCTGTATCGCGAGCCCGAACTTGCCGTGCGCGTGATTCGCGAGGAATTCAACGCCGACTTCCGCTCGGTGGTGATCGACGACCGCCGGCTGCACGAGGAAGTGCGCTCGTATGTCGAGGCGTTCAACCCCGAGCTGGCAGACCGCGTGGAGTACTTCGACAGAGAGAGCGAGCCGCTCAGCCTCTTCGAGACGCACCACGTGCACGAGCAGATTCACAAGGCTCTCGACCGGAAGGTGTGGCTGCCGTCGGGCGGCTCGCTGATCATCGAGCACACCGAGGCCCTCACTGTCATCGACGTGAACACGGGCCGCAACGTGGGATCCACGAACCTTGAAGAGACGGTGTTCCAGAACAACCTCGAAGCCGCCCAGGAAATCGCGCACCAGCTGCGGCTGCGCGACATCGGGGGCATCATCGTCATCGACTTCATCGACATGGAGATCAAGGACAACCGCCGGAAGGTTGTCGATTCGTTCCGACAGGCCCTGGCACGCGACAAGACCCGCACCCAGGTGTTCGACATCTCCGAGCTCGGCCTTGTCGAGATGACCAGAAAGCGCATCGGTGAGGGGCTGATCACCGCGTTTGCCGGGGAATGCCCGGAATGCTCCGGCCGGGGCATGAAGGTCGACTTCAGCATGCTCGACTGAGAAATCCCGGGTCGAGAGAGCCGGTAGCCGGTAGGCGGTGGGCGAGAGGCTCTCCGCCCGATAGGGTAGGAAACCGCTATGTACGCAGTGATCTCTTCCGGTGGCAAGCAAGCCCGTGTGGCCCAGGGCGAGACCGTCCAGGTCGAACTCCTCGGTGTCGAAGACGGAACCGAGGTGTCGCTCACCCCTCTCATGCTCGTTGACGGCGCCACGGTGCTCGCAACGCCCGAGCAGTTGAAGGGGGCTCAGGTCAAGGGTCGCGTCGTCGGCACCGCCAAGGGGCCGAAGATCAATGGCTTCACCTACAAGCGCCGCACCAACCAGCGCCGTCGCTACGGTCACCGCCAGCAGTACTCCGTCGTCGAGATCGTCTCCATCGCGAAAGGTTGATCGGCCATGTCAAAGACAAAGGGTGGCGGGTCAACCCGCAACGGTCGTGATTCAAACGCCCAGCGCCTCGGCGTGAAGGTGTTCGACGGCACCAAGATCACCGCAGGAACGATTCTCGTGCGCCAGCGCGGCACGAGGACTCACCCGGGCAAGAACGTAGGAATCGGCAAAGACGACACCCTCTTCGCCCTCGTTGACGGTTCGGTCAAGTTCGGCGAGCGCCGCGGCCGCAAGATCGTCGACGTTCTCCCCGTCGAGTAGCGCGAATTCTGCGCCGCGTGCACCGCGGCAGGCTCAGTTCTCTGCGCGCAGCAATGTGTCGATTCCCTGAGGCAGTTTGTCGAGCGGGTAGTCGAGTAGTCGCACCGCCCGTTCGCACGCGAACCGGTCCGTCATGCCGCCGACGTAGGTGACCGCCTGGTGCGCCGCCATCGTCGAGCCCGGAGCGAACTCCGTTCCCTCGTGCGTCGGCAACTGCCACGGGTTCGCCACATAGTGGTCGACGAGTGCACGCAGCATGTCGACGACGCTCGCTGCCTGGGCCTGCGATGCGGGACGGTGATAGATCGTGTCGTAGTTGAAGCGTCGGAACTCCGCGAGCGCGTCGGCAACGTCTGGCACCATGCCGATGCGGCCGGTCTGTGCGGTGGCCTCGATCATGGCTCCGATGAAGGCGCCGAGCTGCTCGCGGCGGGTGGTGCCGCAACGGCGGCGCACGAGGTCGGGGAGGTCGCCCTCGCCGACGATGCCTGCATAGGCGGCATCTTCGAAGTCGTGGCACACGTAGGCGATGCGATCGGCCCACGAGACGATTTCGCCCTCCGGTGTTCGCGGCGCCGGCCGCGACCATGAGTGGTTGCGAATTCCGTCGAGAGTCTCGTCGCAGAGGTTGAGCGGAGACAGAACCGCATCGGCTCCCCACACTGCGTGGTCGTAGCCGCCGTCGACGTACGGCGAGAGAGCGTCTTCGCTGGCGTGGCCGCCGGGGCCGTGGCCGCAGTCGTGGCCGAGAGCGATCGCCTCGGTGAGCGCGACGTTCAGGCGCAGCACGCGTGCAACCGAGACCGCCACCTGGGCGACCTCGAGTGCGTGCGTCATGCGGGTTCGCTGGTGGTCGTCGGGGAACACGAACACCTGCGTCTTGCCGGCGAGTCGACGAAACGAACTGGCATGCAAGATGCGGTCACGGTCGCGCTCGAAGCAGGTGCGGTGCGGGTCGGGTTCCTCCTCGCGCGCGCGGTTGCCGGCGCCGGTCGCGCGAGTGGCGAGCGGAGCGAATTCGGTGACGTGCAACCCCTCGCGATCGATGCGGCTCGCGATGTCGGTCGTGCCGGTTCCTGCCCACGAGTCGGCATGCGCGGTGGTGATGCCGAGGTCGGACGAACTGCCGCCCATGGTCGAGACCCAGAGCGCGTTTCTGTCGGGAGGAAGGTCTGCCACGCACCCACGATAGGTGGGGGATGTGCCGCACTTCGGGTGTTCACCGATGCACACGAGGTGCACCGGTAGCCTTGGGACACCCTATGAGTGCGTTCGTCGACGAAGCACAGTTGAACGTGCGCGGCGGCGACGGTGGAGCCGGATGCGTGGCATTCCGTCGCGAGGGCCCGGTCGCATTCGGAGGCCCGAACGGCGGCGACGGCGGCAAAGGCGGCGACGTCTGGCTTGTTGCCGACCGAAATGTCGCCTCGCTGCTCGCATTTCGCGACCACCCGCACCGCAAGGCGTCGAACGGTGTCCACGGCAAGGGCAAGGACCTTCACGGACGGCGGGGAGAAGATCTCGTGGTCGCCGTCCCGGAAGGCACCGTGGCCCGCGACATGTACACAGGGGAGATACTCGCCGACCTCGTGCACCACGGCGACAAGTGGCTCGCCGCCAGCGGCGGGCGTGGCGGCAGGGGCAACGCGAAATTCCTGACCAACAAGCGTCGTGCGCCGTCGTTCGCCGAACAGGGAGAGCAAGGACAGGAGCGGTGGCTCGCCCTCGAGTTGCGCTTGATGGCCGACGTCGCACTCGTCGGGTTCCCGAATGCGGGCAAGAGCACCTTCATCAGCGTGGTCTCGGCCGCAAAGCCAAAGATCGCGAACTACCCGTTCACGACGCTCGAGCCGCACCTCGGGGTGGTGCGCGTCGACGATGCTTCCGAATTCGTCATGGCCGACATCCCCGGCCTCATCGAAGGTGCGAGCGAGGGGCGCGGTCTCGGTCACCGCTTCCTGCGCCATGTCGAGCGCGCCCGAGTGCTGTGCTATCTCATTGATCTGGTGGCTCTCGACGGCGTGTCGCCCGAGGAGCAGTTGAGCGTCCTGCAGCGCGAGGTCGGCAACTACCGGCCCGAGCTTCTCGAGCGTCCGTCGCTCATAGTGGGCACCAAGACCGACAGTGCCGACGCCGAGGTCATGGCCGGGTGGCCGCACACGTCGATGAGTTCGGTCACGATGTCGAACGTGCGGGACGTCGTCTTTGCGCTCTCGCGCGAGGTGCAGCGGGCGCGCGGGGCCGAACCCGATCGCGAGGCGACTGTCATCGTTCGGCCCGAGCCCGAGCACGCCTGGGTCGAGCGAACCGGCGACAATGAGTTCCGCGTGCACGGCCGTTCTGCCGAGCGCGTCGTCGCCCTGAACGACGTGACCTCGCCGGAGGCGCTCAATTACATCGACGAGCGCCTCGGAAAGCTCGGGGTGCCCCGAATGCTGGCTCGCGCGGGAGCCGCCGAAGGCGACGTGGTGTGGATCGCCGAATTCAGTTTCGAGTACGTGCCCGATCTGTGAGGCTGGCGGGCATGAACAGAGGCGACGGAGAACGACTGTGAGAGTCGTGGTCAAGATCGGCTCGTCGTCGCTGACCGACGACCGGGGCTCGCTTCGTCGCGACGTAATCGAGTCGGTCGCGGCGCAGGTGGCCGCCGCCCGCGACGACGGTCACGAGGTTCTCGTCGTCACCTCCGGTGCAGTCGCCGCCGGTGTGGCGAGTCTCGGCATCGGGCGTCGTCCGGCCGACATTCTCACGCTCCAGGCACTGTCGGCGGTGGGTCAGCCGCGCCTGATGTCGGCCTACGAAGACGCCCTGGCCCGGCACGGACTGACGGGAGCCCAGGTGCTCCTTGTCGCGCACGATTTCGTCGACCGCCGGCAGTATCTCCACGCGCGCGCCACGGTGATGCGCCTGCTCGAGCTGGGGTGCGTGCCCATCGTGAACGAGAACGATGCGATCGCCGCCAACGAGATTCGCTACGGCGACAACGACCATCTCTCGGCGTTGCTCTCGCACCTCGTGCAGGCCGACATGTTGGTGCTTCTCACCGACACCGACGGACTCTTCACCGCCGACCCGCACAACGACGCGGCTGCGGAGAGAATCGAATTCGTCGCGGCCGACGATCCGTTGCTGAGCGTGACGACGGGGGGAGCGGGCACCGATCGCGGATCGGGCGGCATGGCATCGAAGATGGCGGCGGCGCGCATCGCATCGTGGTCGGGGGTCGAGGCGGTCATCGCCGCGGCCGCGCGCGACGGCGCAGTGTTGGCGGCGGTTCGGGGCGAACGCTCCGGCACCAGATTTGCTCCCCACGACCGGCAGTTGTCGGCGCGAAAACTGTGGATCGCGTTTGCCGCCGACGTCGAAGGCACGGTCGTGTGCGACGAGGGAGCGTGCCGCGCTGTGGTCGGCCGCGGGACGTCGTTGCTGCCGGCGGGCGTGACCGGGTGCACCGGCGAGTTCGAGGCGGGAGCCGTGGTCGAGGTTCGTTCGCCCGACGGAGTGCTCGTGGCACGAGGCTTGTCTGCGATGTCGGCGCACCAGGTGCGATCAGCCGCAGGTCGGCGCACCGCAGACCTCGACGACATGGGCGTTGTCGAGGTAGTGCACCGCGATGATCTCGTCGTGCTCTCGAACTAGGCGACGCTCCCGCCCCTGCAGACGCACCGGGTCGTGGTTGACGGCGTGGTCAGTCGATCGGCGTGCCGACGTCGGTGCTGCGGCGCGGAAGCAGTGAACGCAAGTTGGTGATCTCGGGCACCCGAAGAATCGAGATCAACACCACGTAGATGCCGAGACCGGCTCCGACTGTGAGGAACAGTTCTGCCAGTTCGGCGAGCGTCGACAACGGCTCGAGAACGCGCTCGAGCCACCACAAAGCCGCCCCCATCACCGCACTCGCGAGCGTGACTCGCCACAGAAGTTGCGTCATGTTGAGCCACAAGACTGCGTTGTACTTGCGGTGGAGCAGCACGAGCACGACGCCTGCCGCCACCATGTACGAGAGCCCGAACGAGAGCCCGAGGCCGAACACATCGCCTCCGCGTCCGAGCACGAGAGCGAGGGCGACGTTCAGGGCGTTCTGGAACAGGTTCACGAGGAACGGAGTGCGCGTGTCTTCGTGGGCGTAGAAGCCGCGGAGACAGAAGATGTAGATGGAAAAGCCGAGCAGGCCGACCGCGAAGCCCATCAGTGCCCGGGCTGTGTTCTCGGTGGCATCAGAGGTGAAGTTGCCGTGCTCGAGCAGTGCGGTGATGATCGGGCGCGCGAGCACCCAGATCGCCACCGACGAGGGAATGGTGAGCAGGCCGATCCAGCGCACGCCGGCGGTCATCCATGTGGCAAACCCGCTTGGGTCGCCGGCGCGGACCCGGCGCACGAGCTCGGGCACGAACGTCGTGGCGATCGAGATCGCGAGGAGACCGTGCGGAAGCATGAAAAAGATGAAGGCCTTGGCGTATGCGTCCTGGTTGCCGCTGCCCGGTTCGGCGAGGTTCTTGATGAAGATGAGCGAGACCTGGTTGGTGACCACGAACCCGAACGTCCACGACGACAGTCGCACCATGCTGCGCACCGCCGGGTGGGAGAAATTCGGTCGGAAGCGGAAACGGAAGGGAATCTCGGCTCGCCTGAGCGCCGGCACGAGGACGAGCCCCATCGCCATCACTCCGCCGGTCGCCGACATCGAGAGGAGCCAGAAGAACGAGTTGCCGACCGTGATGTCCGTGAGCTCCGGGATGCCGTCGCGTGTGAACGGAATGACGAGAAGGAGCGTGATCGTGATCACGTTCGACAGCACAGGCGACCACGCCGCGGCGAAGAAGTGGCGCCGCGAGTTGAGCAACGCCGACCCGAGCGCCGAGAGGCCGTAGAAGAAGATCTGAATCAGCGCGATGCGCGTCATCAGCGTTCCTGCCTGGCGGAACTCGGGTGCATAGACGAGCACGCTCGGCTGCAGCGAGTAGAGCCTGAAGATGAATGGCGCGGCGATGATCGCCGCGACCGTTGCGATCACCAGCATGAAGAGGGTCGTTGAAATGACGGTGTCGGTCGACTCCTGATCGTCGTCCTCGGCGAAACGGGTGAACATCGGCACGAGGCTGGCCGCCAAGAGCCCGCCCACCAGCAACTCGTAGATCGAGTTCGGGCTGTTGTTCGCGCCGTCAAATGCGTCCGCGAGGGCGGTCTGGCCAATCACGACGCCAAAGACCATGACGCGCAGCAGGCCGGTCAACCGTGACGTTGCGGTGCCGAGGGCAACCACGAGGGTGTCACGGAACATGTGTCAACACTAGGAGCAGGCACTGTGCTCGGGCCCGGATGGAGGGCAAAGCCTCCGTGCTCGAGTTCGTTCCACTGCGTCTGGCCGCAGTCCGGCGAGTACGGTGGGAGCCTTATGGCTCCACGCTTCGAATCCGTCCAGCAGGTCCGCGAGGGTCTCAAAGCCGTCAACTACCTTGCCGACGAGGGAATCGCAGGTGTTGCATTCCTCGCCGATCGTCTCGGCAAGCCAATTCTCGTCGAGGGTCCGGCCGGAACCGGCAAGACCCAGCTCGCCAAGAGCATCGCCGAGATGACCGGTGCGCGGCTCATCCGTCTGCAGTGTTACGAGGGGCTCGACGAGTCGAAGGCGCTGTACGAGTGGAACTACAAGAAGCAGCTGCTTCGCATCCAGGCCGACCGCAATTCCGACTCGTGGAGCGAGATCCACGACGACATCTTCGGCGACGAGTTCCTGCTGACGCGCCCGCTGCTCGAGGCGATCACCGCCGAGGATCCGGTGGTGCTGCTGATCGACGAAGTCGACCGCGTCGAGGTCGAGACCGAGGCGCTGTTGCTCGAGATTCTGTCGGAGTACCAGGTGTCGATTCCCGAGCTCGGCACGATCACTGCCAAGCAGGTGCCGCTCGTGTTCCTGACGTCGAACAACACGCGCGAACTCTCAGAGGCTCTGAAGCGACGCTGTCTGTTCCTCCATGTCGACTACCCGCAGATGGAGCGCGAGAAGGAGATCGTGCTGACCAAAGTGCCGGGAATCACCGAGATGCTCGCCGACCAGGTCGCGCGCATCGTGCGCAGCATTCGCCAGCTCGATCTGAAAAAGGCTCCGTCGGTGAGCGAGACGCTCGACTGGGCGCGCACGCTCGTTCTGCTCGGCATCGACTCGATCGACGCAGAGAAGGCCAAAGAGACCTTGCACATTCTGTTGAAGTACCAGAGCGACATCACAAAGGCCGCCAAGGAACTTTCGGACGACTGAGCCATGCTCGATCTGCTCTCCGGTTTCATCGTCGAGTTGCGCAACGCCGGGCTCCCCGTCAGCCTGACGGAGAACCTCGATGCAATGGAGGCGATCCAGCACATTCCGCTCGAGGACCGCGAGGCCTTCAAGTACGCACTCGGTGCGACGCTGGTGAAGAACAACTCTCACTGGCGCTCGTTCGAGACGGTGTTCGAGGTGTATTTCAGCCTTCGCGGTCCCGAATACAAGATCGACGGGGCCGAGGGAGACCTCGACGACTTCTTCCGCCAGATGCAAGAGCAGATGGACCAGATGCGCCAAGGCGCCGGAGAAGGGTCCGGCGGTGCGATGGACCAGCTCACGCCCGAAGAGCTGATGAACATCCTGATGAACGCGCTGATGAACGGCGACCAGGCCATGATGCGCGCACTCGCGCGTCAGGCCGTGCAGCGTTTTGCCGGCATGGAGCCCGGGCGGCCGGTCGGGGGCACCTACTACCTGTACCGCACGCTCAGGAACCTCGACCTCGACGGCATGCTCGACAAGTTGATGGACCAGAGTCGCCAGCAGGCGAGCGGTGACCTCACGTCGCTCGAGGAGCGTCTCGAGCGCGACGAGTTCCAGGACCGCATCGAGAAGTTCAAGCAGGAAGTCGAAGCCGAGATCAGGCGCCGTCTGGTGGCAGACCGCGGTGCCGAGGCGATGGCAAAGACTCTCCGCAAGCCGCTCCCCGAGGACGTCGAGTTCATGCACGCGAGCCGCGACGAGATGCAGAACCTGAAGAAGGCTCTCCAGCCTCTCACGCGCAAGCTCGCGGCCCGCCTCGCGCGCAAGCGTCGTCACGGGCGACGGGGCCCGCTCGACTTCCGCAACACAGTGCGCCACAGCCTCGCCTACGGCGGCGTGCCGGCCGAGCCGAAGTTCAAGTACCCGCGGCCGGCCAAGCCCGAGCTGATCGTCGTGGCCGACATCTCTGGCAGCGTCGCGGCGTTTGCGCGCTTCACGCTCATGCTCGTCTACGCGATTTCAAACCAGTTCTCGAAGGTGCGCGCGTTCGTCTTCATTGACGGCATCGACGAGGTCACCGACTACTTCAAGAAGACCGAAGACATCACCGAGGCGATCCATCGCATCAACACCGAGGCCGACGTGATCTGGGTCGACGGGCACAGCGACTACGGCCATGCCTTCGAGGTCTTTTGGGACAAGTGGGGCAAGGAGATCACCGCCAAGTCGACGGTTCTGCTGCTCGGTGATGCGCGCAACAACTACCACGCGTCACAGGCCTGGGTGATCAAGGAGATGCGCCAGAAGGCGCGCCACGTGTACTGGCTGAACCCCGAGCCGAAGTCGTACTGGGACACCGGCGACTCGATCGTGAGCGAGTACGGCACTTTCACCGACGGGGTCTACGAGTGCCGCAACCTGCGGCAACTGGAGGCCTTCGTCGAGAAGCTGGCCTGAGCCGTGGGTTCGGGCCGCATCGTCGTCGTCGGAGGAGGCACCGCAGGGTCCACCGTGGTCGCCCACCTGGCCGCCGCGACCTCGCGAGAGATCGTGCTCCTCGAGCCTGGCTCGGTGTCGGGCGCCGACGACGTGCCGGGTTTCTTCGATGTGCTCGCAGGCGGCGATTTTTGGCCACTCGACGGGTACCAGCAGCCGCGCGTCCTCGGTGGCGGCAGTGCCATGAACGGAATGATCCTCTCGGGTGATCCGCCTGCCCATCTCGTCGGTCTCACTCGCATGGCCACCGAGGCAGACATGGGTCCGGCCGCGCAGGCGTTGCTCGCGGCTGGCGGGAGGCCGGCGCGACTGTGGTGGAACGGAGGACGTTGGAACCCTGGTCGTGCCGTCGCTCACCTCGTGGAGGAAGGGCGCATCGAGCA
>JBMTOT010000034.1:0-16679 GCA_049442935.1 Ilumatobacteraceae bacterium | reverse complement strand
GTCGACTACGGCCCCTACGAGCCGCGCGGCACCGACTGGCACCCGCACCGAGGTTTCGAGACCGTCACCTACATCATGGACGGTGCGTTCATTCACCAGGACTCGCACGGCGGCGGCGGCGTCATTCGTGACGGCGACACACAGTGGATGACGGCCGGTGGCGGCATCTTGCACATCGAAACTCCGCCGGAGAGCCTGGTCGTCTCGGGTGGACTGTTCCACGGGCTGCAGTTGTGGGTGAACCTTCCCGCACGCGACAAGATGATCCCGCCGGCCTACCAGAACCTCGAAGCGTCACTCATCAAGTTGCTGACGACATCCGACGCCGAGACCCTCATTCGTCTCATCGCCGGCGACATGGGCGGTGTCACCGGCCCGGGTTCGACACACACCCCGATCGTGATGGCGCACGCAACATTGTCACCCGGTGCACGCATGGTGCTGCCGTGGAACCCGTCGTACAACGCGATCGCATACGGCCTCAAGGGGAACGGTCTCGCCGGCAGCGAGCGCGTCGCCTTCGGAATGGGTCAGTCGGTCGTGTTCGGCAAGGGCGACACCATGACTCTGGAGGCATCAGCGAACGCACCGTTCGACGTGGTCCTCCTCGGTGGTGAACCGATTGGCGAACCAGTCGAGCAGTACGGACCGTTCGTCATGAACACCCGCGCCGAACTCGCCCAAGCGATGGAAGATTTCCAGCGCGGTCGCCTCGGCACCGTGCCCGCGAACGGCATCAGACCGTTCCGCGGCCGCTGACTCAGCACGGCGTCATGCGAGCTGCGTGAAGCCGCCGTCAACGACGAACACTTCGCCGGTCACGTACTTGTTGCGCACAAGCGCAAGAACCGCCTCAGCGCAATCGTCGGGCGTGGCCGAGCGCTTGAGCGGCGCCATCGCCTTCATGCCTGCGTGCTGCGAGTCCCAGTCTTTCGTCCACGGCGTCTCCACCAGGCCCGGTGCCACCGCGTTGAAGCGCACCGGACCGTGGCTCTTTGCCATCAACCTCGTCATCTGGTTCAGCGCGGCCTTCGTCATTGAGTACGCAATCGACGAACCAACTGGCCGCACGCCGGCGATCGAGGTGATGTTCACCACATGACCGTCGTTCGACTCGCGCAGGTGCGGCATGGCGAGCTTCGTCAGCCACCAGGTGCCGAAGACATTCACCTCGAACGTCTTCATGAAAATCTCGTCTGTGAGTGCGTCGAGATCGGAGTGCGGCACCAGCGTCGTCCATCCGGCGTTGTTCACGAGGAGATCGAGCCGACCGAACTTCGACACCGTTGCGTCGACGAGCGCCTGGCACTGGGCTTTGTCGCTGATGTCGGCCTGCACATAGAGCGACTTGCCCGGGAGTGAATCAGCCACCTTTTGTCCGGCTTCGACACTCGAGGCTGAGTTCACGACGACTGTCGCACCCAACTCCGACAGCCTCTGTGCAGTGCGCTCTCCGATGCCGCTCGACGAACCGGTGACCACCGCGACCATTCCACTCATCTCTGCCATCGTGTGCTCCCCTCGCCGTGTGCCGTGTTCGGCACGCGACCGTCATCGTAGGACGGCGATCCATGCACCGGTGACGAGGAACGGGCCGAACGGCACGAACGTGCGCCTGCTTATTCGCCTGGTTGCCAGCAGACCGGCGCCCACCGCACCGCCCATGACCAACGCCCAGAACAACCCGAGAAGGCTCGTCTCCCACGACACCCACCCGGCGTGCGCGCCGAGAAGCGAACCGAGTGCAACATCGCCGGCACCCATGTCGCCGCGCGACAACAAATGAACGAATGCGAGCAACACCCACGCGATGCCCGCACCGAGTGCCATTCCGCGCACGGTTCCGTCACCCACGGCGGTTGCAAGTGCGAGAAGCGGCAAACCGCCGAACCACCCGAGCATCATCGCCCCGCCCGGAATGACATGGGTGTCGATGTCGACCAGTGAGATACGAGTCGACACAGCGATCATCACGAGAGTGGCGACCATGGCGATCTCGCCCAACTGACGCGCGGCGAGGAACGCAACAACCATGCCGAGCGACATGCATGCCCCCGCGACACTGCGGCGTGGCGACACATGTGCCTCGCCCCACACCGGGCCGGTGGCTCGCAGGTACTCCGACGTTCGCGCAGCGCCGCGCCAGCCGGCAAATGCCACCAATGACCCCATCAACGACCAGAAGACCTCACGCACCCGGAGGTGTCTAACGAGTCACGCGCGGTGTTTCCATTCGCCCATTGCGACGAATTTGTCCCGTCGTCGTGTCAACGCGGCGCGCCGTGGCGGCGCTGTGGTCACTCCTCGACGAGTTCGATCAGCGTTCCGAACGACCCCTTCGGGTGAATGAACGCAACCGTCGTCCCGCGGCTTCCGGGGCGAGGCGCCTTGTCGATTGCAGTCGCACCGGCCGCGACCATTGCCTGGAGGGCCTCGGCGCAGTTGTTGACCCTGTATCCAATGTGGTGCAGACCTTCACCTCGCTTCTCGATCGCCTTGGCGACAGGCGAGTCATCACGGGTCGGGGTGAGCAGCTGCACGTAGGACTCGGCGACCTTGAGAAGTGCCTCTTCGACGCCGTCGCTCTCGACGACCTCGCGGTGCTCCACCTCGGCGCCGAAGGCGCGGTGGTAGTAGTCGATGGCGGCCTCGAGGTCGCGCACAGCGATGGCCACATGGTCGATTTCGGTGAGCAGCATTTGCGTCTCCTTCTCGTCTCTCGGGGTCTTGCCCGAATGTCTACCGGCGGAACCAGGTCAACTTGTCGGCGACCTTGGCACGCAGCTCGTGGTCGTCGACGCCGAGGCCTTCCTCGGGAGCGAGGCACAGCACGCCGAGCTTGCCCTCGTGCATGTTGTGGTGCACTTGGTAGGCGGCCTCGCCCGTCTGGTCGAGGGTGAACACCTGCGACATCACCGGGTGGATCATGCCCTTCGAGATGAGACGGTTCGCCTCCCACGCCTCCTTGTAGTTGGCGAAGTGCGAGCCGACCAGGCGCTTCAGACGCATCCAGAAGAAACGGTTGTCGAACTCCATCATGTAGCCCGACGTCGCCGCGCACGTGACGACGGTGCCGCCCTTCTTCGCCACGTACATCGACGCGGCAAACGTCGAACGGCCGGGGTGCTCGAACACGATGTCGGGGTCTTCGCCCACGAGTCCGCGAATGTCGCCACCCAGGCGGCGCCACTCCTGCTCGTTGTGCGTGCCATCTTCGTTCCAGAACTTGTAGTTCGCGGCCTTGCGGTCGATGACCGCCTCGCAGCCCATCTGACGCAAGATGTCGGCCTTGTCGGGCGACGACACGACGCCGACCGGAATGCCGCCGCCGTTCAGGACGTACTGCACGGCGTATGCACCGATGCCGCCGGTCGCTCCCCAGATGAGCACCACGTCGCCCTGCTTCATGTTCGCACCGGTCGGCGAGACGAGCATGCGGTAGCTGGTCGAGTTGCAGAGCGCATTGACGGCCGCTTCTTCCCACGTGAGGTGGGCGGGCTTCGGCATCAACTGGTTCGCCTTCACGACCGCGAGGTCGGCGAGTCCGCCGAAGTTCGTCTCGTAGCCCCAGATGCGCTGGTTGGCGCCCATCATCGAGTCGCTGTGCGAGGTCGGGTCCTGGTCGTCGACGTGGTTGCAGTGAATGGTCACCTTGTCGCCGGGCTTCCAGTTGCGCACCGCGCTTCCGACGCGCAGCACCACGCCAGAGGCATCGCTGCCCACCACTTGGTAGTCGCGGTCATGACGCTTCGCCCACTCGCTCTCACGGCCGAGACGGGAAAGCGCACCGAAGGTGCTGATCGGCTCGAAGATGCTCGTCCAGACGGTGTTGAAGTTGATCGACGACGCCATCACCGCCATCACCACCTCGTCGGGGGCGATCTCGGGCAGCGGCACCTCTCCGACCCTCAGGCTCTGGCGCGGGTCCTTGTCGTTTGAGGCGACTCCCTCCCACATCTTCTCGTCTTCCTTGCGGACATGGGCCGCGCGGTAGGAGGAAGGCAGGGGGATGGAGGCCAGCTGGTCTCCGGAGGCCCCGTTCTGAATTGCTTCGAGGATCTTGTCCATTCTGGCGACGATAGCGAGTGAGAAGGATTCATCTCCTAGCCTTCAAGGTCTCGCGCCCCGGCGGGGCGCCCTACTCGGGAGGACCATATGGCCGGCTCGTACATCGTCGCAGGAGCGCGCACCCCAATCGGCAAAATGAGCGGTGCGCTCTCACAGTTCAGTGCCGCTGAACTCGGTGGCTTCGCCATCAAGGCCGCTCTTGAGCGCGCCGGCGTGAAGCCCGAAGAAGTGGAGCACGTGATCATGGGTCAGGTGCTGATGGCCGGACAGGGTCAGGTGCCGTCGCGCCAGGCCGCGGTGAACGCGGGCATTCCCATGAACGTTCCGTCGGTGAACGTGAACAAGGTGTGTCTCTCGGGCCTGAACACCATCTACCTCGCCGACCAGATGATCGCCTCGGGTGAGGCCGACATCGTGGTCGCGGGCGGCATGGAAAGCATGACCAATGCGCCCTACATCGCACAGGGCGCCCGCGGCGGTTTCCGCTACGGCAACACAGAACTGCAGGACGCGATCGTTCGGGACGGACTCTGGTGTGCGTTCGATGCCTGCCTCATGGGTCTCGGCACCGAGCGTTACACCGCCGGCGGCATCAGCCGCGAGGAGCAGGACGATCTTGCGATGAAGTCGAACCAGCGCGCCGCCGCCGCGGCAGGCAAGCTGGCCGAAGAGATCGTCCCGGTCGCCGTGCCGCAGCGCAAGGGCGACCCGGTCATGGTCACAACCGACGAAGGCGTGCGCGCCGACACGACGATGGACACCTTGAAGGGTCTGAGGCCCGCCTTCGACAAGGAAGGCACGATCACCGCCGCGAATGCGAGCCAGATCTCCGACGGCGGTTCGGCAGTCGTGATGATGTCGAAGCGCGCCGCCGAGGCACGCGGCGTGAAGCCGCTCGGTGAAGTCATGTCGTACGGCATGGTGGCCGGTCCCGATTCTGCGTCGCTGCTGCACCAGCCGAGCCGTTCCATCATGCGTGCGCTCGATCGCGTGGGCATGAAGGTCTCTGACGTCGACTTGTTCGAATTGAACGAGGCCTTCGCGGCGGTCGGCATCGCGTCGATGCGCGAGCTCGGGATCACCGACGACGTCGTCAACGTGAACGGCGGCGCTATTGCTCTCGGTCACCCGATCGGCATGAGCGGCAACCGCCTCGCACTCACCATCCTCCACGAACTGCGTCGTCGCGGCGGCGGAGTCGGTGCGGCCGCCCTGTGCGGCGGCGGCGGACAGGGCGACGCGATCATCGTTCGCACCGTCTGACCCGGCAGCCGGGAGGCAGACAGTGATCGGTGCAATGCGCGAACGCATCTCGCATGTCGCGAGGTGGATCGCGCTTGCCGTGCCGGTCGGCATCGTAAGTGGCCTGCTGTCGGCCGCGTTCATCGCATCTCTCGACTGGGCAACCGACACCCGCGAGACGCGCGACTGGCTTGTGTGGGGCCTGCCGGTCTTCGGACTGGCCGTCGGGTGGGTCTATATGCGGCTCGGATCGGAACTGCAGAAGGGCAGCAACCTCGTCATCGAGCAGATTCACTCGACTGACCGCCACATTCCGTTCCGTCTGGTGCCGCTCATCTTCGGTGCGAGCGTTCTCTCGCACCTCGGTGGTGCGTCGGTCGGCCGCGAGGGTGCGGCCGTGCAGTTGGCGGCCGGAGTGGCCGACCCGTGCGGCAAAAAACTCGGAATCAAACCCGCCGAACGTTCGCTACTGCTGGTGACCGCGATCGCGGCCGGCTTCGGCTCGGTGTTCGGCGTGCCCGTCGCCGGAGCCGTGTTCGCACTCGAAGTGCATCGGGTCGGCCGCGTGCGCTACGAGGCCCTGGTGCCGGCGTTCGTCGCAAGTTTCACCGGAGATGCCGTCGTGCGACGACTCGGCGTCGAGCACACCCACTTCGCGCACTTCACGGCTCCGGAGTGGGAAATGTCGACGGCGTGGCGAACAATTCTCCTCGGCGTCGTGGCCGGGCTCGTCGCTCTCGCATTCAGCGGTGCGGTGCACGCGATCAAGTCGTTTGCGTCGCGCATTGCCCACTGGCCCCCGCTCGTGCCGATGATCGGAGGCGTCGCGATCGTGACCCTCGTGGTTGCGCTCGACTGGCGCGACTACCAGGGACTGTCGATCCAGCTCGCCCTCGACGCACACCGCGGTTCGGCGGCGGGAGAATGGATCACGAAGTTTGCTCTCACCGCGATCTCGATCGGGACCGGGTTCGTCGGCGGCGAGGTCATTCCCCTCGTCGTCATCGGATCGCTCCTCGGTGCGAGCATCGGCGACCTCACCGGCGGAAACATCGCAATGTACGCCATGCTCGGCGCCGTCGCGGTGCTCGCAGGCGCGGCGAACACGCCGCTTGCGTGCACCATTCTCGGACTGGAACTGTTCGGCGGCGAGGGCGTGGTGTTCTTTGCGGTCGTCTGCGCGGTGTCGTACGCGGCGAGCGGCCGCACCGGCATCTACCACGCACAGCATGTGTCGGCTCCGAAGTCGGGCCTGCGCGAACACGGCGCAAACTGACGAGTCGACCTAGTCGGTCATCTGGATGCGGTTGCCGAATGCGCGACCGAGCGTCAGTTCGTCGGCGAATTCAATGTCTCCGCCGACGGGCAGACCGCTCGCGAGGCGCGAGACGGTGACACCGAGCGGAATCAGCACCCTGGCGAGGTAGAGCGCAGTCGCATCACCTTCGGTGTTGTTCGAGGTGCACACCACGACCTCGCGGATGCCCTCCGGGCTCACCCTCGCGAGCAACTCGCGAATCTTCAGGTCGTTCGGGCCGACGCCTTGCAGCGGGTCCATGAGACCGAGCAGCACGTGGTATCTGCCCCGGAACTCGCCTGTGCGCTCGAGTGCGGCGATGTCTCGCGAATCTTCGACGACGCAGACGATGGAATGGTCGCGCTTCGCGTCGGAACAAATTCCGCACTCGGCACCGTCGGCAAGGTTGAAGCACCGTTCGCAGAACCGCACGCGTTGCTTTGCCTCAACCAGCGCCCGGGCCAGCCGTGCGACGTCGTCGCCTTCTGATTTCACGAGATGCATCGCCAGGCGTTGCGCAGAACGCGGCCCGATACCCGGCAACTTGCCGAGCTCGTCGATCAATGTCTGAACAGGAGGGGTGTAGGGACCGGCCACGGACGTGTCACTTCTTGCCGCGCGGAGGCGTGTCGTCGGGCGCGGCCGGGTCGAGGATGCGGCTCCCCGGGAACTGCGCGAGCAACTCCTCCTCGAGCGGATCGGGTTCGCCGGTCGCATCGATCAGCTCGGCAGGGTCGACCGGTGCATACGGGTCGTTCCGCACTTCCTCGACAATCGACGTCTTCACCGGCGTGTCATCGACCGCCGGCCGCTGCATTCCGCCCGGCGATGTCGGGTCGCCCTGCACGAACGTGACCCGCCACGCTCCTCCGCACACTGCTTCGATGGCCGACTGCAACGCCGCCGACTGGTCGTCTGCGCGCTTCACCGGCATGTTGCTCGGGAGGCGCACCGTGACGACACGACCGTCGACAGATGCGACCGTTGTCGGTTTGAAAAGCGCCTTGGCCAGATGCTTCAGTGAGTCGACGATCTGCGGCCACATCTGCGCAGGGTCACCCGACGGGGGCGTGTCGGGCGGAGATGCGTCCGGGGTCTCTGACACGGGGCGTGGCGCCGACGCAGGAGTGGGGTCGGAGGAACTGTCAGGCGTTGCCGCTGACGGCTCGGCCACCGGGCCTGTGGCGTCGCGCGGCATTCCGCCTGTGTCAGACGAGGCAAGCCCACCCACCCTCGCGCGACCGGTCGCCTTGTTGATGGGCGCCGGCGGAACCTGGGCCGCAATCCCGTTTGCGCGCAGGTCGCGCACCGCTTCCTCGAGCTGCTTGATGCGCACGAGCAGGTTCTCTGCCGCGTCGTCGAACGCCGGGGAGGACAGCTTCACCACCGCCACCTCGAGCAGCAGACGTGCATCGGGAGCGTGGCGCATCTCGACGAGTGTCTCTCCGATCGTCTCCATTGCGTGCACGGTTCGCTGCGGGCCGAGCTCGCGTGCGAGGGCTTCCAGCTCTGATACCCGCGCGCCCGTGGCCTGCACGAGGTCGGGCGACATCAGAGCAAGGAAGCCGTCGCGGAGCGTTCGCAGCGTGTCTTCGGCAACCGAACGTGCGTCGCGGCCGAGCTGGAGCGCGGACGCAACGGCCGCTAGTGCCGCACCGTGGTCGCGCGCCGCGATCGCACGCACGAGACCGTCTGCACGGGTGTCGTCTGAGGGCTCGCCGCCGCCCGACGCGACCAGTTCGAGAGCCGACAGGGTGTCGCGCGCACTGCCGCCACCCTGTCGCAGCACCTGCGCGATGTCGTCGTCGGTGACGTCGAGGGAGGCCTCTGCGACCACGTGACGCACGTATTTCTCGAGCTGCGGAATGGGCAGCAGATGGAACTGGAGATGCTGCACACGGCTGCGGATCGTCTCGGGGATCTTCTGCGGATCGGTCGTGGCCAGCACGAACACCACGTGTTCGGGCGGTTCTTCGAGCGTCTTCAGAAGTGCCACCGTGGCCGGACCGGTGAGCTGATGCGCCTCGTCGAGAATGAAGACCCTGTGGCGACCGGGGCTGTTGAGAGCGGCGGCGTCGATGATGTCGCGAATCTCGTTGATGCCGCGGTTGCTCGCCGCGTCGAGCTCGAGCACGTCGTAGCTGATTCCGTTGTCGACGGCGATGCATGACTCGCATTCGCAGCACGGCTCGCCCTCGACCGGGTTCGCGCAGTTCAACACCTTTGCGAGAATTCGCGCCGTCGTGGTCTTGCCGGTTCCGCGCGGCCCGGAGAACAGATAGGCCTGACCCTCGCGCCCGTTGATGACTGCGTTCCGCAACGCACGCACAACGTGGTCCTGGCCGTACAACTCAGAGAATCTCCGGGGCCTGAAACGGCGGTAGAGCGACTGCGTGGCCATCGGTGCGACCCTAGCAACGAGGTGCGACGACGCCCGGAGGACGTCTTCGACGTGCGAAAACGCCTTTGGCGGAGTCACAGCACCGTCCTGGCGAGGTGGCTACCGTTTTCCTCGACTCATGCGGCGACTGCTCTTTTTTCTCATTGCGACCCTCGGAACGCTCGCCTCCATCGGGGGGTACGCGTCTGCCGAAGGACAGAACTCGCTCGAGTCGTCCAACCCCGCCGCCGGCGAAACCATCACGCTCGCCCCGACACAAATCCAGTTGCGTTTCGCCCAGCCCATCGGCGGCGACGAGGCGGTCGCCCAGATGGGGCTCGTGCTCACCTGCGAGAGCGCCATCACCAATCTCGGGCCTCCGCAGTTGGCCGCCGACGGCGTCACCGTGTCGGCGGCCCTCACGCAGATTCCCGCCAACGGCACCTGTGTGGTGACCTGGGAACTTCCCGACGGCAGTTCGGGCACCTATTCATTTGTGTCGGCGACCCAGCCCACGACCGTTGCCCCCGAACCCGGCGACACGGTGCCCGGGCCGACCATTCCGGGGCTCCCCGGGGCGACCGAGCCCGACACTCCGCTTCGTCTCGGCGGCCCGATCGGTCTCATGAGGTGGCTCGTCTACATCGGCGTCAGCATGCTCTTCGGCGGCCTCGTGTTCATCAAGTTCATCTGGCCGGAAGGCGTCGAGTACGGCATCACCGAGCGATGGTTCCGCCTCGTCTCAATCGGAACTGCGGCGGCCGTGGTGGTGCAGATCGCGCTCGTGTCGGCACGCGATTCCGACGCCACCGTCTTCACCGGTCTCTTGCCCACCGAGTGGGGTGTGCTGATCGACTCGAATGAAGGACGCGCCCTCCTTGTTCGTCTCGCGGTAGTGCTCGGGCTCGGGTACTTCTCGTGGATCACCGAGCGGGTGCTCGAGCCGACGAACGTCGCGCTGTCGAGTGTGCTCATCGCACTGTCGGTGATGTCGTATGGCTTCGACCGGTCGTCGGGTCGGCAGTTGGTGGTGGGCGTCATCGTCACGATGATCCATGTGGCGGCCACGTCGTACTGGGTCGGCAGCACGGCACTCGTGTGGCGCGTCGTGTTGTTTGGTCCGGGTGAGCGCGACCTCGTCGACGCGTTGCGCGGCTGGCGACGACTCGCTGTTCCCGTGATGACCGTCGTGCTTGCAACCGGCGCCCTGCTCACCTGGCGTCTCGACGGACTCAGCCTCATCAACAGCGGTCACGGCCGCGTGGTGCTGCTGAAGGTCGCGCTGGTCGTGGTGATGATCTATGTCAGCGTCGCCATTCGCGAGTGGGTGAACCGCGCACTCGCGCGCGCATCGGTGCTGAACGAACGAGCCGTCGCGCGACTGAAGCGCCCGGTCGGAGTCGAGCTGTCATTCGGCGTCATCGTGCTCGCGACGTCGTCGTGGCTGATGGCGATGCGTCCGCCATACATTCTCCCGCCCGACACCGGGCCGCGCATCAACTACGCGATCGTCAACGACATGGCCGGCAACGACGACTTCCGCGTGCGACTCTCGGTGACGCCCGGCAACACCGGCGCAAACCAAGTGCTCGTCGAGTTGTTCGGACCGGCTCGCGTGCAGAACTTCACCATCGCCTTCACGCCGGCGAACCCCGACTTCCCCGGATACACGCTGTTCGTACCGCTCACCCGTCCTGGCGCCGCACTCGTCGGCCCTGAGGCGGGTCTCGCATTCAACGCACCCGGCGAATGGACCGCGAAAGTCAACGCTGTGAGCACCGTCGGCGAGATGCCCGAGTTGACCTCGACTTTTGTGATCGCCGACGGAGTCACGGTGACCACGGTGCCGAAGCCCGGCCTCGACACCAGTCCGACGACCACTCTTCCAGCCGGCACACCCACCGAAACGACAGCGCCTGCAGGCTGATTGGACAGCCCGGCGCAATGGGCGGGGCGAGCCGTTGCGGCACTAGCGTCTGACACGTGACTGAGCCCGCCCCCACCATGCAGGACAAGATCGACGACCTCCGTGAGCGTCAGAGGCAGGCCCACAATGCGGGCAGCCCCCGCTCGGTGGAGCGCCAGCACGGGAAGGGCAAGATGCTCGCCCGCGAGCGCATCGAGTACCTGCTCGACCCGGGTTCGTTCCACGAGCTCGACCTCCTCGCCCGCCACCGTGCCCATGCGGCCGGCCTTGAGGAGCGTCCGTACACCGACGGGGTCATCACCGGTTGGGGAACCGTCGAAGGTCGCAAAGTGTTCGTGTTCAGCCAGGACTTCACCGTCTTCGGCGGAGCGCTGGGCGAGGTGTTCGCCGAGAAAATCCACAAGCTCATGGATCTCGCTCTCAAAGTTGGCGCGCCGGTCATCGGACTGAACGACGGCGCGGGTGCACGCATTCAAGAAGGTGTGGTGTCGCTCGCCTCGTACGGTGGCATCTTCCATCGCAACGTGCAGTCGTCGGGAGTCATTCCGCAGATCTCGGTCATTCTCGGGCCGTGCGCCGGCGGTGCGGTGTACTCGCCGGCCATGACCGACTTCATCTTCATGGTGCGCGAGTCGAGCCACATGTTCATCACCGGCCCCGACGTCGTCAAGACGGTCACCGGCGAAGATGTGACGCTCGAAGAACTCGGCGGCGCGATGAGCCACGCCTCGAAGAGCGGCGTCGCCACGTTCGTGTCGCCCGACGAGAAAGCATGTCTCGAAGATGTCCGGTTCCTGCTCTCGTTCCTGCCGCAGAACAACCTTGAGGAGCCGCCGGCGAGCGATGCGATCGACGACCCCGAGCGGTCGTGCCCGGCGCTGCGCGATCTCCTGCCGACATCGCCGAACCAGCCCTACGACATGAAGAAGATCATTCGTGAGGTCGTCGACGACGGAGAGTTCTTCGAGTACTTCCCGCACTGGGCGGGCAGCATCGTGTGCGGTTTCTCGCGCCTCGACGGCATGCCGGTCGGAATCGTCGGCAACCAGCCAATGGCATTCGCCGGTGTGCTCGACATCGAAAGCTCGGAGAAGGCAGCGCGTTTCGTGCGCACCTGCGATGCGTTCAACATTCCGCTCGTCACCTTCGTCGACGTGCCGGGCTTCCTCCCCGGGGTGAACCAGGAGCACGAGGGCATCATTCGCCACGGAGCGAAGCTGCTGTACGCGTTCTGCGAGGCGACCGTTCCGCGGATCCAGATCATCACGCGCAAGGCCTACGGCGGTGCATACGTGGTGATGAACTCGAAGTCGATCGGCGCCGACCTCGCCTATGCATGGCCGACAGCAGAATTGGCGGTGATGGGCCCGCAGGGTGCCGTCGAGATCGTGTACCGACGCGAGCTGCAGCAGGCGGCCGACCCGGTTGCACGTCGTGCTGAACTTGTCGCCGAATACACCGAGAAGTACGCGAACCCGTACGCCGCAGCCGAGCGCGGCTACGTCGACGACGTCATCGACCCGGCCGACACACGGGTGAAAGTGATCGCAGGTCTTCGCATGCTGCGCACAAAGCGTGAAGAACTGCCGCGCCGCAAGCACGGCAACATGCCGCTGTAGGTGACGCCGTGTCTGACGTGTCACCCTGGCCCCCGCCGCAGGAACCTCCTGCAGGGTCGTCGACGTCGCACGTGCGCGCCGACTCACAGGCCGTCGGCGGAGGGTACGTTCTTGCCCACTTCGGCTGGCGCCTACTCGCCTTTCTCGCCGATGTGGTGAACCTGCTGGCCCTCTTCGCCGGCATGGTCGTTGTCGCCGCGGTCGTCGTGTTCTCATGGGCGCCCGCCGCAATCTCGGGGCTCACGCTCTTCTCGCTCGCGGTCGCCACCATCTGGTACCGCATCAAGTGGGAAGGAGCGGGCGGCAGCCCGCTGCGACGCGCGATGGGAGTCTGGATCGTCGACGAAACAACTCTCGAGCCGATCGGCACGCAGCGCGGGTTCGCTCGGGCACTCGTGCGTCTCGTGAGCGAATTCGTTCTCTACCTCGGGTACCTCTGGATGCTTTGGGATCCGAAGCGCCAGACCTGGCACGACAAGGTCGCAAAATCGATCGTGATCAAGAAATGAGCGCGAAGATGAACACTGAAACGACCGCACGAATTGCAGGTATCTCGCCCGCGCCGTCGCCAGAGGAAGCCGCGGCAATTGTCGCCGCCGTCGAAGCGATGTGGCCGCGCCCGGTCGTTGCCGAACGCGACGACACGCCTGCAAATGTCTCGTGGCGCTTCAGCGGTCGCTGGTGGGCGTCGAACCACGTGGTGCGCAGGGGTCGGCCCGGACGGTGACCGCCGGCGCCTTGTCGGGCCTGCGGGTGGTCGACCTGTCGACGGTTCTCGCCGGTCCGAACTGCGCGCGCTACCTTGCCGACTTCGGGGCCGACGTCATCAAAGTCGAACGCCCCGACGGCGGCGACTCGCTGCGCAACATGGCCTGGCGCGACCCCGCCGACGGCGAGGGGCTGTGGTGGCGGTTCGTCAACCGCAACAAGCGCACCGTCGCACTCGACCTGAAGAACCCCGATGATGCCAACGTCTTGATGCGCCTTCTCGACGAGGCAGACGTCTTGGTCGAGAACTTTCGGCCCGGCGTGCTCGAGCGTCTCGGCTTCGCGCCAGAGATTCTCCATGCGCGCAACCCGCGGCTCGTCATCACGCGCGTCACCGGGTTCGGCCAGACCGGCCCGTACGCACACCGTCCTGGGTTCGCCACCATCGCAGAGGCGATGTCAGGACTCGCCGCGATCACCGGGCAACCCGGTGGCGAGCCGATGCTTCCCCCCATCGCACTCACCGACGAAGTCACCGGGCTCGTCGCCGCGTTCGCGACAATGGTCGCTCTCTGGAGTGAAACCGGTCAGGTGGTTGATGTGTCGCTTCTCGAGAGCATCTTCCATCTCATGGGTCCGCTCATCTCGGTGTGGTTGACACGCGGCGATCTGCAGGAGCGCATGGGGTCGCAAATTCCCTACACGGTGCCACGCGGCGTGTTCCAGTGTTCCGACGGCAAGTGGGTGGCGATGTCGACCTCGAGCGACTCGGTCGCGGCGCGCGTGGTGACGTTGCTCGGGCTCGAAGGCGATGCGCGATTTGCGACATTCGCCTCGCGCGTCGAGAACCGCGACGCGATGCACGCGGCGGTCGAGAAGTGGTTCGCGACCCGCACCCAAGCCGAGGCTCTCGCCGTCTTCGAAGAGATCGAAGCGGCCGCCGGCCCGGTTCTCGACATGGAGGAAATCGCCGCCGACTCCCACTACGCCGAACGTGGTGCCATCGTCGAACTCGACGGCACGCCCATGCAGGGGTTGATCGCCAAATTGTCGGCGACGCCGGGGAGTCTGCGCTGGCGGGGTCGAGCGCGGGACGCCGACGGCGAAACCATCCGACGCGACGGCTGGGGTTCCTGAACCTCCAACACGCTTGTTCACGCCAAAGGTGACTACTCTTCACCTGCTGAATACGGGGAGGTCACGTTGACCGCAACAGCCACTCAAACGAGCGCACGAGGATGGAAAGTTCTCGCACTCACCGCCGCGGCGACGTTCCTCGTCTCACTCGACGTCTCCATCGTGGTTGTCGCAAAGCGCACCATTGAAGACGACCTCGGCGGCGGCTCAATCCTCACCTGGGTCTTCTCCGCCTATGCCATCGCCTACGCGGCCGGACTGCTCACAGCCGGACGATTTGCCGACGTATTCGGTCGCAAGCGCTCATTCCTGCGCGGACTCGCCTGGTTCAGCTTCGGCTCGTTCCTGTGCGGCATTGCCCCGAACGCCTGGTTCCTTGTGCTCGCACGCATCGTGCAGGCCCTCGGTGGCGCGCAGTTGACACCCGCGTCACTTGCACTCGTGCTGCCCGAGTTCCCCGTCGAGAAGCGCACACAGGCGATTGCGATCTGGGGTGCGACCGGTGGTCTCGCGGCCGCACTCGGCCCGTCACTCGGCGGATTGCTCGTCGATGCTCTCGGCTGGAGATCGCTGTTCTTCATCAACATTCCGATCACTGTCGTCACGATCTTCATCGGCATGCGTCTCCTCCACGAGAGCAGAGACCCGAACGCCAAACGACGCGTCGACTGGACGAGCGTCATCACCGGTTTTGCCGGCATCGGTCTCGTGGTGCTCGGCATCTCGCAGAGCGAGGTGTGGGGCTGGGCAGATTCGGGAACTCTCGGCTCGATCGCCGTCGGACTCGCACTGGTGGCGGCATTCGTGTGGCGATGCAACAACGTCGAGAATCCGTTGCTTGATCTGAAGCTCTTCAAACTTCCCTTCGTCGTGGCGGCCAATCTCTCGGGTGTGTTGTTCTCAATCGGGTTCATCGGCATGTGGCTCCTGAACACGTTCTGGCTGCAGGCAGTGTGGGGCTACGGAGTCGCACAGTCGGGCCTCGCCACCATGCCCGGGCCGGGAACTGCTGCATTCATCGCCCCGTTCGCGGGCAAGTACGCAACCAAGTTCGGTCACGCGAGAGTTCTCTTCGCTGGTTCGATCCTGCTCGCTCTCGGAACGTTCGGGCTCACGAACTTCATCACCGTCGAGCCGAACTACGTGACGCACTACCTGCCGTGGATGATCATGACCGGCTGCGGTGTCGGCCTCAGCATCTCGACACTGTCGAGTGCTGCGACCGCGTTCCTGAAGCCGACACAGTTCGCGATGGGATCGGCGCTCAATACCACCGGACGCCAGATCGGCACCGCACTCGGTGCGGCTTTGTCGCTGGCGATCGCGGCGCCCGCACTTGCGCGCATCGAACAGTGGCGCATGTCGGGTCAGCCCATCGACGGGGCGAACATCGGTGAGATGCACCTCGCCTGGAACATGAATGGTGCGATCTACTTCGTGGCGGGACTTGCGATGATTCTCATCTTCCGCAAGCCCACCGAGTCACAAATGGCAGACGCCCGTCAGGAAGTCAAGTTCGAGGACTGAGCCTCGCGGCTCACACGGCCTCTCTCGTCAGCCGAGCAAGCCGACCGGGCATGCAACGCCCGTGCCGCCGATGCCGCAGTAGCCGTTCGGGTTCTTCCCGAGGTACTGCTGGTGATACGGCTCGGCGTAGAAGTAGTCACCGAGCGGAGCGACTTCGGTTGTGATCTCGCCGTGACCGGCGGCCGTCAGCGCACGCTGGAACGCACCACGTGTGGTCTCGGCGGCGGTGCGCTGGGCGTCTGAGTTCCAATAGATGGCACTGCGGTACTGCGTGCCGATGTCGTTCCCCTGGCGCATGCCCTGCGTCGGGTCGTGGTTCTCCCAGAAGATGCGCAGCATCGCCTCGAGCGACGTCTCCGAGGTGTTCCACACCACCATCAACACTTCGGTGTGGTCGGTGAGACCGCTGCACACCTCTTCATACGAGGGGTTCGGCGTGTGCCCACCCGCATAACCAACCGACGTCGAGTAGACGCCCGGTGCTTCCCAGAACTTGCGCTCGGCTCCCCAGAAACACCCCATGCCCACGACCAGCGTCTCGCAGCCGTCTGGCCACGGGCCAACGAGCGGAGTGCCCAGCACAAAATGTGCCTCGGGCACCGGCATGGTCAGGTCGGTGCGGCCCGGCAGGGTGCGCTCAGCACCGACGAGGGATGACTTCATGCGGCCGAACATGGCGCCAACCTACCCACGCACCGCTGACAACATCTCACGCTCGAGACGCTCCATCTCTGGGTGGCCGGGCATCACACGCATGCCCGCCGTGAGAGCCAC
>JBMTOT010000033.1:0-17106 GCA_049442935.1 Ilumatobacteraceae bacterium | reverse complement strand
CTCGCCGACCGTTCGACTCGTACCCGTCTCGAATCGAAGCGAGGTCGCATCGGGAACGGTCGTGACAGTCACGATCGTCGTCGGTGTCGAGTGCACGGCCATCGCTCCGCGCACGTACACCTTGTCGCCGACACGTCGACCGTGCGGCGACGCAAACCGGAGGGTGACCGTTGTCCCGGACTGCTCGTACTCGCTGATCGCGGTGAGCGCCGTGTCGAGCACCGGGTCACCGACCGACACAACCAGTGCATCGCCGACACCGAAGCCCGACGGTGCCGACGTCTTGTACGTGGCGATATTCGTCGTTGAGACGTAGCCCTTGCTCGTGGCACTGGCTGTCGTCTGGTTCACCGATTCGTCGGTCAACTTCGTCGGCTGGGTCACATACCGCGTGCCGTGGAGCCCGAGTTCGCCGCACCAGAGTTTGGTTGTCGACGTCGCGACCTGTGGTCCGTCGCAGCCCCAGACCCACACCGCCCCTGTCGAGTCGGCGGCGACGCTGTGGTACGAGCCGGCCGCGATCGACACGAACGTCGGCGAACCCGACACCGACACCAGAACCGGCGTGGTGCGCGTGGTGAACGTGCCGTCGCCGAGCTGGCCGTAGGTGTTCAAACCCCAGGCGTACAGCCTGTCGACGCCCCCCACGCGGGTCACCATGAGCGAGTGATAGAGACCGACCGCAAGGTGAACGACTTCTTCCCCCGACACCGTCGGGGTCCACGCCACCTTGACCGGTGTTGCGAACGAAGTCGTCGAGCCGATTCCGAGTTGACCCTTCGTGTTCGCCCCCCACGCCCACACTTCGTCGATGCCTGCCGCGGTGCGCGCCGCGACGAGCATGTGCGACGATGTCCCGCCTTCAGCGAAGACTCGCGGAGTGGCACCACCGAATGCCCGCAGCCACCGCAACTTGCCGAGCGGGCCGTCGGCATTGACGAGCGACGAGGTGGACCCGCCACCGGACGGATTCGTCGACAGGAGATTCGCCATCGTGATGTTTCCCATGGCCGGTGATCCCCACACCGAGGCTTTGGTCGAATCGTTGGATGGAGGCACCCCGCCCCACGAATACGGCATGAGCGTCGAGAAACCGGACGCCTCCGAGGGGGGCGGTGCGACAGTTGAGACAGCCACGAAAGTCGCCGCGAGAAGAGCGACGGTCGCCGCCCATGCACCGTGGCGACCCCCCGCCTTTGCGAACATGAAAATATTTTAGGTCGGTCCCACCGACGTCATGCCCTCAGGTGATCGCAACACCCCGTGACGTGCCCGTGAAATCACCGACAACCACAAATCCTGCGTCAATGAGTGCTGACGCTGCAGCAGGTTTAACTGCTGCGAGCAGGCCACCCGAGGTTTGCGGGTCCATGCACAGCGCGACGCTCGCCTCGTCCGCCGAGGTCTCGAGATGAGCACCGACATAGTCCCGGTTGCGCGGGTCACCTCCCGTGCGCACTCCGCGCGCGGCGATCTCGCGCGCACCTGGATACGTCGGAAGTGCCGCCGAGTCGATCTCGAAACGCACGCCCGATCGGTCGGCGATCTCCCACCCGTGTCCGGCGAGGCCATACCCGGTGACGTCGGTGACTGCGTGCACGTCGTCGGCGACCGCCGACAATGCTTCGGCCGCCGCGCGGTTCAGCGTGCGCATGCCTGCAATCGCCGCACGCACCTGTGCGTCATCGCCGGCTGCAGTGACGAGGCCGGTGCCGAGCGGCTTCGAGAGAACTGCGACGTCACCCGGTCGCGCACCCGATTTTTTGAACACACGACGCGGGTCGACGACGCCCTGCACCGCGAGACCGAACACCGGCTCCGGGTTGCGAATGGTGTGCCCACCGGCGACCGTGCCGCCGGCTTCGGCGACGGTGCGCGACGCGGCGGCGAGAATCGCGGCAACCGTCTCGCGCGGCAAGTTCTCTGGAAACGCCGCCACGTTGACCGCGAGCACCACTCTGCCACCCATGGCGAACACGTCGCTGCACGCGTTTGCCGCCGCGATCGCGCCGAAGTCGTCGGCATCGTCGACGAGCGGCGGAAAGAAGTCGACTGTGCTCACGAGCGCGAGGTCGTCGGTGAGCGAATACACCGCGGCGTCGTCAAACGGAGCCAGTCCCACCAACAACGACGAGTCGAAACCCGACGGCAGTTCGCACACCATCTCCGCGAGTAGCGACGCGCCCCACTTTGCCGCGCACCCCCCGCACGAGGTCCATTCGGTGAGGCGCACGGTCTCTGCCACGGCGCCGAACCTACACAGCGGGGACCACGGCACGTCACCGGGGGTAGTTTCGGGTTCGTGACGGCGCCCGGCGATGCAGCGACACGGCCACCGTCGGTCGATGCACTCGCGCGCCGGCTTGCCACGGAGTCCCGGCTGCCCCATGCACTCTTGGTCGACTGCGCGCGGCGCGCCATCGCGGCCGGTGGCGACATTGATGGCGCCGCGCGCGGCGCCGCGGCCGAACTCGACGCGCTGCTGCAGACCGACGTCGTGAATGCGACCGGTGTTCTGCTCCACACGAATCTCGGTCGTGCACCTGTGCCGCAACGGGCACACGGCCGTGCGATGAACGTCGAACTCGACCTCGCGTCGGGGAAGCGCGGTTCGCGTCACGAGGCGGTCTCGCGTCTGCTCGGCCCGCTCTGCGGTGCCGATGCCGCCGTGGTCGTCAACAACAACGCCGCCGCGGTGCTGCTCGTTCTTGCCGCCCTTGCACACGGCCGCGGTGTGGCGGTGTCGCGCGGTGAAAGTGTCGAGATCGGCGGGGGTTTCCGCATCCCCGAGGTCATGGAGCAGTCGGGTGCGCGGTTGGTCGACGTCGGCACCACGAACCGCACGCGTGCCGCCGACTACGAGCGCGCCGTGGAACGCGACGACGTCGCGCTCGTCATGAAGATTCACCCGTCGAACTTCACGTTGTCAGGGTTCATCGAGTCGACACCGGTGCGCGATCTCGCCGCGTTGCCGGTGCCGGTCGTTGTCGACGTCGGCTCGGGCCTGCTCGACAACACGTGCCCGTGGCTCCACGGACGACACGACGGGGTGCCTCGGTGGCTCGCGAACGAGCCGGCCGTGCGCCAGAGCCTCGACGACGGAGCCGACCTCGTGACATTCAGCGGCGACAAGCTGCTCGGCGGACCACAGTGCGGCGTCATCGCCGGCCGCGCCGACCTGGTGGCCGCCTGCGCCGCCCACCCCTTGATGCGTGCCCTGCGCCCCGGCGGCCATGTGCTGGCGATGCTGCAGGAGACACTCCTTTCTTATGTGTCGCGCGACGTCTGCGACACGGTGCCGTTCTGGTCGATGGCGAGCGCCGCTGTCGACTCGCTCGAGGTGCGCGCCCGTGCCGTGGCGGCAACCGCCGGCATCGGCCGGGTTGAGCCGACCGAGGCGCTCATCGGGGCAGGGTCGGCGCCGGGCACCACGATCCCCTCGTGGGGGGTCGTGATCGACGGCGACGTCACCTCCGTGTTGCGCCGGGCACGGGTGCCGATCGCGGCACGAACGCGCGACGCCGTGACGATTGTCGACATGAGAACCGTCGCCCCGGGCGATGACACCGTGCTTGTTGCCGCGCTCGCGGCCCTGCGCTGAGAGACCCCGATGTCGATCATCGTGACGGCCGGACACGTCGACCACGGCAAGTCGTCACTCGTGCGCGCGATCACCGGCACCGACCCCGACCGTCTGGCCGAGGAGAAGCGCCGCGGCATGACGATCGAGCTCGGATTTGCGCACGCGACGCGCGGTGCGACGACGCTGAGTTTCGTCGATGCACCGGGACATGCCGACCTCGTGCGCACGATGATCGCCGGCGCGTCCGCCGTCGGCGCGGCACTGCTCGTGGTCGACGCCAAGGAAGGCTGGATGCCCCAGACCCACGAGCACCTTGCCGTTCTCGAACTGCTCGGCATCACTCGCGGCGTTGCGGCAATCACCAAGTGCGACCTGGTGGACGAAAACCGGCTCACCGCAGTGCGGCGCGAGACCGAGGAGATTCTCTCGTCGTCGACCATCGAATGGATCGCGACAGAACCTGTGTCGGTGGTGACACGACGCGGGCTCGAACGACTCGCCGACTCACTCGTCACAGCGAGTGCAGTCGGCTCCGGCGACAGCAAGGAGAGTCGCACCCGGCTGTTCATTGACCGTGTGTTCACGATCGCAGGCGCGGGAACGGTCGTCACCGGCACCCTCGACCGGGGCAAGGTGCGCCCCGGCGACTCACTCGAGATTGCTCGCACCACGAACACCGTGCGCGTGCGCGGCGTCGAGACACACGGTGCGCCGGTTGATGCGGCACGAGCCGGCGTGCGGTGCGCACTGAACCTGCCCGATGTGTCGGTCGACGACGTGCGTCGCGGCGATGCTCTTGTGGCACCCGGCGCATGGCACGTGACCGACGTGTTCGACGTCGCACTCAGCCCGGCGCGCGGCCAGGATGCACTCCCCGACTCCGGTGGCGGGTACAGCGCACACGTCGGCACCGACCGCCAAGGCTGCACCATTCGCCCCTTGCCGGTGCCGGGCGCATACCGAGTGCGGGTCTCCGCGGGGTGGCCGCTCGCACCGGGTGATCGCATCGTTCTTCGCCGCACCGGCGACTCGACGACGGTGGCGGGCGGCGTCGTTCTCGACGTCGCACCGCAGCGGCGCATCTCGCATTCGCGCCCCGACGGCACCATCGAGGCGCAACTCGTCGACCACGGGTGGGTCGATGTGGAACTTGCCAGGCGACTCACGGGTATCGAGGTGGAACCCATCGTCGGTCGCTGGTGCGCCGCGCCGTCGCTCGCATCGTCGACCAATGCAACTCTGTCGCGTGCACTCGACGATGGAGAGGTGCGGCTTGACCAACTCGAGCCATGGGAGAGAGAACTCATGTCGACGTTCGACGATGTCGCCGTCGAAGCAGGCGTCGCCCGGCGCGGTGCGGCAGGCGGACTCGCCCATGACCCCGTCGCCGCCGAAATTCGATCATGGGGCGTGACCGGCCCGGGCACAGCGCGTTTTCCGCGCGACATCGTGAGGCGCCTGGTTGCCGCCGGCGTGATCGTCGAACACGACGGCATCGCGTTCCATCGCGACACGCTCGAGGATCTGCGGCCAGTGTTGACAGAACTCTTCAATGAGCACCCGGGCGGAGTGACCGTGTCGATGCTGCGCGAACGGCTCGGAATCACCCGCAAACACGCAGTGCCCCTCGCCGCCTGTCTCGACCGCACCGGCCACACCGTGCGCCGCGGAGATGTGCGCCTTGCCGGACCGCGGCTGCGCGGTTGATCGCGCGTGACGCCTCGGGCGAGCAGCTGGTGATGGCGGAGGCGGACGGGAATCGAACCCGCCGGACGGGGGTCGCCCGTCCCGACTGTTTTGAAGACAGCGAAGCCCTCCAGGTGCTCGGACGCCTCCGTCGCCGAGGCTAACTGCGGCATTTCAGCGCGACTAGCGTCGGCTCATGTCGTCTGAGAAACCCGCACTTCCCGACGGACTCGTGGTGATCGTCAAGCGCGAGTGCGCCACCTGCCAAATGGTCGAACCGTTGCTCGCAGACATCGCGGCCGTCGCGTCGCTCACCGCCTGGACGCAGGACGACCCCACGTTTGCCGCATCAGTCGGCGCGGTGCACGACGCAGACCTGTCGATCTCGTGGCACCACGAGATCGAAACGGTGCCGACCCTCATCAAAGTCGAGAACGGCAAAGAAGTGGAACGCACCGTCGGATGGTCGCGCGACGACTGGCGGCGTCTCACCGGTGTCGCAACACTCGGCGACGATCTGCCCGCCACGCGACCCGGATGCGGTTCGATGAGCGTCGACCCCGACCGACTTGATGCGCTGCGAGCGCGGTTCTCGGGGTCGCCGGTCGTGTCGCGCACGGTCGAGTTCGCCGAGGCAGAGGACGAGTTCGAGGCGATGTTCGCGCGCGGCTGGACCGACGGCTTCCCGGTCGTGCCGCCGACCCGGGAGCGCGTCTTGCGAATGCTCACCGGCACCACGCGCGCCCCGAACGACGTGGTGACGATCGTGCCTCCCGACCTGGTCGAATTGACTGTCGAAAAGATTGCGATCAATGCCGTCATGGCCGGTTGCCTGCCCGAATACCTTCCCTGGGTGATCGCCGCGCTCGAGGCGGTGTGCACCGACGAGTTCAACATGCACGGAGTGCTCGCCACCACGATGCCCGTCGGACCGGTGATCGTGTGCAACGGCCCCGGCACGCGCGCGATCGGCATGAACTCGGGCATCAACGTGTTCGGCCAGGGCAACCGTGCGAACTCGACCATCGGCCGCGCCGTGCAGCTCACGGTGCGCAACGTCGGCGGCGGCCGACCGGGAGAGGTCGATCGCGCGACCCACGGCAACCCCGGCAAGCTGTCGTTCTGCTTCGCCGAGGACGAACTCGCCAGTCCGTTCACACCGTTCTCGGAGTCTCGTGGCATGGGCGCAGGCGTCGACTCGGTCACCGTGTTCGCCGGCGAAGGCCCGCGCTGCGTGGTCGACCAACTTGCGCGCACACCCGAGGAACTCGCGGCGTCGTACGCCGCGTGCCTGCGAACGGTGCACCACCCGAAACTCGTGATCGGGTTCGACGCGATCCTCGTGGTAAGCCCCGACCACGGACGCATCTTCGCCGACGCCGGGTGGACGCGCGACAGACTTCTCGACGAATTGCATTCGCGCCTGCTCTCCCCCGGTGCAGACCTCATGCGCGGCGCGCACGGCATTGCAGAAGGAGTGCCGCCGCACCTCGGATCTGCAGAAGCCCTGCCCAAGTTCCGGCCCGGCGGCCTGATGATCGCCTATGCGGGCGGCGGTGCCGGGCTGTTCTCGTCGATCATCGCCGGCTGGGCGAACGGTGCTATCGGCAGCGACCCTGTCTCCCGCCCGGTCGGCACGTGACCGCGCCAAAGGTGCAACAATGGCGTCTGTGACCACAGTTCTCGACCCGACGAACGAGTCCCAGCCCTCGACACGACAGTTGCTCGCCCGGCCCGCGTCGCTCGACGGTCAGGTGGTCGGTCTGCTCGACATCTCGAAGCCCCGCGGCGACGTGTTCCTCGATCGCATCGAGCAGCTGCTCGCCGAGCGCGGCGCGAAGGTGCTGCGCTTCAAGAAGCCGACCTTCACCAAGCCCGCACCGGTCGACCTGCGCCACGAAATCGCGACGCAGTGCACGCTCGTCATCGAGGCGCTCGCCGATTGAGGCAGCTGCACGTCGTGCAGTGTGCACGACATCGCAGATCTGGAGATTCGCGGGGTGCCGGGTGTGTTCGTCGCGTCCGACGAATTCGTGAGCGGCGCCGACGCCCAGCAGGCCGCGCTCGGCTTCCCGTCGATGAGACGCGTGTTCTGCGCGCACCCGATCCAGGACCGCACCGACGACGAGATGCGCGCCCTCGCCGACACGGTGTTCGCCGAGATTCTCGCCTCGATCACCGTCGCCTGACCGTTCGAGCCCGATGCGCCGAGCCGTAGAATCGTGCGGTGACTCTTGCGACGCGTGTGCTGGTTCTGCGCCACGGTCAAAGTGAGTGGAACGCCGCCGGCAAGTGGCAGGGACAGGCCGATATCGAACTCACCGATCTCGGCTACGAACAAGCGCGGCGAGCCGCCGACAAGTTGGGACAGTTCGCCGCCGTCGCCTCGAGCGACCTTCGCCGCGCGCGCGTGACGGCCGCGATCATCGCCGAGTCCCTCGGGCTCGGCCTCTTGGACCCCGACCCGCGGCTGCGCGAGACCGACGTCGGCGAGTGGCAGGGGCTCACCCACGACGAGATCGAGCGCGACTGGCCCGGGCATCTCGAGGCGCACCTGCGGCCGCCGACCTTCGAAGCCGACGCGAGCATCGTGACGCGTGTCGGCGCCGCCCTGTTCGACCTCGCGGCCGCGTTCCCCGGCGAAGAGGTTCTCTGTGTCGCCCACGCGGGCGTCATTCGCGTGCTGCGTCGCGTGCTCGGCGCTCCCGACAGCCGCGTCCCGAACCTCGGCGGTTGCCCGTTCGTGCTGCGCCCCGGGCACGCACAGCCCATCGAGGCGGAGCCGATCGTCGAGTTGTTCGAGCACGGAGAGATCGGCGAGGAACTCTGAAAATCTTCGCCCGCTTCATCGACACCGAGCACCCGCAGGTCGTGCGCGACAACTTCGACCGGCTCGTCTGGGGTCGGCTCGTGTCGAACGCGATCTATCGCTACTCGCCCCCGTTCGTCGCGGTGATCGCCCGCGGTCTCGACGTCACCGTGGTGCAGGTGGGAACGGCACTCATGGTCGCCGAGTTCGCGAGTCTGCTCGCACCGATGATCGGACGCCGCATCGACAAGGCGAACCGCGTGGCGGTGATGGCCCTCGGCATGTCGCTTGTCATCGCCGGCACGGCGATTGCGGCCTCGTCGCCGCACATCGTCGTCTTCACCATCGGTGTGTTCGCGTTGAACGCCGCCAAGGTCGTCTACGACACGGGACTGATTGTGTGGGTGAACGACCACGTGCCGTACGAACGTCGCGGCTCGGTTGTCGGCGTCATCGAAACCAGTTGGGCGCTCGGGTTGTTTCTCGGCGTGTCGTCGATGGGTCTCGTCACGTCGCTCGTGTCGTGGCGTGCCGGTCTCGCAGTCGGAGCAGTCGCGATGGCCGTCTCTCTTGCAACAATCGTGGCCGGCCTGCCCCGCCACGAAGCACACCCCCCGGCGCGCGAGCACGTGTCGGTTCGCATTCCGCGAGAGGGATGGTTCGTGGTCGCCGCGATGTTCTTCCTGCTCGGCGCCAGCCAGTGCGTCGGCATCGTGTTCGGGCCGTGGTTCGAAGACGAGTTCGGCTGGACGAGCGGCGTTCTCGTCGCGATCGTCGTCGCGCTCGGCGCGGTCGAACTGTTTGCGAGCATCGGCTCGTCGCGCGTGATGGACGTGTGGGGCAAGGAACGCAGCGTGCGGCGCGGGTGCGTGGTGATGGGTGCGAGCGCGGTCGTGATGGCACTCGGTGCGGGCACCCCGATGCCGGCCGTCGCAGGTCTCGTGGTGTTCATGCTCGGGTTCGAATTCGCGATCGTCAGCCTCCTGCCGATTGCGGCAAACATCGTGCCGGGTGCCTCCGGTGCCGGGCTCGGCATGGCGGTCGGTGCGGGCACCTCCGGCCGTGCCGTGCTCAGTTTCGTCGCGCCGTTTCTCTATGACCGCGTCGGCCCTGTCGCGCCGGCCGTGCTCGCCCTCGCCATGGCCGGAGTCGCCGCGGTACTCGTCGCCGCGCACCAACGTGCACGGCACCCGGCGGGAGTCTGAGGCCGCTCAGCCCTTGCGGTAGCCGTTGGTGATCGGCATGCGTCGGTCTTTGCCGAACGCCTTCTCCGACACACGCGGCCCCGGTGCGCACTGTCTGCGCTTGTACTCGGCGATGTCGACGAGCCGGGCGATCCGTGCCGCTGTCTGGTGGTCGTGCCCGAGTGTCACGATCTCAGGAACCGTGAGGTCGTGGTCGACGTACTCGCGCAGGATCTCATCGAGCACCTCGTACGGCGGCAGGCTCTGGTCGTCGCGCTGATCGGGTCGCAATTCCGCCGACGGCGGCTTGTCGATCACGTTCACCGGCACGATCTCACGTCCGGCACGCTCGTTGATGCGCCGGCAGAGCGCATAGACGCGCAACTTGAAGACGTCCTTGATCACCGCCCAACCGCCGACCGAGTCTCCGTAGATCGTGAAGTAGCCGACGGCAAGCTCGCTCTTGTTGCCCGTGGTGAGCACCATCCATCCGAACTTGTTCGACAGTGCCATGAGGGTCGTGCCGCGGCACCTGCTCTGCAGGTTCTCCTCGGTGAGATCAGGATCGCGGCCCTCGAACGACTCGTCGAGCATCTCGAGATACGACGCGAACGACGGCTCGATCGAGATGATGCGATGGTCAATGCCGAGGTTCGCCGCGAGATCTGCCGCATCGGTGAGGCTGTGGTCGCTCGAGTACCGCGACGGCATCGCAACACCGTGGACATGCTCGGCGCCGAGCGCGTCGACCGCGATCGCGGCGACGAGCGTCGAGTCGATGCCGCCCGAGAGACCGATCACGACGTCGGTGAAGCCGTTCTTTCGCACGTAGTCGCGCGTTCCCACCACCAGCGCCTCGTACAGACGGTCGAGATCATCGTCAAACTCATCGACCCTCGCCCCGTCCACCGTCCCGTCGGCGCGCACGGTGACGACGTCGAAGTCGTCAGCAAACGATGCGAGCCGGCACAGCACCTCGCCATTGCAGTCGATGACGGTGCTTCCGCCGTCGAAGACCAACTCGTCTTGTCCACCGACCTGGTTCACATACACGATCGCCGCGCCGCACTGGCGTGCGCGCTCGGCGAGCATCGCCTCGCGTTCAATGTGTTTTCCGTCGTGGAAGGGCGAGCCGTTCAAGTTCAGCATCACTCGCGCACCGGCATCTGCCTGGGCCGCCACCGGTCCATTCGTATGCCAGATGTCTTCGCAGATGGAGACGCCCACCGTGATGCCGGCAATATCGACGAGTCCCGCGACCATGCCGGCATCGTCGTGGGTCGGCCCCGGCTCGAAGTAGCGCTCTTCATCGAATACCGAGTAGTTGGGCAGCAGTTGCTTCCGGTACACCGCTCGCACCGCGCCGTCGACGCAGACGGCCGCTGCATTGTGCAGAACTCCGCCTCGCGACTCGACGAACCCGACCACAGCTGCGCACGACCCGGTCGTGGATGCGAAGTCGGCGAGTGCCACCTCGTTGTCAGCCACGAACGCGGCCTTGAGCAACAGGTCTTCAGGCGGGTACCCAGTGATCGCCAGTTCGGGGAACACCACTGCGTCGCACCCTGCCTCGTTGGCCCGGGCGTAGAGGTCGCGGATCCGACCAAGATTGCCGGCGAGGTCGCCCACGACCTGGTTGCACTGGGCGAGCGCGACTCGCAGCACCTTGGCGTCACTCACTCTGGTGAGGCTATCCACAGCCTTTCGCGCCGGAATCGCCGTCCCCCCGATGCGGTTCACAGAGCGTTCACATTTCTCGCATGGCTCCGAAATGGCTCCCAGACATGATGTTCACCGTCAGACAGACGGGAACACTCCCCCAAGAAGAAAGAGCCACGATGCCCATTCAGGCCGAATACATCTGGATCGACGGAACCCAGCCCACTCCGATGCTGCGTTCAAAGACCAAGGTCCTCCCCGACTTCGCAGGCGCCATCTCGGACATGCCGATGGACGAGTGGGGCTTCGACGGATCCTCCACCGAGCAGGCGACCGGCGACTCGTCGGACTGCATCTTGAAGCCCGTCTTCCACTGCCCCGACCCGATTCGCGGCGGCAAGAACGTGCTCGTGATGTGCGAAGTGCTCCTCGCAAAGGACGCGTCGCCGCACCCGTCGAACACGCGCGCCGCGTGTGCCGCGGCCGCCGCGCAGCACAAGGACCAGGAGATGATCTACGGCATCGAGCAGGAGTACACCATGCTCCGCCTCGACGGCAGCCCGCTCGGCTTCCCCGTCGGTGGCTACCCGAAGCCGCAGGGTCCGTACTACTGCGGCGTCGGCGCGGGACGCGTGGTCGGTCGCGAGATCGTTGAGCGCCACACGCAGGCCTGCATCGACGCGGGGCTTCGCATCTCTGGCACCAACGCCGAAGTGATGCCCGGTCAGTGGGAATTCCAGATTGGCCCGCTCGATGCGCTCTCGGTCAGCGACCACATGCATGTGGCGCGCTGGTTGCTGCACCGCATCGCCGAGGACTACGACGTCGTCATCTCGTTCGACGCCAAGCCCGAAAAGGGTGACTGGAACGGCGCCGGTGCGCACACGAACTTCTCGACTCGCGCGATGCGCGAGAACTACGACGCGATCATCGACGCGTGCGAGAAGCTCGGCACCCGCGTGATGGAGCACGTCGAGAACTACGGCCACGACATCCAGAGCCGCCTCACCGGCAAGCACGAGACGGCTCCGTGGAACCAGTACTCGTACGGCGTGTCGAACCGCGGCGCGTCGGTGCGCATCCCCTGGCAGGTGGCCCGCGACAAGCGTGGCTACGCCGAGGACCGTCGCCCGAACGCCAACTGCGACCCGTACACGGTCACCCGGCTCATCCTCGAGACGGTCTGCGGCTGAGCCGCCGCCGTCCCGCGAGACGCCGACAGGCACACGACAATCAGGAAAACGGGGGGCACACGCCCCCCGTTTTTCGCACTCCGGGCGGGATTTCCGGCGGAGCCACCGAACCCCCGTGGAGGGGTGACGACCACCACGGCAGACTGAGGAAGTGAGCGACATGCTGAGTCAGCAACGCGACTACGTGCTCCGCACGGTCGAAGAACGAGGAGTCAGGTTGATCCGACTCTGGTTCACCGACGTGCTCGGGACCCTGAAGAGCTTCGCCATCAGCCCGGCCGAGCTCGAAAATGCGCTCGAAGACGGCATGACATTTGACGGCTCGTCGATCGACGGGTACTCACGCATCCAGGAAGCCGACGTGCTCGCGATCCCCGACCCGACGACTTTCGAGGTCATCCCGTGGGTCGACCCGAGGACCGCCGAGGCCCGCATCTTCTGCGATGTGCACAACCTCGACGGCTCCACCTTCGAGGGCGACCCGCGCCAGGTGCTGCGCCGCAATCTCGATGCGGCACGCGCCATGGGGTTCGAGTTCCTCGTTGCTCCCGACATCGAGTACTTCTATTTCGAGAAGCTGACTCCAGGCACCGCGCCGACACCGCTCGATGACGGCGGCTTCTTCGACCTCACCACCACCGACGTCTCGTCGTCGCTGCGCAAGGAGACGATCCGCACGCTCGAGACGATGGGAATCCCCGTCGAGTATTCGTTCCACGAGGACGCTCCCAGCCAGCAGGAAATCGACCTGCGCCACACCGATGCACTCTCCATGGCCGACTCGGTGATGACCTTCCGCATGATTGTCAAAGAGATCGCCGCGATGCACGGCGTGCATGCGACCTTCATGCCCAAGCCCCTCGAGCGCGTGCAGGGTTCGGGCATGCACCTCCACATGTCGCTGTTCGCCGGCGAGGAGAACGCGTTCTTCGACGCCGACGACCAGTACCACCTCTCGCCGATCGCGAAACAGTTCATGGCAGGGCTGCTGCGTCACGCCGCCGAGATCACTGCCGTCACGAACCAGACGGTGAATTCGTACAAGCGTCTCGTGCCGGGCTTCGAGGCGCCGGTGCACGTGTCATGGGCACGCAACAACCGCTCGGGTCTCATTCGCGTGCCGATTCCGAAGCGCGGCAGCCCGAGCGCGACGCGCCTCGAGTACCGCTCACCCGACCCGGCGTGCAACCCATACCTCGCGTTCTCGGTGATCCTCGCCGCCGGCTTGAAGGGCATCCGCGAGGGATACGAACTGCCCGCAGAGGCCGACGCGAACCTGTTCGAGATGGACGATGCGATGCTCGACAAGCTCGGGATCACGCAGCTGCCGCAGTCGCTCGCCGATGCACTGCGCGTGATGGAGTCGTCGGCACTCATGCAGGAGACCCTCGGCGAGCACATCTTCGAGTGGTTCGTGCGCAACAAGCGCCACGAGTGGCGCCAGTACAAGACCCAGGTCACCCAGTTCGAGATCGACCGCTACCTGAGGTCGCTCTGAGGGTCGTGACGGTGGAGAGGGTGCGATGAGCGGAGCCGACATGATCGTCGTGTGGCCCGGCTCGCCCGCGCCCGACCTCGCGCGCACGCTCGACCTCGGAGGTCACCGCTGGAAGGCGGTCTCGGGCGCCGATGAGGCGGCGCGCATCGAACCCCAAGGCGGGTGGCTCGGTGCGATCATCGCTTGCGACGACGACCCCGAGGGCGCGTGGGCGTTCGCCCGGGCGATTCGCAAACGTGACACGCCGGTTGAGTCGGTGATGGTGCTCGTCACCGGCGCACAACTCGACGATCTCGAGATGCGCGACGATCTCTTTGACGACTTCTGTCTCACTCCGTTCCACCCGCGGGAGTTGGAAGCGCGTCTTCGCCACCTCTTCGCGCGCACCACAGGTTCGGTGCGCGCCGAGTTGGTGGAGCACTCGGGACTGGTGCTGAACCTCGAGACGTACCAGGCGTCGTTCAACGGCAAGCCGCTCGACCTCACGTACATGGAGTACGAACTGCTGAAGTTCCTCGCGCAGAACCCCGGCAAGGTGTTCACCCGCGAGATGTTGCTGTCACGGGTGTGGGGGTACGAGTACTACGGCGGCGCTCGCACGGTGGATGTGCACGTGCGGCGTCTGCGCGCAAAACTCGGCGAGGAGCACGCGAACCTGATCCAGACGGTGCGTTCGGTCGGCTACCGCTTCGGCCAGTCCCGCTGGGGAAGCTGAGCCTCTCTCAACCGGCGTCGATGAAGCCGAACACTGAGTCGGCAATCATCTGCACAGCGATCGCAGCCAGGATCATGCCCGCCACCCGCGCGAGAAGAATCACACCGGCTGGTCTCACGACTTTCTGCAACAGCCCGCTGAACCGGAGCGCGAGCAGTGTCACCGACAACGCAGTGGCAGTTCCCGCCAGCACCTGGAGCCACTCGCCTGCGCCGTCGGCCTGACGGAAGAAGACGATCGTTGCCACAATCGTGCCCGGTCCGGCCAACAGCGGCGTTCCGAGGGGCACCATGGCGATCGAGGTGCGTTGCTCGGGCGTTGCGACCTCGTACGAGTCTTCGTGACCCTTGCCGTAGAGCAACTGCAGTGCCACGAGAAGAAGCAGAAGTCCGCCAGCACCCTGCAGGGCCGGCACCGACACATTGAGATAGTCGAGAATTGTCTGGCCGCCGATGGCGAACAGCGCAATCACAAGGAATGCAGTACCGACGGCAAGGAAGGCCGCCCGGTGGCGCTCCTTCTCCTTCAGGCGCTTTGTGACAGCGAGAAAGATCGGCACGTTCCCCGGCGGGTCGAGAATGACCAGCATCGTGACGAGGACCTCACCGAACGTGCGCACCCTGCAACGGTACTCAGTACTGTCGGGACGATGGCGCAACTGATACCCACCGACTTCGCCCTCGAGATTCTCCCCAAGTCAGAACAGCGCGTCGTACGGACCTTGCTCAGCGGGCTCGACGAATCGTGGATCGTCGTGCCGTCTGTCCCGATCACCTTCGACGGGAAAGACAGCGAGATCGACATCGTGCTCGCCGGATTCGACCGCGGGGCATTCGTCATCGAGGTGAAAGGCGGCAAGGTCACCGTCAACGACGGGAACTGGAAGAGCTGGGACAATGTCATCAAGAACCCTGTGCGCCAGGTGCAAAGAGCAAAGCACGCACTCATCAAGCGTCTCAAGAAGACGAAGACAGAGGCATCGAAGGTGCACCTGTCGCATCTTGTTGCGTTCCCCGACAACGCCGACTTTCCCCGCGAAGGAGCCGGGCCCGAATGCCCGCGCGACATCGTGCTGACCGCTCCCGATCTCGACAACATCGCCCAGACGTTGGAGCGGATCGGTCACGAACACCCCGCCACCAGCGACCAAGTCGCGAGCCTCGTCAAGGCGCTGCGTCCCGATATCACTGACATAGACGTCGACGGACGCCATGTGCGGGGCACGGTCGCGAGGCTCGCGGAAGCGACTGCCGACCGGCTCGGGCCGGTGATCGGTCTCGACGAAAACCGTCGCGTCTACCTGCGCGGCTCGGCAGGAACGGGAAAGACGTTCGTTGCCATGCGGTGGTTCAGGCGCGCACTGCAACGGGGCGAGTCGACGCTGTACGCGTGCTTCAACGCTCCTCTCGCCGGCGAAATGGAAGGTCACGCGGACATGATCGTCGAGAGGCTCGTTGCCGAGAATCCAGACATGTCGGTGCCTCGACACGAGGTCGCGAACTTCCATGCTCTCATGCGGCGGACCATGGGCGAGGCGGCACCGTCGATTCCTGACGGAGACCCAGAGGAGATCCAGCGGTACTGGAACAGCGTTCTTCCGACCGCCTTCGGGGAGTTCTTGAACACCAGCGACATTCGTTTCGACACGGTCATCATCGACGAGGCACAGGATTTCCGACCCGAATGGCTCGAGATCGTCGAGAGCCTCATGACCGACCGGGAGGACGGACGGCTCTACATGATGGCTGACGCCGAACAGGCCATCTACGCATCGTCGTGGTCGCCGCCGTCGGGAATCACGACACTCGAGTTGACGCACAATCTCCGTAACTCCGGGAACATCGCCGCCGTGGTGAGTCGTCTTGGGGGCGCCCCCGCGCCGCGCACGATGCCCGCCGGACCACCTGTCGACGTGCACAAGGTTGCCGGCGCAAAAGAAGCTGTCAAGGCGGTGCGCAAGAGTCTGGAGTCTGCGATCGAGGACCTCGGCGTGCCGCTTTCGCAGATCGCGATTCTGGTGACGCATCGTGCTGAGCGCGACATGCTGACTGAGGCTCTCACCGAGGAGTTTTCTTTCGTCCCATGGCAGGGACGAGATGAAGATGCGATCGTCTGCGAAACGGTCCACCGCACAAAAGGTCTCGAGCGTCAGGCCGTGGTCCTCGTCAATATGGACGACGAACCCGACAGGACACTCGTCTACGTCGGTGCGAGCCGGGCATCGGCATATCTCTCCGTCGTCAGTCGCGCAGCCTCGTCGACATGATCGAGGGCTGACGACCGACCTGACGCTCAGAGCAGAGCACCGGCGATCATCGCCGCACCGAACACGAAGAACGCAACCGCTGACCCGATGCGGATTACATTCTTCGGAAGCCGCGCCCCGAGGCTCTTCCCCACCCAGATTGCCAGCGCATCGGCGAACACCATTCCCGACGTTGCCCCGAGCCATGTGCTGACGAGGCCGTTGTCGGTGGCGAGTGTGAACGAAGCGAGCATCGTTTTGTCGCCGAATTCGGAAAGAAAGAACACTCCGGCAACCGACAACACGACACTGCGTCCCGACACCGCCACTGCAGATTCGTCACCATCATCGTCGTCGCCGCGCAACGTCCACACACCGAACGCGAGGAATGCGGCACCGGCCGCAAGACCGACCAATTCCGTCGGCATTGCTGCTCCGACCGCTCCGCCCACCAGAACTGCAATCAGGTGAATGAGAGCCGTCGACAGGGTGACCGCGAGAAGGACCGGCAACGCTCGATAGCGGGTCGCGAAC
>JBMTOT010000032.1:0-17127 GCA_049442935.1 Ilumatobacteraceae bacterium | reverse complement strand
CTTCCGCCATCGCGTTGATGTGACCCGCGATGCCCGCCTGAGAGGGGCGGTTGTAATACGGCCCTACCGCGATAATGCCGGCAACCCCGAGTTTTGTGGCCTCCCGGGTGAGATGCACGGAGTGTGCGGTGTCGTTCGAGCCTGTGCCAGCGATCACCGGTGCCGAGATCGCACCTGAGACCGCCTCCCACAGCGTCAACTTCTCGTTGTCGGTCAATGTCGACGACTCACCGGTGGTACCCGAGAGCACCAGTCCGTCGTTGCCGTTGTCGACGAGCCAGCGCGCGAGCCGCACCGCTTCGTCGACGTCGAGCGAGCCGTCATCGGCGAAGGGAGTCACCATCGCAGTGAGGACGGCCCCGAACAATGCCATGCCGTGATTATTGCCCACGGGAACCCCGAAGTCACTGCCGAATCCGTCCGACCATGCCCGTGTTGGCCTTTGTCGGGCGAGGCGCAGCCGCACTACATTCACCGATTGCACCTCTCGACGAAAGGAACCACCAATGCGCCGTCGCGCTTTCTCCCTCGCCCTCGTGGCCTCGATCGCACTCGCCGCCTGCGGCGGGTCGGACGATTCCACCGACACCACCGCCGCCGCCTCGGGCGACGGCGCTTCGGCGGCCGAGTGCGCCGCCGGCAAGACGCTCGAAGACGGCGTGCTCACCATCGCAACGGGCAATCCGGCATATTCACCCTGGGTCGAGAACGACGCTCCCGAGTCAAAGGTGGGCTTCGAGGCCGCCGTCGCATATGCAGTGGCCGGCGAACTCGGGTTTGCAGATGCCGACGTGACGTGGGTGCGCACGGGATTCGACGAGGCCATCCAGCCCGGCGCGAAGAATTTCGACTTCAACCTGCAGCAGTTCACGATCACCGAGGAGCGCGCGCAGAACGTATCGTTCAGCGATGCGTACTACTCGACCAACCAGGCGATCGTCGGGCTCGCAGACTCGAAGGCCAAGGGCGCGACAAGCGTCGCCGACCTGAAGGGACTGAAGCTCGGTGCACAGGTCGGCACGACCAGCCTCGACTACATCACCGACGTGATCCAGCCTGATTCCCAGGCCGCAGTGTTCGACGACAACGCCGCCGCCAAGGCCGCCCTCGAGGCGAACCAGGTGGATGCGATCGTGCTCGACCTGCCGACCGCGCTCTATGTCTCGGCCGTCGAAATCGAGGGTTCGGCCGTGCTCGGTCAGTTCCCGCTCACCGATGCGGTAGCGGCCGACAACTTCGGCATGGTCTTCGACCTCGACAACCCGCTCGTCGAGTGCGTCAACACCGCGCTGGCCAACCTCAAGTCGGCGGGCACGCTCGACGAGATCACGCTCGCGAATCTCTCGACGAACATCGACATCCCGGTCATCTCGGTCGACTGACCCGTCTCCTTTCGCGCGAGCCATGGTTGCCACCAGCGGTCGTCGCGCGGCATGGGAGAAATCACGCAGACGAAAGAGCACGGCGATCGCCGCGGCCAGCACATTGGTCGTGGTGGTCGCCGTTGTTCTGTTGGTGCCGCAGATGCCGAGGTGGGACCGCGTCAAGGCTTCGTTCTTCGACGGAGCCCAGTTCGCAGACTCGTTCCCGCGGCTCGCGGAGGCATTCGTCCTCGACGTGAAGATCTTCGCCTGGTCGGTGCCTGCGATCGCGGTCGTCGCGCTCCTTCTCGCCACTGCGCGCAACAGTCGTTCAGCGGCGCTGTTCCCGGTGCGTGCTCTGGCGATCATCTACACCGACGTCATGCGCGGGGTGCCGATCATCCTGTGGATCTACCTGGTCGGCTTCGGCGTCCCCGGACTCGGCATTCCGCGGCCGTGGAACAGCCCGTTGCTGTGGGGCTCGGTGGCAATCGTTATGGCCTACTCGGCCTACGTCGCCGAAGTCTTCCGCGCAGGAATCGAGGGAGTGCACGAGTCGCAGCGCGCGGCCGCCCGTTCTCTCGGGCTTTCGAACGCCCAGACGATGCGCCACGTGGTCCTGCCCCAGGCGGTGCGCCGGGTTGTGCCTCCCCTCATGAACGACCTTGTGTCGCTCCAGAAGGACGTTGCCCTGGTCAGCCTCATCGGACCGATCGAGATCTTGCGCCAGGCAGGAATCGACAAGGCGAAGTTCGCGAACTTCACGCCGTACGTCGCAGCGGCGGCCATCTTCCTGACGATCACAATTCCGCTCACGCGTCTCACCGACTGGCTGATCGAGCGCGAGCGACGCCGCACCCAGGGAACGAAGATCCGGTGACCGCTCCCCGCTTCTCGCTGCGTACGGTGTGCAAGTCGTTCGGCGATCATGTCGTTCTCGACGGCATCGACCTCGACATCGGCGTCGGCGAGGTCGTCACCCTGGTCGGCCCCAGCGGCTCGGGCAAGAGCACTCTTCTGCGCTGTCTCAACCTTCTCGAACCGATCGACGACGGAGAGATTCTCCTCGACGGCGTCGACATCTCTGTTCCGGGTCTCGATCCGAACCCGGTGCGCCGCCGCGTCGGCATGGTGTTCCAGAACTACAACCTGTTTCCGCACATGGACGTGCTCGCAAACATCACGCTCGCGCCGGTCAAGGTCTTCGGACAGGATCGCCGCGCCGCGGAGGAACGCGCGCGCGAACTCCTCTCGCGGTTCGGACTCGGCGACCGGGGCGACTCGTATCCCGACCGGCTGTCGGGCGGCCAGCAGCAACGCGTCGCCATCGTGCGTGCACTCGCACTCGAGCCTGAAGTTCTGCTGCTCGACGAGATCACCTCTTCGCTCGACCCGGAGCTCGTCGGAGAGGTGCTCGACGTCGTGCGGGAGATCAAGGCCTCGGGCATGACAATCGTGCTCGCCACACACGAGATGGGATTTGCTCGAGAGACGAGCGATGTGGTGTGCGTGCTCGACGGCGGACGCATCATCGAACGGGGCGCCCCCGACAAGGTGTTCACCCGCCCCGAATCGGAGCGCGCACAGCGCTTCCTGGAGAGGGTCATCAAGTCGGGCAGACTCTGACCATGCAGGTCACTCGACGCATCGTGGCGATCCTTCTCGCGGTCGTCGCCGCGGCATTCGCACCCGCCGCGCTCGCGGTGCGCGCGGCGAACTCGACGTTGTTCGACACCGGAGATTTTGTCACGGCGGCGGTTGCCGTCGCCGCCGACGACACCGTCCGCGAAGAGATCGTCGACAACTTCACCACCTCCGTCATGGATGAGTTCCTCGTCGAGAACATCGTGCCGGCTCCCCTTCTTGCCGCCGCCGGCGTATCGGCGAAGGAAGTGAACGATGCGGTTGCAGCAATCGTGCGACGGGCCGTCACGACGACCGTTGCCAGCGAGGAATTCGCCGCGGCGTGGGAACAGGCGAGCCGCGCCGCCCACGAGTCGTTCATCGCGGCACTCGACGCCGACGGACCGGGCTCCTCTGTGACAGTCGATCTCTCGTCGATCGTGCGCGAGGTGCAGGCGCGTCTCGAGACCGGCGGCGTCGTCGGTACCCTGCTGCAACTCACCCAGATCATCCCCGACGACACCTCGCTCACCGTCGAGTTGCTGGATGCCGAGCAAGTCGAGTCGGCCCGCGACGCGCGGGACACGCTGTCTGTGCTGTCGTGGGCGGCTCCTGTCGCCGCGATTGTGTTCGCCGCCCTCACCACAATCGCGTGGCCGTCGCTTCGAGGCGGAGCACTGACGGCAGGGTTCGCCTTCATGGTCGGCGGCATCGGAACGCTCGTGGCGCGTTCGCAGGCGGCCGGTCAGGTTGAGTCGCGCGCCGACGACAACGCCGACATCGCCCGTGCCGTGTTTGACGTCGTCACCGAACGACTGACCACACCGGCGGTCGTCGTCGCCGCACTCGGCGCGGCCGCGGTCGCGGCATCATTCGCCCGGCGTCAGGCGCCCGGCAGGACGTAGTCGGCGTAACGCTCGCGAAGAGTCTTCTTCGAGAACTTGCCGACAGAGGTCTTCGGCACTTCGTCGATGAACACGACGTCGTCGGGCATCTGCCACTTGGCGAGGCGCGGCGCGAGGTGCTCGAGCACCTCTTCTTTCGTGAGCGTCTCCCCGGGCTTTGCGACCACGCACGCGAGCGGACGCTCGCTCCACTTCGGATGCGGGACACCGATGACGGCGGCCTCTGCGATCTTCGGGTGCGCCATCAGCTCGTTCTCCACGTCGACGCTCGAGATCCACTCGCCGCCCGACTTGATGAGGTCCTTCGTACGGTCGACCAGCCTGATGCGACCCTTCGCGTCGACCACTGCCACGTCACCGGTGCGCAACCAGCCGTCGTCGGTGAAGCTCTCCCGCGAACGCGGGTCGTTGTAGTAGTCGGCCGCGATCCACGGGCCCGACACCTGCAGTTCGCCGCTCGACTCGCCGTCCCACGGCAACGACGTCGTGGTGTCCGGCTCGACAACGCGCATCTCGACTCCGAGAGCGATCTGGCCGACGGTCGTGCGCAGTTCCGCCTGCTCCTCCATCGGCAGCAGCTCGTCGGCGGCCGACAGGCGGCACACCGCGGCGATCGGGCTCGTCTCGGTCATGCCCCACGCCTGCAGGATCGGCAGGCCGAGCTGCTCGCGATAGGCCTCGCTGAGCGCCTTCGGCACCGCCGACCCGCCGCACGGAATGGCTCGCAGCGACGACGTGTCGCGGCCCTTCAATTCGGGCAGCACCGCCATCCAGATGGTCGGCACGCCGGCCGCCACCGTCACCTTTTCCTCCACGATCAGGTTCGCAACCGCAGGTCCCGAGAGGTCGGGACCGGGCATGATCAGCGTCGACCCCGCCGCGACGGCGGCATGTGCGAGACCCCATGCATTCGCGTGGAACATCGGCACCACGGGCAGGATCACGTCCGACTCGCGCGCACCGAGAGTGTCGGCGAGCATCGCGCCCATCGTGTGCAGGTAGGTGCTGCGGTGGCTGTAGATGACGCCCTTCGGGTTGCCGGTGGTGCCGCTCGTGTAGCACATGCTCGCGGCTTGGTTCTCGTCGATGTGGGCTGGCCACTCGACCGGGTTCACCGACGAGATGAGCGACTCGTACTCGTGCACGTCGAAGCCGTCGACTTTCTCGGGCACGGTTCCCTTGCCGTCGTTCATGAAGACCAGGTGACGCACTGTCTCGAACGTCTTCAACAGCGGCTCGATCAGCGGATAGATCGACGTGTCGATGAAGATCACCTCGTCTTCGGCGTGGTTGACGATGTAGGTCAGCTGCTCGGGGAACAACCTGATGTTCAGGGTGTGCAGCACGCGGCCCGAACACGGAGCGGCAAAGTAGAGCTCGAGGTGTCGTGCGGTGTTCCAGGCAAACGTCGCAACGCGCCCGTCGGCGGAGATGCCGAGGCGGTCCAGTGCTCCGGCGAGACGGCGAGTCCGCTCGGCCCATTCTCCGTAGGTCGTCACGTCCTTGCCGGTGCCTGTGGCGGTCACGATCTTCTTGTCCCGGTGGTACTTCTCGGCCCTGTCGAACAGGTGGTTGACCGTCAGTTGCGTCGGCTGCATCAAGCCCTTCATCGCATGTCCCCTCGTTTCGTGCGCGAACGCGCCGTGTGGCGGGACACGGTAGCAAGTACCCTTCCGGCGTGCGAAAGGCCCTGCTGGCGCTGACGTCGGTGCTGTTCGCGGCCGGAACGATCGGCACGAACATCGGCCCGGCCCTCGTCGACGAGCGCCCCCTGCTCGTGCTTCTCCTCTCGGCGCGCAATCGCAACCTGATCGGGTCCATCCCGTACGTGGACGCGCTCACCTTTTTTTCGGTTGGGTTCGCGAGGCTCCTCATCGCCGCGGTGGCGCTGTATTTCGTCGGCCGATGGTTCGGCGAGCGGGCACTCAGGTGGACCGAGTCGCAGGTCGGCGAGCTTCCGGCCATCTATCACTGGACCGAGCGCGCCACCGCGCGTGCGGGCTGGGCGGCGGTGCTGATCGCGCCCGGATCGAACATCGTCTGTCTCCTCGTCGGACACATGAAGATGCCGCCGAAGAAGTTCCTTGCCCTCGCCAGCGCCGGTGTTGCCGTGCGTCTGGTCGTGCTGTGGTTCGGTGGAAAGGCCGTCGAGTCGGAGATCGAGGCGGTCGTCGACTGGATCAACGACTACCAGTGGTGGATCGTCGGCGGCCTGTTCGGGTTGACGTTCCTGCAGTCGTCGCGTCGGCGCTCGCCCGGACCTCCCGACACCGACCGGCCCGAGACTGATCTGCCCGGGGCCGACGAGCCTGACCCGAACGGCTCTGCGCGCCCCTAGGCTCGCGCACATGGCAACCACCTCCTTCGGCGGCAACCCCGTCAACACCAACGGCGACCTTCCCGCACCCGGACAAACGCTTCCTTCGTTCAGCCTGACGGGCGCGAACCTGCAGGATTTCGACAACTCGGCGATCGCGGGCAAGCGCGTCGTTTTCAACATCTTCCCGTCGGTCGACACGCCGGTGTGCGCCAACAGCGTGCGCAGGTTCAACGAACTCGCGTCGGGCCTCGATAACACCGTCGTTCTGTGCGTGAGTGCCGACCTGCCGTTCGCCCAGGGTCGCTTCTGCGGTGCCGAGGGTCTTGCGAACGTTCAGACGGCATCGTCGTTCCGCGGCGGTTTCGGAAATGCATTCGGTGTTCAGCTGGCCGAAGGAGCGTTCAACGGTCTCCTCGCACGCGCGGTCGTCGTGGCCGACGAGAACGGCAAGGTGCTCCACACCGAACTGGTTCCCGAGATCGGCTCGGAGCCGAACTACGAGGCAGCCGTCTCGGCTCTCGCCTGAGCCGGCGCCGGCGGACGCCGGGCGTCTAGAGAAGTGAATCGATGCCGAGCGTGATGCGCTCGGGCAGTTCGGCGACGCGTCTGCATGCCAGCACCACGCCGGGCATGAACGACACGCGGTCGTTCGAGTCGTGCCTGACGACGAGAGTCTGACCGGCCGTGCCGAGGACGACTTCCTGGGAGGCGATCATTCCGTGCATCCGTACCCCGTGAATTCGGATCCCTCCGGGGCCTTCTCCCCCGCGAGCGCCGGGCACCACTTCGTGGCGTGTCGGATCCGGTGACCACTCACTGCTTGCTGCTGCCATGCGTCGCGCAGTCTCCAAGGCGGTGCCGCTCGGAGCGTCGGCCTTTCCGTTGTGGTGAAACTCGATGATCTCTGCGGTGTCGAACCAAGGTGCGGCCTGTTCTGCGAACCGCATCATGAGCACCGCACCGATCGCGAAGTTCGCAGCGACCAGACAGTTCGACCCTGTGAATGCCGAGTGAAACGACGCCATGTCGGCGTCGGTGAACCCTGTCGTGCCGACGACGGCGTGCATGCCGTGGAGCGCGAGCCACGGCAAGGTGGTGCGGGCGGCGTCGGCCACCGTGAAGTCGACGACAACTTCGCATCCGGCGTCTGCGAGCGCGCGCAGGTCGGACGACACGGCGACTCCGTGCGTTGTGCCGCCGGCTGACATGACGTCGACCGCGGCGACAAGTTCGAGACCGCCGGCATAGGCGACTGCGTCGCACACGGTCGAGCCCATGCGCCCGGCGGCTCCCACGACTCCGACGCGTATCACGCGGGTCACGGTAGCCGCCGGGGCAGGGTCACTTCAGTGCGATTTAGCGGCGACGGCGGGATCCGCCGTCGCGCGGACCGAGATCTCCGAGATCGCGGGAGATCTCGCTGTCGAACTCGTCCTCGAACGAGACCTCGACGGGTCCGTCTGAGCGAGACTCGGAACGCTCGCCGCGGCCACCGTCGCGTCCGCCGCGATCGCGGTCACGGTCTCCCCGACCACCGCGGTCTCGCCCGCCTCGGTCACGGTCTCCGCGTCCGCCACGGTCGTCACGATCACGGCGCTCACGGCGCTCGCCGCCGCCACCACCGCCGGGCAACGGCTCGCCGTCGGGTCCGACCGGGGTGAGGCTGACCTTGCCCTTGTCGTCGATGTCGTCGACGCGAACCTTGATCACCTGACCGAGCTCGAGCACGTCCTCGACGTTGTTCACGCGCTGGCCGTTGCCGAGCTTCGAGATGTGCACGAGGCCGTCGCGTCCGGGGAGGATGTTCACGAAGGCACCGAACTTGGTCATCGAGACGACGCGACCGTCGTAGATCGCACCGAGGTCCGCCGTCGGCGGGTCGACGATGGCGAGAATGCGGGCCTTGGCCTCTTCGACGCGGAAGTTGTCGGGCGAGCCGATGGTCACGATGCCCACCGCGCCGTCGTCGTCGACGGCGATGTCTGCGCCGGTCTCCTGCTGGATCGTGTTGATGACCTTGCCCTTCGGCCCGATCACCTCGCCGACCTTGTCGAGCGGAATCGTGAACGACACGATCTTCGGCGCTGTCTCGGCGACCTCGGTGCGCGGGGCATCAAGTGCCGTCGCCATGCTGTCGAGGATCGTCATGCGGGCCTCGCGCGCCTGGTCGAGCGCGGCGGCAAGCACGTCGGCGGGGATGCCGTCGATCTTCGTGTCGAGCTGCAGTGCGGTGACCGCATCGCGGGTTCCGGCGACCTTGAAGTCCATGTCGCCGAACGCGTCCTCAGCACCGAGGATGTCGGTCAGCGTCGTGTACTTGCCTTCGGCGAAGATGAGACCCATCGCGATGCCCGCAACCGGCGCCTTGATCGGCACACCGGCGTCCATCAGCGAGAGGCTCGACGAGCACACCGAGGCCATCGAGGTCGACCCGTTCGACGACAGCACTTCCGACACCAGACGAATCGCGTAGGCGAACTCTTCCTGGCTCGGCACCACCGGCAGCAGTGCGCGCTCGGCGAGCGCGCCGTGGCCGATCTCGCGGCGCTTCGGCGACCCGACGCGACCGGTCTCACCGTTCGCCCACGGGGCCATGTTGTAGTGATGGATGTAGCGCTTCTCGTTGTCGGGGCCGAGCGTGTCGAGCATCTGATTCATGCGCGGCATCGCGAGCGTGCAGACATTCAGCACCTGGGTCTCTCCGCGCTGGAAGAGGCCCGTTCCGTGGGCCGACGGCAAGATGCCGACTTCCGACGAGAGCGCACGCAGGTCGCGCGGGCCACGGCCGTCGATGCGGACACCCTCTTCCACGACGCGCTTGCGCACCAGCTTCTTGGTGAGGCTGCGCACGGCTTCCTTCACCGCCTTCTCCTGACCGGCGAACTTTGCACCGTCTGCGCACAGTTCGGCCACCGTCTCGGCTGCCGCGGCGTCGGTTGCCGCGTTGCGGTCAGCCTTCAGCGCGATGGTGATGGCATGTGCAAGCTTCGGTGTCGCCACGCGCTCTACTTCGGCGAAGATCTCGTCGGTGTAGTCGAGAACCGGCGTGTACACGAGCGGTGCGATCGGGCCGCGGGTGGCGACGACGCTTGCGACCAGCTGGCGCTGGAGGGCGACCGACTCTTTGATCCAGGTCTTCGAGGCCTCGAGTCCGGCGGCGATCACGGCCTCCGACACCTTCGGTGCACCGTTGCCGTAGAACTCGTACGCCTTTTCGGTGCCGCCGGCCTCCACCATCATGATGGCGACATCGCCGTTGTCGAGCTCGCGGCCCGCGACGACGATTTCGAACGTGCCCGACTCACCCTCGGCATATGTCGGGTGAGGGATCCACTCGCCTTCCTGCGAGTACGCCATGCGCACCGCGCCGATCGGACCCTCGAACGGGATGCCCGAGATCATGAGCGCGGCCGACGAGGCGTTGATCGCGATCACGTCGTGCGGGTTCTGCATGTCGACACCCACGACAGTGATCACGACCTGGGTCTCGTTGCGGTAGCCGTCGGGGAACGCCGGACGAAGCGGGCGGTCGATGAGACGGCAGGTCAGGATCGCCTGCTCGCTCGGGCGACCCTCGCGACGGAAGAACGCACCGGGGATCTTGCCCGCGGCATAGGCGCGCTCTTCGACGTCGACGGTCAGAGGGAAGAAGTCAATGCCGTCGCGCACTCCCCTGGCTGCGTTTGCGGTGGCGAGCACGGTGGTGCCGTCGATGGATGCCAGAACGGCGCCCTGCGACTGCGCGGCGAGCTTGCCGGTCTGGAATGTGATGGTCTTGTCCGACCCGGAGACGGGTGCGGACACGCGGATGGCGTCAGCCATTGGGAACCCCTTTGCGTGGTTGTGTTGTGATGTGGTTGCCCGCCAACGTCACGCCGGTTCCCAGTCGACGACCCCGCCTCGTTGTGCGGGATCCTCGACTGACAACCGACGACCAGTGAGTTGCGTGTCGGCGGTGCGTGTGTCTCAGCGACGAAGGCCGAGTTTTGCCACGAGCTCGCGGTAACGAGCCACGTCGCGGTCGCGGACGTAGTCGAGCATGCGGCGACGGCGACCAACCAGCATCAACAAGCCGCGACGGCTGTGATGGTCCTTCGGATGCGTCTTGAGATGATCCGTGAGGTGGTTGATCCGCTCGGTCAGAAGTGCGATCTGCACCTCGGGCGAGCCCGTGTCGGTTGCATGCTGGCTGTGGGCCGCAATGGTCTCTTGCTTCGACATGTGAAAGGCCTCTTTCATGAGTTCAGAGGGCGCCGCGACCGGGACATCCGGACGGGCATCGCACGCGCGCCGTAGCCCGCGAGGACCATGTCAGGCTACGACACCCCCTCCATGTGCGCAACCCCCAAGCCATCTGGGCCTTGCGAGCGTTAGTGTTCGGCTCTGTGTTCACCGGAATCGTTGAGGAAAAGGGCAAAGTTCGAGCCCGATCGGGTTCCCGGCTGGAAATTGAGTCGCGTGTGGTGCTCGAAGACTCGGGCATCGGAGCTTCGATCGCCGTGAACGGCTGCTGCCTCACGGTGGTGGAACGCGGCGACGACTGGTGGGTCGCCGACGTCTCCGACGAGACCTGGTCGCGCACCAACCTCGGCAATCTCGCGGTCGGCGACCCGGTGAACCTGGAGCGACCGATGGCGGCCGGCGGACGTTTCGGTGGCCATGTCGTACTCGGACATGTCGACGCCGTCGGCGAGGTGGTCAACCCCGTGCCGGCGCTCGTCGTGCGCATTCCGCGCGACCTCATGCGTTACGTGGTGGAGAAGGGTTCCTGCACAGTCGACGGCATCAGCCTGACGGTGTTCAACCTCACCGACGACACGTTCGAAGTCGCGGTCATTCCCCACACCGCCGACGTCACGACCCTCGGCCACCGGCGCGTCGGCGACACGGTGAACATTGAGATCGACGTACTCGCAAAGCACGTCGAACGACTGCTCGAGCACCGTGGCTGACCTGTCCGACCTGCGCACCCGGATCGATGCGATCGATCGGGCGATCGTTGAGCTGCTGGCCGACCGCATGTCGGTCTGTCGCGAAGTGGCAGAGCTGAAGGAGTCGAACGGCACGGCCGTCATTCAGCCCGCACGCGTGCGCGAAGTGCTGGCAAGCCGGCGTCAGTGGGCCATTGACGCGGGCGTCGAGCCCGATTTCGCAGAGCAGCTCTTCCGCACCCTTCTCGCCGAGACACACCGCATCGAGATCGCGGGGTCGCTCGACGAGCCCGCACCGACAAAAGTTGCCGGTACTGCGGAGCGGAGCGAACTCGACACGGTCGCGTGCCGCATCGACCATGTCGTGGTCGCGGTCGCAGATCTCGATGCGGCATCGTCGTTCTTTGCCGGACTCGGGTTCAGCGTCGAGACCACAGACGACCCGGGCATGCGCACGGCAATCGCCGGCGGGGTGAGCGTGGTCTTGGTGTCGGGCGACCACGACCCGGCCGTGCACCGCAGGCTCGCCGAACACGGCTCGGGTGTTCAGCACATCGCCGTCGAGGTGCTGAACGCGGCATTCGCGCGCGATGCCCTCGACGCCGCCGGTGTTCCCCGCCTGACCGACGTTGTCATCGATGCCGACGGGCACGAACAGGTCTTCACCGTCGCCGACCCGGCAACCGGCGTGCAGCTCAGCTTCATCAGCCGCACCGGTCACCGGGTCCCGATGGGCAGCCACAACGGGCGATGTTCGAAGCCATCTCGCGCGCCGACCAGCTCCCCTGAGATACTCGGCGCTGTCTGCACGAGGCTCCGACACTGGCTCTTGCCCCGACCCCGGGGTACAGTGACGGTGCTCGATCACTACGGGGGGCGCCGGCGTCTATAGCTCTTGCCGGGGTGTCCCGATCGGCACTGGCACAACCCATCGGAACCATCAACACCGAAAGAGGTGCGTCGTGTCGCGCCAGTTCCCTGCTCAAGAGCTGATTTCCCCCTCGATCGTCGACTCGCTCGTGTCTGAGTTCGTCGACGCCCCTCTCGACGAGGTCATGAAACGGGCGCGCGAGGTGCGCGATGTCGCGCACGGCACGCGCGTCACGTTCTCGCCGAAGGTGTTCATTCCGCTCACGATGCTGTGTCGCGACAAGTGCGGCTACTGCACCTTCGCCCAGCCGCCCGCTCGTCTCGAGAAGCCGTACCTGACCCCCGACGACGTCCTCACAATCGCCCGCCAAGGCGCCCGACAGGGCTGCCACGAGGCATTGTTCACGCTCGGTGAACGACCCGAGCTGCGCTACGAGGTCGCCGCCGACTGGCTGCGCGCGAACGGCTACGACTCGACCGTGCACTACCTGCACGACATGTGCGCACTCGTTCTCTCAGAGACCGGTCTTCTTCCGCACGCCAACGCGGGTGCCCTCTATGCCGACGAACTCGCGATGCTGCGCCGTGTCTCGCCGTCGCAGGGAATGATGCTCGAATCGCTGCGCGACGACCTCGACTGTCACCGCGGCGCACCCGACAAGGAGCCCCAGCGGCGCATCGACACTCTCTGTCTCGCAGGCGAAGCGAAGATCCCGTTCACGAGCGGCATCTTGGTCGGCATCGGCGAGACGCGCCGCGACCGCATCGAGGCCCTCGCACTGCTCGCCGCCGCGAGCCGGCGCTGGGGCCACCTGCAGGAAGTGATCGTGCAGAACTTCCTGCCGAAGGCCGGCACCGCGATGCACAAGTCGAAGCCGTGTCCTGAAGACGAGTACCTGTGGTCGATCGCCGTGGCGCGACTCATCTTGCCGCCGAGCGTGCACCTGCAGGCACCGCCAAACCTCTCCGACGACTTCGGCGTGCTGCTCGACGCGGGCATCGACGACTGGGGCGGCGTCTCGCCTGTTACTGCCGACCATGTCAACCCGGAGCGTCCGTGGCCCGCTCTCGACCGCCTGCGCACGGTGACCGAGAACAAGGGCTTTGCTCTCGCCCCGCGACTCACCATCTATCCGGAACATGTTCTCGCACCCGAGACATGGCTCGACGAGGCGTTGCGATTCCCCGTGCTCGATCGCAGCGACGCAGAGGGTCTCGGCCGTGACGACCCGGGCGCCGTATGGCCGGAGAAAGTGACGGCCGCCGACGTTGTGCACGACGGCGCGGAGGTCGTGCTCGTCGGGCACAAGTCGACCCAGTGGTACTCGGGTTCGAACGTCGCACCGCCGACTCTCGTCCCCCACCCCGCCCCCGCGGCTCACGGCCGGATCGCAGAGATCATCGACGGCCACCGGGCCGGACAGGAACTTGGCGAGGATGAAATCGTCGCACTCTTCGCCGCGCGCGGACCGGAGGTCGGCCTCGTCGCCGACTACGCCGACGAACTTCGGCGCGCGGCCGTCGGCGACACTGTGACGTGGGTGCACAACCGCAACATCAACTACACGAACGTGTGCACCTTCAAGTGCAAGTTCTGCGGCTTTTCGAAGGGACCGCTGTCGCTCAACTTGCGCGGCACGCCCTACCTGCTCACTCTCGACGACATCGCCGAACGCGCACGAGAGGCATGGGATGCGGGCGCGACAGAAGTGACGCTCCAGGGCGGCATTCACCCCGACTTCGACGGTGACTACTACATCGACGTCACGCGCGCCGTGAAGTCGGCGGTTCCCGACATGCACGTGCATGGATTCACCGCTCTCGAGGTCACGGAGGGGGCGCGCCGCAACGGCGAGTCGCTGCGCGACTACCTTGCGCGTCTGCGCGATGCAGGACTCGCGTCGCTCCCAGGAACGGCGGCTGAGATCCTCGACGACGATGTGCGCGCAATCCTCTGCCCCGACAAAGTCAACACCGAAGAGTGGCTCGAGTGTCACCGTCAGGCCCATGCGGTCGGGCTTCATTCGAATGTGACGATCATGTTCGGAAGCGTCGAGGGACCTCGCTCGTGGGCAAAGCACATGCTCGCCGCGCTCGCTCTGCAGCGCGAGACGGGCGGGTTCACCGAGTTCATTCCGCTGCCCTTTGTGCACATGGCCTCGCCCATCTACCTGCAGCGACGCTCCCGCCGCGGCCCGACATTCCGCGAGACGGTGCTCATGCACGCGATCGGGCGCATCGTGTATCACGGGGCGATCGACAACGTGCAGGTCTCATGGGTCAAGATCGGCACTGCCGGCGCGACCCAGCTGCTGCGAGCGGGCTGCAACGACCTCGGTGGCACATTGATGGACGAGAACATCTCGCGCGCGGCCGGGGCGAACCACGGCCAGATGATGACCGAGGGACGCTTCAGCGAAGTCGTCGCGCCGCTCGGGCGGCAGCTGGTTCAGCGCACGACCGGCTACAAGATTCTTTCGGGCACGCTCGGCGACTGACGGCGGTGCGTCACGGCGCGCGACGAGCGAGCACCGCCGCGCGTGCGTTGTCGATGTCGTGTTCGAGTTGCGCTCGCAGTTCGTCGATTCCGCCGAACTGACGCTCCGAGCGCAGGAACGCGAGGAACTGCACGGCGGCGGTCTCTCCGTAAAGGTCACCGGAGAAATCGAGCAGGTGCGCCTCGAGCAGCGACACCGGCTGGTCGGCATAGAACGTCGGGCGACGCCCGAGGTTGATCGCACACACGTGTTCCGACCCGTCGGAGTGCCGGTACACGCCCGCATACACGCCATCTGCCGGAAGGCACATGCCGTTGGGAACCTCGACATTGGCGGTCGCAAACCCGATCGTGCGACCGCGCTGGTCGCCGCGGCCCACGATGCCACGCACCTCATGGGGTCGGCCGAGCATGCGGTTTGCGATGTCGATCTCGCCGCCGGCCAGTGCGCGGCGAATCGCGGTGGAACTCACTGGTTCGGAGACACCGTCGGCGCGCGGCACCAGTTGCACGGGCTCGACCGTGAAACCGTGGCGTTCTCCCATTTCACGCAGCAGAGTCACGTTTCCCTGGCGCATGTGGCCGAAGTGGAAGTCTTCGCCCACGATCACGCACTCGGCGGCAAGAGCACCGACGATCACGCGTTCGACGAAGTCGACGGCGGTCTCGCGCGATTGCGATTCGTCGAATGGAACCACCACTGTGGCATCGATGCCGGTGGTGGCGAGAAGTTCAACTTTCTGCGCGACCGTGCTGAGCAGCCGGGGCGCCACCTCGGGACGCACGATGCTCATCGGATGCTTGTCGAACGTGACCGCGACGCTCGCCGCGCCGGTCTCACCTGCGCGGCGGCGCACCTGGCCCAGAACCGTGCGGTGGCCGACGTGCACACCGTCGTACATGCCGATGGTGACCACGCTGCGACGGCCGGCGAGCGGCGGCACGGACAGATCACGAACCACGAGCACGGCGCGAGACGCTATCTGCGAGGCGTCGTGCTCACCCGGCGCGGCAGCCCGACGCGCACCGACACCCCGTCTGAGAACATGCAATGCGGCTCACCCGTCGGCGCGGGCAGGCCTGCGGCCACGATCAGCCCGTCGTCAAGCGACACGAGGCGCGCCGTCGACAGCGGCCACCGCTCGTGGTCAACCGGCGCATACACGAGCGTCTTGCCGAACCATGTTGAGTAGAGACCCCACCTAGCGGTGAGGAAGTGCTCGAGTGGTGTCGGCTCGGCAATCGGCGACCCGATCTCGACCTCAAGTGACGTCGACGGACCACACGTCGGCCACCGCCGCCGCACCGAGCTCGACAGCGTCGATCCCACCCGGGTGTTCGACGCACTTCCCCAGCAGTACGGCAGCCGATAGGAGGCCCGCGCAGCGACCGCCGGCAGCAGACGATTCACATCGAGCGAGAAGAACCACACCCCGGGCTTTCCGTCGCGCACGACGTAGGTGCGCACGTTCACCTCCGGGAACGAACCGAGCCACGGCACGGGTGGAAGCGGCGGAAACGAGATGCGCCGCATCGAAAAGGGCACTAGCCCGACCCACGCGCGACCGTTGAATGTGTCGACGCTCAACTGGGGAGGCAGAAGGCGCTGAACCACGTCGGGGTCGTAGTCGAAGTGGAGATAGGCGAGGTCGCGCCACTGCTGGCGCATCACCGGACGCGCCACCGGCGCCGGACAGTCCGGACTCGGCGTTCTTGTCTCACCGCCCACCGAACACCACCGTCGGTTTTGCGAGACCGTCGCGCCATTCTTCGAACACCGCAACGATCTCGCCCGCCTCGTCGACCCCGACCCACGGCCCGTCGTCGTCCCACACGGGCCGCACGCGACCAAAGCGCGTGTCGTCGACGGCGGCCGCATCGAGTTCGTGTGAATTTAGGTGACGAACGAGGTCGGCGAGCGGGCGAACCACCGGTGCCTCGACCGTGCATGCCTCTGTCGCTGACCAGGGTCCGATGCCGGTGCGCCTGAGAGCGCGAATATGGGCACCCGAACCGAGCATCTCACCGAGATCGGCGCCAAGCACACGCACGTATGTGCCCGCACCGCACACGATGCGCGCCGAAAGAACCGTCGGGTTGCCTGTCGCGTCGAGTGTGAATTCCTCGACGCGCACCGGTCGCGCGTCACGCTCCACTTCGATGCCCTCGCGGGCAAGTTCGTGCAGACGTCGACCTTCGTGGTGCAGCGCCGACACCATTGGCGGCACCTGCATGATCTCACCGGTCAGGTGCGAACGGGCGATGTCGCGAGCAAGGTCGAGGTCGACCGACGCGACGTCGTACGTTTTCGTCACCGTGCCGGAGTCGTCGAGGGTGTCGGTGGTCGAGCCTAAGACAATCTCACAGGTGTAGGTCTTGTCCATGTCGCCGAGGAAGCGCAGCAATCTCGTGCCGTTTCCCACCGCCACCACGAGCAGCCCGGTGGCATCGGGGTCGAGGGTGCCCGAATGCCCCACCTGTCGCGTGCCGAGTTCGCGGCGCAACCTTGCCACCACGTCGTGGCTCGTCCAACCCGGTTCTTTGTCGAGGAGCACGAGACCGTGCACGGCCGCCTCGCGCCGACGCCCCATGGCCGCGTCTCAGCCGTCGGTGGGCTCGT
>JBMTOT010000031.1:0-17581 GCA_049442935.1 Ilumatobacteraceae bacterium | reverse complement strand
TCAATTCCCGACACCGACTCCGTGAACGACATTCCGAATGTCAACGACACCGCGGCAGCCGGCGACGACGGAACCGACGACACCGACGCACCAGGCGGGTCGACATCGATGTTCATCGTCGCCGCCGCAGTGTCGCCACCTGGTCCGTTCTGCTGCGTGGACGTCCCGTACACGGCGTTTTGCAGCATTGTCAGAACCACGGTCCCGGTGGTCGGTGACGGACTGTCGACAGTGACCACATACGTGGTGCCCGAACCGGCTACGGACGACACTGACCAGCCGGCGCTCGTTCCGCTGACGGCGAAGTCATCGACATCGAGCCCAGTCACAGACTCTGAGAACACGACGTCATAGTCGAGTGATGTTGCATTGCTCGGACTGGCTGCCTGAGTGGAGAATGTCGTCGGTGCAGGAGCAAGGAGGGTGATGACCACATTTCCGTGACCGGTTCGACTTCCTCCGCTGATTGTCGCGGAAAGAGCACCAGCTGCATACGAGCCGCCGCCTCCGCCGCCCGTCCGCGAGTCCAAGTACCGATACTGTCCTCCTGCGCCCCCGGAATACCCGCCACCGCCGCCGCCGCCGTACGCCCCGGCGCCGCCACCCGCTGCACCGAAACCACCGGGACCTGGAGTCCCACAGACGGCCACCGTTCCGCCGGCGCCCCCATTTGCATGCGACTTTCCGCCGTTGGTGTTGCCCGAGACAGGTCCGGAGCTAGCAGATCCGTCGTTTGAAGATCCGTTCGTCAGGTAGCCACCGCCACCCGCGCCAATGCCACAGTCCCCGCTGTACCAGCCTGCAGGTCCGCCGTTGCCTCCGGAGCCGCCACTCCGACCACCTGACGCTCCGCCCGACGATGACGTCCCGGCGTTGTTTCCGCCGAAGTTCCAACCCGCTCCGCCGCCTCCGCCAGCCATGGAGAGGATCGTTGCAGGCGACCCGGAGGTCGCGAAGACCCCACTCGCACCACCACCGCCACCTGCATAAGTTGAACTTCCACCCTGTTGGCCCACGTAGATCTGAAGAGATTGACCTGCGGTCAAATTCCACTCGGTTGTGACGGAAGTGCCTGCACCGGCCGTGTAGCCGGCGCCCGCCTTGGTACCACCCTGTGCACCCTCAACGAGCAGTTGATACCGACCTGAAGCAGGCACCGTCCAGGTGTAGTAACCCGACGACACAGTCGGGGCAGATCCGAGGGTTCCCGACGAGTTGTTCGTTGTCCCACCAGCCGAACCGGTGCCGGTGTTGCCGAAAGTTCGCGAGAGAAATGTGGACGCCACGGCATCGTCGGCGTTCTCCGTCGGCGCCACGAGCATGACCATCGAGGCCACGAGAAGAATCGATGCGGGCGCAAACACACCTCGCCACACCGCTGCAACTAGGGCACGCGTGAACCTCAGCCTCTCCGCCACGGACTAAAAGTCTAGGCGGAGCCGAACGGTCCGCCAAAATTGAATTCAGTCGTTTAATTCGGTGCGTGGAGCAGCCCGTAGATCAGCGACTCCTCGAGCGCCTTCCACGAAGCCTCGATGATGTTCGGCGACACGCCGATCGTCGTCCACGAGGTCTCGCCGTTGGTGGCGTCGATCAGCACGCGTGTGACGGCCCCGGTGGCACTGCCCCCGTCGAGAATGCGCACCTTGTAGTCGGTGAGATGGATTCGCTCGAGCGCCGGATAGTGAGGCACGAGAGCCGCACGCAGTGCCGCGTCAATCGCGTTCACCGGGCCGTTGCCCTCCGCCACGTGCACGTGGCGCTCGTCGCCCACCCACACCTTCACGGTCGCCTCGGTGGTGAAACGGCCGTCGGGGGTCTCGTCGGTGATGACGCGCATTGACTCGACGCGGAAATCGTCGTTCATCCAGCCGGCGGCGCGCCGCATGAGCAACTCGAGCGAGGCGTCGGCGGCCTCGAAGTGGTAGCCCTCGTGCTCGAGACGCTTCAGGTCGTCGATCACCTGGTTGACGGCGGCCCCGTCCATCGCGAGGCCGAGTTCTTCGGCCTTCATCTGGATCGTCGCGCGGCCCGCCATCTCCGAGACAACGAATCGAGTGCCGTTGCCGACCACTTCGGGCGAGACATGTTCGTAGGCGTCCTTCGCGCGCGCGATCGCCGACACGTGAAGACCCGCCTTATGCGCGAAGGCAGACGCACCGACATACGGCGCCTGAGGGTTGAGCGGTCGGTTCAGCACTTCTGCAACATGGTTGGACACCGCAGTGAGGCGCTCCATGTGGCCCTCAGGCAGGCAGTCGAAGCCCATCTTCAGCTGCAGGTTCGGAATGATCGTCGTCAAGTTCGCGTTTCCGGTCCGCTCACCGAGACCGTTCAGGGTTCCCTGCACGTGGCGCACGCCCGACATGACGGCCGCCATCGAGTTGGCGACCGCACACCCGGTGTCGTCGTGGCAGTGGATGCCAAGCACGGCGTCATTGCCGACGTGCGCCTTCACGCGCGCGACGGCCTCTGCGATCTCGTGCGGAAGCGAACCGCCGTTGGTGTCGCAGAGCACGAGATGCGTGGCGCCGCGCATGACGGCGGCCTCGATGACGCGCAGTGCGAACTCGGGGTTGTTCTTGAAGCCGTCGAAGAAGTGCTCGAGATCGACGAGCACGCGCTTGCCCTCGCCCGCGAGGAACCCAACCGAGTCCCCGACCATCGCAACGCCTTCGTCAAGAGTTGTCTGCAGTGCGTGCTCGACGTGGTAGTCCCACGACTTCGCGACAATGCACACTGCCGACGTGCCGGCCTCGATCAGGTTGCGCAGGGTCGCATCGTCATCAACCTTGCCCTTCGGGCGGCGGGTGGAACCGAATGCGACGAGAGTCGAAGTGCGCAGGTTCAACTCGCGGGCGGCGCGCGCGAAGAACTCCACGTCTTTCGGGTTGGCACCGGGCCAGCCGCCCTCGATGTAGTCGACACCGAGGTAGTCGAGCTGTTCAGCGATGCGCAGCTTGTCTTCGACCGTGGCCGAGACACCTTCGACCTGCATGCCGTCGCGCAGCGTCGTGTCGAAGGCTTCGACCTTCTCTCTCACAACTGTCGTTGATGCTGACATCTCGTTGTCTCCTGGTTGTCGTGTCGTGTCGACTCCGCCAACGAAAAAGCCGCCCCGAGGGCGGCCATTTCGCGCACGTCAGAGCCGACGTGCGCTACCGAATAATGATGACGACCGAGCCAGAGCCGGCAATGCTGCGGGCGCGGGTCTCAAACGTCATGAGCGAAGTATCGCCCCGGCCACCCCGGCTCGTCAACCTCACCGGGGTGATTCTGTGGAAAAACCTGTGGGAGACCTACCTGGTCGCCCACAGGCCTGTGGAACCCTGTGGAGAACCGGGCCCCGCCACACCGAGCGTTGCCGTGCCACACCGGGTCCGACTGGCGTCGAGGACCTCAGGCCAGCTCGCACCAGTGGCGGTACGCCGCCACCTTGCCCCGAACCGCCGCGGCGTAGACCTCGGCCACGGCCTTGGTGATCGGCCCCGGGCAGGGCACCGCACGGTCGTCAACGGAGTTGATGGCACTCACCTCGGCGGCGGTGCCGCAGCAGAAGATCTCCTCTGCCACATACAGGTCACTTCGTGCGATGTCGTCGACCACCACCTCGTGGCCGAGGTCGCGCGCGATGGTCGACACGCTCGACTGGGTGATGCCTTCCAGCGCACCGGCCGACAGCGGCGGGGTAATGATGCGGCCATGGCGCACGACGAACAAGTTCTCGCCGGTGCACTCCGACACGAGCCCCTGGGCATTCAGGAGTATCGCCTCGTCGTAGCCGGCATTCAGTGCCTCCACCTTGGCGAGCGATGAGTTTGCATAGTTCGCGACGGTCTTGGCGGCCGGGGGCAGCATGTTGTGGTCAAGTCGCGTCCACGACGAGATCTTCATGCGAACGCCCTTGGTGAGCGCGTCGTCGCCGAGATAGGCGCCCCACGGCCAGCACGCGATCGCGACGTCGACCGTGCACGGCAGAGTGTTCAGACCCATCTCGCCGTAGCCGTAGTAGGCGATCGGGCGGATGTAGCACGAACCGAGCCCCGTCGAGCGCACGGTGTCTTTCGTCGCCTGGATGATCTCGTCGATCGTGTACGGAATCTCCATGCCGAGGATCTTCGCGCTGTTGAAGAGACGCTGTATGTGCTCGGTGAGGCGGAACACGGCCGGACCGTCGGCGGTCTCATAGGCACGGATGCCTTCGAACACTCCGGTGCCGTAGTGAAGGGTGTGGGTGAGAACGTGCACCTGGGCCTTGTCCCAGTCGACCAGTTCTCCGTTCATCCAGATTTTCGGCGTGGGAACGAGGGTGGGCATCGTTTGCTCCTGTGTGAGTGGTCTGTCGGAGACTACTTGCCAGCCACCGCGGCGGCGACGGCGTTTCCGACCTCGACCGTGCTTCCCGCCGGCGCTGACGCACATGCGGCGCGCACTCTGTCGGCGGCCGCCGACTCACCGAGGAAGTCGAGCATGAGTGCGGCAGAGAGAATCGCGGCGACCGGGTTCGCCTTGCCGGTGCCCACGATGTCGGGGGCAGACCCGTGAACCGGTTCGAACATCGACGGACCGGTGCGTGCAGGGTTCAAGTTCGCCGACGAGGCGAGACCGATGCCGCCGCTCACGGCACCACCGAGGTCGGTGAGGATGTCGCCGAAGAGATTGTCGGTGACGATCACGTCGTAGCGGTGCGGATCCTGCACGAAGTAGATACACGCCGCATCGACATGGTTGTAGGCGGTGCCGACACCGGGGAATTCACGAGCCACCTCGTCGAAAGCGCGCTGCCAGAGGTCACCCGCGAACGTCAGGACGTTGGTCTTGTGTACGAGCGTCACATGCTTGCGCTCGCGTGACGACGCGAGTTCGAAGGCATGACGAATGCAGCGCTCAACTCCCATGCGGGTGTTCACACTCCCCTGCGTCGCCACTTCGTGTGCCGTGCCGCGGCGCAGCACACCACCCTCGCCGACGTACGGGCCTTCGGTGTTCTCGCGGATCACGACGAAGTCGTGCGGCGCCGAGTGACCGGGGGCCGTACCGGTGAACGGGCGTTGGTTCACGAAGAGATCCAGCTCAAAGCGCATCTTGAGAAGCAACCCGCGTTCAATCACACCGGGCGGGACTTCGGGCGTGCCGACCGCGCCGAGCAGGATCGCATCGAACGCACGCAGACGATCGAGCGTTTCGTCGGAGAGAATCTCGCCGTCGCGCAGGTAGCGGGCACCTCCGAGGTCGAAGTCTTCGGTCTCGATCGCGACTCCGGCGGCGGTGATCACCTTCACCGCCTCGGCAGTGACCTCGGGTCCGATGCCGTCCCCGCCGATGAGTGCGATGCGATGAGCCATAAGGAGCAAATCTAGATGCGGAGGCCGCCGATAGCCTCGTCCGCATGGCAAAGCACGTGTTGTCGAAGGCGACCTATCAGCGCCTCGAGGCCGAGATCGCCCATCTCGAGCGCACGGTGCTGCCGGAAGTGGCCGACAAGATCGGCCGTGCGCGCGAACTGGGTGACCTCTCAGAGAACGGCGACTACCACGCCGCAAAAGACGAGTACGGAATGTTGAACGACCGCAAGAATCTCGTGCAGTCGATCCTCGAGAACGCCGAAGTCGGCGGTGCACCGTCGGACGGCACTGTGGGAGTCCTCTCGACCGTGACCGTTCTGTTCGCAGGAGATTCACCAGACGACGCCGAGACCTACCTCATTGGGCACATCGAGGAGAAGGGCGAAGGCACCGAAGTCATGAGCCCTGCATCGCCGATCGGTGCCGCGCTCCTCGGCAAGCGGGAGGGCGACGACGTCTCGGTGCGCCTCGAGAACGGCGCCACCGTGTCGGTCACGATCACGAAGGTGTCGAACTGAGCGACATCACCGTCGAGGGGCCGGCCGTACCGAATCTCCCCGCTGGCCGGCATGTCCACCTGCCGGGTCGCGGAACCACGTTCGTGCGCGAGATCGAGGGGCCGGCCGGTGCGCCGACCGTGTTCTTGCTGCACGGGTGGACCGCGACGGCAGACCTCAACTGGTTCACCGCATACGAACCGCTCGGTCGTCATTTTCGTGTCGTTGCGATCGACCATCGCGGCCACGGTCGCGGCATTCGCAGTCCCGAGCCGTTCCGTTTGTCGGACTGCGCCGACGACGTCGCCGCAGTTGCCGATCAACTCGGCATCTCGACATTCATTCCCGTCGGCTACTCGATGGGCGGCACCATCGCACAACTGCTGTGGCGTCGCCACGAGCACCGCGTCCGTGGGCTCGTTCTCGCCGCCACGTCTGGGCACTTCGTCACGCGCCGCGAGGAGCGCGCCGCCTTCCTCGCACTCCAGGGAGTCGGGCGCATCGCACGCCTGACGCCGAAGCCCGTGCACGACTGGATCAGTGACCGCCTCTATCTCTCGCGAAAGACGATGACATGGGAGCCGTGGGCGGCGCAGCAACTCGCGTCGCACGAGTGGCGCCAGATTCTCGAGGCAGGCGCCGCGCTCGGCAACTACGACGCGCGCGGGTGGCTGGGCGAGATCGACGTGCCGACGTCGGTCATCGTCACCACGGCAGACCAGGTGGTCTCCCCCGGACGCCAGCGTGTTCTCGCGGGATCGATTACGGGCGCGCACGTGCTCGAGATCGCGGCGAACCACGATGCGGTGTTCGCCCGTGCCGACGAGTTCATTCCGCTTCTCGTGGAGGCGTGCACGCGCGTGCACACCGACGCTCTCGGTCACACCTGACCATGGCGCGCCGTCAGCCTTCTCGCGCGGTTCGCTCGCGCTCTGCACTTCGCCGCAACGGACGCCTCGCTCGCCTCGGGCTGAAGATCGGCGTCGGCCATGCGGCGACCTCGGCGCGGAAGGTGTTTGCCTCGGCCGAGCGGCGCGAAACCCTCTCGCGCCAGCGCGAAATGAGGAGCGCCCAACAGGTGGCCGACGAACTCGGCCAAATGAAGGGTGCCCTCATGAAGCTCGGCCAGATGGCGAGCTACCTCGACGACGGCCTCCCCGAACCCCTGCGACTGGCCCTCGCGCAACTGCAGTCACAGGCACCGCCGATGTCGGTCGAGTTGGCACGCGGCGAGATCGAGCGCGAACTCGGCGCGCCGATCGAGCAGTTGTTCTCGGAATTCGACGACGAGCCGGTGGCGGCCGCCTCGATCGGACAGGTGCACCGGGCAATCGCCCGCATGCCAGACGGCACCGAACGCGCGGTCGCCGTCAAGGTGCAGTACCCCGGGGTTGCAGACGCCATCGATGCCGACCTGCGCACTGCCGACCTGCTCGGTGCGCTGCTCGCGCTCGGGTTCAAGTCGCTGAACCCCGAAGACATGGTCGCCGAGATCAAGGAGCGTCTGCGCGAAGAGCTCGACTACTCGCGTGAGGCAGAGAACCAGCGGCTCTTCGCCGGCTTCTACCGCAATCATCCGTTCGTGCACGTGCCCGATGTGATCGACCACCTGTCGACGGCGCGCATCTTGACCACCGAACTGGTGTCGGGTTCGACGTTCGACCAGGTGCTCGACTGGTCGCAAGACGAGCGCGACAAAGCCGGCGAGGCCATCTTCCGGTTCGTGTTCCGCAGCCTGTACCGCTTCCGCGCATTCAACGGCGACCCGCACCCGGGCAACTATCTCTTCCACGGCAACGGACGCGTCACGTTCCTCGACTTCGGTCTCGTGAAGCACTTCACCGGAGACGAGATGTCGATGTTCAAAGACATGGTGTCAGCGGCGGTACTCGAGCACGACATGGAGAAGTACCGCCGCATCATTGAAGGGGCAGGCATGCTCGCCCCCGATGCACCGGTCTCAACCGAAGAGGCGGGCGACTACTTCGCCCACTTCTACGAACCTGTCCGCGAGTCGCGCTCGCTCACCTGGACGACCGACTACGCGACATCGATCGTGCGCCACACATTCGACCGCACATCGGCGATTGCTCAGTACGCGACGGTGCCGCGATCGTTCGTGTTCATCCAGCGCATCAACCTGGGTCTGTATGCGATCCTCGGACAACTGGGATGCACCGGCAACTACCGGCGCATCAGTGAAGAGTTGTGGCCGATGGTCGGGGCACCCCCGTCGACACAGATGGGCGAGGCCGAAGCTCGCTGGCTCACCGAACGCGGAGCCTGACGACTCTCGCGCCGCGCGCAGACGTCAGTCGACGGAGACGACGTCGAGTCCGATGTCGAGGATCGGCGACGAATGCGTCAGCGCCCCCACACTGACGTAGTGCACTCCGGTCTCGGCGACAGCGCGTGCATTGTCGAGAGTGAGACCGCCGCTCGCCTCCAACAGAACCTCATGGCCGGTCGCGGCGCGGTGCTCGCCACAGACGCGCACTGCCTCGCGCAACACATCGGGTGCCATGTTGTCGAGCAACACAAGGTCTGCCCCGGCCGAGATCGCCTCGCGCAACTGGTCGAGCGTGTCGACTTCGATCTCGATCGGCAGTCCCGCCGCGGCGGCGCGCACCTTGGCGAACGCCTCGGCGACACCTCCGGCAGAGGCGATGTGGTTGTCTTTCACGAGAGCCGCGTCGCTGAGCGACATGCGATGGTTCTGGCCTCCGCCGCAACGCACCGCGTACTTCTCGAGCGCGCGCAGACCGGGGGTGGTCTTCCGCGTGTCACGCACTGCCGCACCGGCGCCCCCGATCGCATCGACCCAGCGCAAGGTCGCCGTCGCGACACCCGAGAGATGACAAAGAAGGTTCAACGCCGTGCGCTCGGCCGTCAGCAACGACCGCGTGGGTGCCGACACCGAGGCCAGCACGTCGCCCGGCGAGACTCGCGAACCATCGGCCACCGACGCGGTGAATCTCACCTCATCTGCGCCGCACACGACGTCGAGCACCGCCGCCGCCACATGAAGACCTGCGACGCAGCCCGCGGCACGTGCGCCGAATGTCGCCGTGCAGCGCTGGTCGGCAGGCACGGTCGCCGCCGACGTCACATCGTCTCCCCCGCCGAGATCCTCGGCCACGGTGGCACACACCAGATCGGCGATTGCATCGGGTTCAAGCCCGGCGGCCGCGAGTCGGTCGCGCACCGCATGCGACACAGGGTGCAGCGGCCTCACGCGCCCACCGCCACTTCGCCTTTGTCGAGCGTCACCTCTTGCGTGACGAGCCACTCCGGACGCTGCTCGGTCACGTCGGATCGTCTGTGGCACCCGCGGCTCTCCGTGCGTCTACGCGCCGCCTCGACGACGGCCACGGCGACCGTGAGCATGTTCGTCGCCTCGAACGCCTGGCGCGTCGGCACGACGCGCGACGATGCATTCAACGACAGCGTGCGCAAAATGTCGGCCGCACGGTCGAGACCGTCCGGCGTGCGCAGAACACCAACGAAACGCGACATTGCCGAGCGCATCGCAGCGCGATGGTACGAATCAATCAGCTCACCCTCCGGGGCGGCGTCGTCTGCGACGCCGAGGCTTCCGGCTTCGACCGCGGGCGGAAGGTTCCACGACAGCTCACGTCCGACTCGTGTACCTGCCACCACACCTTCGGTGAGCGAGTTTGACGCAAGCCGGTTGGCGCCGTGCACGCCGGTGCGTGCGGCCTCACCGACCACGAACAGCCCCTGCAGCGACGTCGTTCCGTCGAGCGTCGCACACACCCCGCCGCAGGCGTAGTGCGCGGCAGGAGCCACGGGAATCAGCTCGCGGATCGGGTCGATGCCGACTTCGCGGCACTTGGCGGTGATCGTCGGAAACCGCGACGCGAGGTTGTCGATACCGCGCGCATCGAGGTACACGTGATCAACGACGCCAGCCGGCGCTTCGGCCATGCGGCGCGCAATGGCGGCCGCAACCACGTCGCGCGGCGCAAGATCGGCCTGAACGTGCACGCCGTCCATCACGCGGCGACCCGCCGCGTCGATCAGGAACGCACCTTCGCCGCGCAACGCCTCGCTGATGAGAGCCTGTTGGCCCTTCGCATCGGCACCGCGCCACAGAACCGTTGGGTGGAACTGCACGAACTCGAGGTCGCACACTTCGACACCGGCACGCATCGCGAGTGCGACACCGTCGCCGGTGACCGCCGGTGGGTTCGACGTCGAGGCGTAGACCTGTCCGTAACCACCGGTCGCCACGACAACAGCGCGCGCGAACACATGCCCAACGCTCTCGACTCCGCCTCCCTCGTCGAGCATCGCGACCCGCACACCGGCAACCGCGCGACGGCCGTCGGCTGTGCGACCGACCAGCAGGTCGAGACCGAATGCATGCTCAACGACGGTGACGCCCGCAAGGCGAACGGATTCATCGAGTGTTCGCTGAACCTCTGCACCCGACTGGTCGCCGCCGGCGTGAACGATGCGGCTGTGCGAATGGCCTCCCTCTCGAGTGAGTGCGAGTTCCTCGTGCAGACCCTGGTCAAACGATGCACCGAGGCGCATGAGATACCGAATGGCGGTCGGCGCCTCGGCCACGAGCGTGCGCACCGCGCCCTCGTCGCACAGTCCGACACCGGCCTCGAGCGTGTCGCGCACGTGGTTCTCGAGCGAGTCGGCCGGGTCGAGCACCGCGGCGAGACCGCCCTGGGCCCAGTTGGTGCTGCCGGCATCGAGAGTGTCCTTGGTGATGAGCATCACCTCGCGCACCGGCCGCGCGGCCAGGGCGGCAGACAACCCCGCGGCACCCGAGCCGAGCACGACCACGTCGGTCGACATGGTCCACGTTGCCTCGGGCGCGGCCAGGCGCTGGGGAACTCGGGTCGTGGTCATGGGTGGTTGCAGAGCGCGAGAAGACCTATTCGCCGACCGGTGACGGCGTGCCGATCGCGATCATGCGCTCCACTGACTGGCGGGCACGGTCGATGATGTCGGCGGGCACGGTCACTTCGTCGTTGCCGGTGCGGAGAGCGTTCTCGAGCTTCTCTGGCGTGATCATCTTCATGTACTTGCAGACAGCCGCACGGTTGACCGGCTGGAACTCGGTGTGCACGTTCACCTTGCGCAACTGGTGCAACATGCCGGTCTCGGTGGCGACGAGGACCTTCTTTGCGGTCGTCTCGCGGGCGGCGTCGAGCATTCCGCCGGTGGAGAGAATCTTCGTACGCTCGCGCGGCACGACACCTTCGCTCGCGAGATACATCGCGCTCGTGGCACATCCGCACTCAGGGTGAACGAACAACTCGGCATCGGGCTCGGCGGCAACCATCGCCTTCAGGTCCGCCCCGTTGATGCCGGCATGCACATGGCACTCGCCGAGCCAGATGTGCATGTTGCGACGACCGGTGGCTCGCTGCACATGCGCCCCGAGAAACTGGTCGGGCAAGAACAGAATCTCTTTGTCGTCGGGAATCGAGCGCACCACGTCGACGGCATTCGACGACGTGCAGCACACGTCGGTCTCGGCCTTCACTGCGGCCGTAGTGTTCACGTAACTCACCACGACGGCACCGGGATGCTCGGCCTTCCACGCGCGCAACTGGTCTGCGGTGATGGTGTCGGCGAGCGAACACCCGGCTCGCTCGTCGGGAATGATCACGGTCTTGTCGGGCGAGAGGATCTTTGCGGTCTCTGCCATGAAGTGCACCCCGCAGAAGACGATCGTGGACTGCGGCACGGTCGCGGCCACGCGCGAGAGTGCGAGCGAGTCGCCCACGTGGTGGGCCACGTCTTGAATCTCGGGAACCTGGTAGTTGTGGGCCAAGATGACCGCGTCACGGTTGGCTGCCAGTGCGCGAACGCGCTCTGCCCATTCGGCATCGGGGGTGTGTGCCACGGTCTGAAGGCTACGAGCGCCCCCCGCACTTCGTGTGCTTGTGAAGAACTGCACGAAACTCATCCGTCACAGGGCGACACCGCCATCGCATGACGATCACATCGTGGCTGCGGCGGCGGCCGGCGGATTGAACCAGAACTGATCGATTGCCTCGGCCAGGCTTCCCGTCGCCGAACCGGGATCGCTCACGATGTCGTCGGGAGTGTCGGCAAAGCGCAGCACACTCGCCGTGCCGTGGTTCGCGACGGTGACCACGAGTCGCACCCTCCGCCGAGACTCGTGTTCACTCGGCGCTACGTCGACCGTGCCGTCGGGTCCGAGTGGTGCCGCCCATCCGGTGGTGACGATCGCTGCGGCGTCGAACATGCGGGCGAGGGCACTGCCGGGGGCATCGAGCAGTTGGTAGACGTCGGGGTGCTGGGCGAGGAAACACACGGCGGCGTTAGCAGCCGGCCGGTCGGCGCAGTTCACGCCGTACAGACGGGCGCCCGGCAACTCGAACGAGTCGATCATGCGGTGCAGAGTTGCCTCGACGGCAACGGCAATCTCGACGATGTCGGCGAGTTCCCCGGCGGGAAGTGGAATGTCTGGGTTCATGGCGCCGATGTGTTCTCGCAGCGCCCCTGTCGGCACGTAGTCGACCCACGACACGCGCGAACACCCCCGTAGGATGACCATTCGCGTGAGCAAACGACCCGAGAAAGGACCCAGATGTCCACTCCCATGACCCTGCCGCAGAAGGTGTGGGACCAGCACGTGGTGCACTCCGCCGACGGCGAACCCGAGCTCCTCTATATCGATCTCCATCTCGTGCACGAGGTGACGAGCCCGCAGGCCTTCGACGGGCTCCGCATGACCGGCCGCACTGTGCGCCGGCCCGACCTCACCGTCGCCACCGAAGACCACAACGTTCCGACCGAGAACATCGACAAGCCGATCGCCGACCCCATCTCGGCACGCCAGGTCGAGGTGCTGCGCGAGAACGCGCGCGAGTTCGGCTTCGTGCACTTCCCCATGGGCGACCCGCAGCAGGGAATCGTGCACGTCATCGGCCCCGAGCAGGGCCGCACAATGCCCGGAATGACGATCGTGTGCGGCGACAGCCACACGTCCACGCACGGCGCGTTCGGTGCGCTCGCATTCGGCATCGGCACGAGCGAGGTCGAGCACGTGCTGGCAACCCAGACCCTCCCCCAGACGCGACCGAAGTGGATGTCGGTGACGGTCGAAGGCGACACGGCGCCGGGAGTGACGGCCAAGGACATCATCTTGGCGATCATCGGCAAGATCGGAACCGGCGGCGGCATTGGCCACGTCATCGAATACCGCGGCTCTGCAATTCGCGCTCTCTCGATGGAGGGCCGCATGACCGTGTGCAACATGAGTATCGAAGCGGGCGCGAAGGCCGGTCTCATCGCCCCCGACGAGACGACGTTCGAGTACTTGAAGGGTCGCTCGCACGCACCGACCGGTGCCGCATGGGATGCGGCCGTCGCCGCATGGCGCGAATTGCGTTCCGACGACGGCGCAAAGTGGGACAAAGAAGTGTTCATCGACGCCGCCACGATCGCGCCGCACGTCTCGTGGGGAACGAACCCGGCGCAGGTGATGGGCATCGACGGCGTCGTGCCCTCGCCCGCCGACGTTGCTGACCCGACACAGGCCGACGCCGTCGCCCGTGCGCTCGACTACATGGGACTCACTGCGGGAACACCGATACGCGACATTGCGGTCGACACCGTCTTCATCGGCTCGTGCACGAACGGACGCATCGAGGACATGCGAGCCGCGGCCGAGGTGTTCCGCGGCCGCACGGTGAAGGTGAAGCGCGCCATGGTCGTGCCGGGCAGTCACGCCGTACGCACACAGGCGATCGCCGAAGGTCTCGACAAAGTGTTCGCTGCCGCCGGCGTCGACTTCCGCGAACCGGGATGCTCGATGTGCCTCGCGATGAACCCCGACAAGCTCGCACCCGGTGAGCGCGCCGCATCGACCAGCAACCGCAACTTCGAGGGACGTCAAGGGCGCGGCGGCCGCACGCATCTCGTCTCCCCCGCAGTCGCCGCGGCAACGGCCGTTGCGGGACATTTCGCACGACCGGAGGACCTGTCATGAAGGCTGTTCGCATCATTTCGGGCACTGCCGTTCCGCTGAAGCGCAGCGATGTCGACACCGACCAGATCATTCCTGCCGAATGGCTGAAGCGCGTCGAGCGCACCGGCTTCGAGGCGGGACTCTTCTCCACCTGGCGCGACGACCGGTCGTTCGTGCTGAACGACGAGCGCTACGCAGGTGCGACCATGTTGGTGGCCGGACCGAGTTTCGGCGTCGGCTCATCGCGCGAGCACGCAGTGTGGGCAATTCAGCAGTGGGGCTTCGACGCTGTCATCGCCCCGAGCTTCTCCGACATCTTCCGCAACAACTGCACCAAGAACGGACTCGTGCCGGTGGTGCTGCCACTCGAGACGGTGGAGAGCCTGTGGGCCGCGATCGAAGCCGACCCGACGACCGAGATCACCGTCGACATGGAGCGGCTCGCAGTCGAAGTGCCGGCCATCGGGCTGACCGTGAACTTCCCGATGGATGCGGCGACGCAGCACCGTTTCCTGAACGGGCTCGACGACATCGGCCTCACGCTGAACCACGCCGACGCAATCACGGAATTCGAACAGCGCCGCCCAGCCTGGCTCGCCCGCTGACCCGATCGTCACCGTTCTCGGCGACGAGAGCAGTCGAGGAGATCAGAGGAACTCGTCGAGATTCGACAGGCGCGAGTCGTTCGAGAACACCTCCACCGGCGGCTCCAGTGGAAGGCGCAGCGCACGCTGAATGATGCGACACGTCGTGTGCTGGTTGTATTCGGCCAGCGTCACGGCCCAGCCGTCGCGACCCGCACGCGCGGTGCGGCCCGAGCGGTGCAAGTAGGTCTTGTGGTCGAGCGGCGGTGCATAGTGCACGACGCACGCCACATCGTCGATGTCGATGCCGCGCGCGGCGACATCGGTCGCAACGAGCACGTGCAGGCTGCCGTCGGTGAACTTCTCGATCGCCTTCTCGCGCGCGGCCTGCGTGAGATCTCCGTGAATGGCCTTTGCCTTCACGCCGAGATCCTGCAGGTTCTCGGTCACGCGGTCGCACAGTCGCTTGGTGTCGCAGAACACGACGGTCTTGCCGGCACCGTTCGCGACTGCGGCGACGACCTTGTCCTTGTCGAGCTTGTGCACGGCGAGGAAGAGATGGTGCATGGTGCCCACGGTGTCGGTCGGCGCGTCGATCGAGACTTCTTCCGGCGACTTCATGTAGCGGCGCACCAAGTTCCCGACCTGTCCGTCGAGCGTCGCGGAAAAGAGCATTGTCTGGTGCACTCCGGTGACGTGGCGGAGGATCCATTCCACCTGGGGCGTGAAGCCCTCGTCGGCCATGCGGTCGGCCTCGTCGAGCACGACGACCTCGATGTCTGACAGAGACACCTCACCCGCCTTGATCAAGTCGATGAGCCGAAGCGGAGTGGCCGCGACGACGTCGACTCCCTTGGCGAGAGCATCGATCTGGTCGTCGCGAGAGGCGCCACCGTAGACAGCCAACACGACACGGTCGCACTCGGCCCCAATGGGTGCTAGCACCTCGGCCACCTGCAGGGCGAGCTCGCGGGTGGGCACCAGCACCAAGCCGCGCGGCGCACGGGGGCCGGAGGCCTTGGCGATGCGAGCGAGCATCGGCACGCCGAAGGCAAGCGTCTTGCCCGAGCCGGTGCGAGCCCGACCGCAGAGATCGACGCCGCGCAAGGCAACGGGAATGGCTTCGGTCTGGATGGCGAAAGGTTGGGCGAATCCGGCGGCGGCGAGCCCCTGGTCGACCTCTGGCGGGACACCGAGTGCGGCGAAGCCGGTGGGTGTCGTGACGGGGGTGTGTGTCATGTCGGTTGTTCACCGTATCGGCGCCGGGAGGCGACGGTGCGGTTCTGCCGTGACCTCGCTCACAAAAAGTTCACCCGAAAGTTGCACGGCGAGGCTCTGCGCCCGTTAGTTTCGCCTTCCTGCCTCGGGACAGTCCCGAGCAGAAAGGACACATCACTCACGGATCAGCACCGAGCAAAAGTCGTACGGACCGGGCCACAAGCAACGGCGTGCGCCACCCGCCACGGGCGAACCCTCTGCCCACCAGGGAGGAGTTCTCATGGACGCACCACTCGACGGAACGCACACGCGCGGAATGAAAGGGCTGCCGTATGACTGGCAGGCCCTGCTGATACCGGTTGAACCGGACTTCTCCGAGGAGCTCGACGCTCTTCTCGACTCCACCTTGACGGGCGAACTCACCGCTGACGCCGGCCTGTAAAGAGAAGGCCGATTCACGATGAACCAAGAGAACGTTTCTTTTCGCGTGCTCGTGCTCGGGTGCGGAGGTGTTGCCCAGTGCACTCTTCCGCTGCTCGTGCGCGATCTCAAACTGCCACCGGCGTCGATCACCGTGGTCGACTTCGTCGACAACCGCAACCGCATTGCAGACCAGCTCGCCGCCGGCGTGAGATGGGAATCGGGGCGCGTGACGCCCGACAACATCGACGAGTTCCTCTCGGCGCGGGTCGGCGAGGGCGACCTCATTCTCGACCTCGCATGGAACATCGACGCAGTTGAGATCCTCGAGTGGTGCCGCGCCCACGGTGTCCGCTATCTGAACACCTCGGTCGAATTGTGGGACCCATACGAGGACATGGCGGCGACACACCCGCTCGAGCGCACGCTGTATGTACGACATCAGCAGATCAGAAAGATGATCGATCGCTGGGGCAACAACTCGGGCGCCACCGCGGTGCTGGAACACGGCGCAAACCCGGGTCTCGTGAGCCACTTCGCCCGGCAGGCACTGGAGGAGATCGCCCACAAGATTCTCGCCGACGGCCGCGCCGGCGACCGTGCCCCTGGCCTCGAAACGGCGCTCGCAGCCAATGCGCACAACATGCTGGCGATGCTCACCGGCACCAGGGTGATCCACATCGCCGAACGCGACACCCAACTCACCAACGTGCCGAAGCGCGTCAACGAGTTCGTGAACACGTGGAGCATCGACGGCTTCTACGAAGAAGGCATTGCTCCGGCCGAACTCGGCTGGGGCACGCACGAAAAGCGTCTGCCGCCGAATGCGTACGCCCACGAAGACGACGGACCATGCAATCAGATTGCGATTGCGACTCCGGGAATGGACACGTGGGTCCGCACGTGGGTGCCGGCCGGCGAGTCGCGCGGCATGGTGATTCGCCACGGCGAGGCCTACACCATGTGCAAGCACCTCACCGTGAAGAACCCCGACGGCACCGACCTCTACCGACCGACTGTGCACTACGCGTACTGTCCGTCCGACTCTGCGATTGCGAGCGTGCACGAGCTGAAGATGCGCGACTGGACCATGCAGCCCGACCAGCGCATCTTGAACGACGACATCACGACCGGACAGGACCAATTGGGCGTGCTGCTGCTCGGTCACGATTTCGGCGGCTGGTGGACAGGGTCGCTGCTCTCGATCGACGAAGCACGCGCGATCCTTCCCCACCAGAACGCAACGACGCTGCAGGTCGCGGCCTCGATCGTGGCCGCGGTGCGCTGGATGATCGAGGAGCCCTCGCGCGGGGTGTGCGTGCCCGACGACCTCCCGCACGAAAAGATTCTCGGGTGGGCACGGCCGTATCTCGGCACCATGCTCTCGACCCCGGTCGACTGGGACCCGCTGCGTACCCGCCGCGATGTCTTTGACCAGTGGGCGCCCCATGCGGCACTCCATGACCCGTCAGACCCGTGGCAGTTCGGGAACTTCCTCACCGTCTGACACGCGCTGGCGCGATCTGAGCCGCG
>JBMTOT010000030.1:0-18033 GCA_049442935.1 Ilumatobacteraceae bacterium | reverse complement strand
CCTGCCAGTCTTGTGACGGGTGAGTACCCGATTTCCTCCAGTCGTCGAACGGCGTGTGAGGCCGCTTGGAACGGGGTCGGTGAGGAATCGAGATACTTCATCAACGATTCGACGGAGGGCGAGAACGGTGTGCTCATGAGTGGAACAGTCCTATCGGCAAACCGCTTCCGCGGAGGTGTGAGGTCTCGTTGATGCTGAGAATGCTGCGGTGCCCGCTTCCGGATGCGGCGATGCGGTGGATGCTCGTGTAATTCGGATAGAAGAACTGGCTCCCAGGCAACCCCAGGACTCTCGAGAGAAATGAGTTGATGACACCGCCATGGCACGACACGAGCACCCGCTGGCCCTTGTGTCGCCCGATGATCGCTTCGAGACTCTCGGCAACGCGGGTGTCGAAGTCGCCCTGGTCTTCGTCGCTGTTCCACCCGCCGGCCACCATCTCCTGCCAGCGCGGGTCGTTCGAGGCCTTGAGTTCCTCGACGGGAATGTATTCGTTCGAGTGTCGGTCCCATTCGGCGACTCCGTCGATCTCCACCGTCACGTGACCGTGCACGTGCGCGACCGGTGCGGCAGTCTGAACCGCACGCTTCATCGGGCTCGAGTAGATCGCATCGAGTTGTTCATGCCGGAGATAGTCCGCCAGAAGTTGTGCCTGCCGGTGGCCGTCGTCGGACAACTCTGGATCGGCGGGGCCGTCGGCTACTTCCCGCCGGATCGGGAGGGCATGTCTCACCAGAATCAATTCCACGAGTGATTAGATAACCACTTGTGGAGCCCAGACAAACCACCGGATCGGTGACCGACCGAATTCATTGGTCTGAATCCGGTCCCGTGGACGGCTCGAACGGGCCGTTGGTCGTGCTGATCCATGGAACGCTCGACCGGATGTCGGGCATGGCGCGCCTGGCCCGGATCGTGGCAGCGGAACACTCCGTGTTGCGTTTCGACAGACGGGGATACGGCGATTCATGGGATCACCCGGGTCCGTTCACCGTTGCGGGCAACGTCGACGACGTTGTGGCGCTCGTCGGACGTCGCGATGCCGTGCTGGTCGGGCACAGCTTCGGAGGAAACGTCGCCCTCGCGGCGGCCGCCCGTCTCGGAGGGCAATGCGCTGGAGTGTCGGTGTATGAGACTCCCGTGTCGTGGAACTCGTGGTGGCCGACGACGTCTGCCGGCGGGCGCGGCATCGCGGCGGGCCCAGAAATGGCCGCTGAGAGTTTCATGGTGGCGCTCATCGGAGAGGACGGTTGGCGTCGTCTGCCCGAACGCACCAAGGATGCGCGGCGTCGGGAAGGACGTGCTCTCGTCGAGGAACTCGGCACCCTTCGATTGGGGGCTCCGTGGACCGCCGAGTTGATCACATGTCGAGTGCTGGTCGGTCGCGGATCACGTGCGTCGGCGCACCACGTGAGGGGAGCCGAGTGGATCGCCGAATCGTGTGGTACGACGGACCCGGTTGTCATTGACGGTGCCGGTCACGGGGCTCACATGTCGCACCCCGCTGAATTTCACAGGATGCTCGTCGCGCCCCATTTTCGGATCGACTGAGCGTGGTGGTTGACTCAGGTGGCGGGAATCGGAACCTTGAGCGTCACGTCCTGGCCGAAGAACGTGCACGTTGCCTCGAGCGTGGAGCCGGCTGTCGCCTGTGCCCGGACCGCCTCGACGCAGTCGGTGATCTCTGTTCGTTGCGACCACCCACCGAGAGCGAGTGCGACCATCACGACGGTCGAGACGATCTTTCCCACAATGGACGACACGACTTTGAGCAGAACCAGGGCAACAATGATTGAGCCTCCAGTGAGCCCCAAAGCGGAATTTTCCAGCAATGAAGGGTCGATCGCGGCCAATGAATGCACCATGGCCCAACAATAGACACTGATCTGGCCGTAGCCTTGACACCGTGTCGGGTGTCAAATTCTCCGTTGCGGTCCTCATCGGGGGCGACAGTTCGCGGATGGGAACCGACAAGGCGACGTTCCACGTCGACGGAACATCGATGGCCAATCGCGTGGCGAACGCGGCGAGGGAAGCGGGAGCCGACGAGATCCTGATGGTCGGCGGCACGTCGGCACGCGCCAAGTCGCTCGAGGGCGTGTGGAAGAAGGATGGATTTCCGGGAGAGGGCCCCCTCGGCGGTGTGATCACGGCTCTCAAGTCGGCGTCGAATGATGCAGTCGTCGTTCTGTCGTGCGACATGCCTTTCATCACCCCTGCGGTGATCTCCAGCCTTGTCAACGGGTTAGGAGACGCGCAGGCCTCTGTCGGCCGGACGGACCGTTTGAACTGGCTCTGTGCGGCGTGGTCCCGTGAGGAATGCCTGTCGACGTTGCAGTCTGTGTGGAAGCGCAACGAGCGGGCAGTGCACCGGGCGGCCGTGCTCCTGGACGTCGCTGAAGTTCCCGTGCCGGCGGTGGCCGTCCGCAATGTGAACACTCCGGCTGATCTCGACAGCCCCGACGAGACAGAGTGAATTCGCCAGACGACGTCTCGTGGGAGTGGATCGACTCCGATGCGGCTCTTCGGGCATTTGTCGCGTGGTCGACATCGCACGAGGAGTACCGCCTCGACACAGAATTCCACCGCGAAAAGTCCTACTTTCCGCAACTGGCACTCATCCAAGTGGAGGTTGGCGACCGCCTGGTGCTGATCGATCCGCTGCACTGCGACGCCGGACTCCTCGAGCCGCTCATCACCGGACCTGCACTGTGTGTCATTCATGCGGCCCAGCAGGACCTCGACGTCATGTCTCAATCGCTGGGTTTCGTTCCCTCGAGAATCTTCGACACCCAACTCGCCGCCGGATTCGTCGGTCACTCGACGCCCTCGTTGTCGGCCCTCGTGAGTGCGTACCTGCGGGTGAATCTTCCGAAGGGCGACAGACTGACCGACTGGTTGCGTCGTCCGCTCACGCGAGACCAGATGCGCTACGCAGCCTCCGACGTGGTGCACCTGCGCCAACTGCGCGAGATCATCGAGTCCGAACTGGAGGCGCTCGGACGTGTGTCGTGGGCGGCCGAAGCGTGCGAAGAATTGCGCACTCGTCCCACCGGGCCGGTCGCCCCTGCAGATGCATGGCTCAGGGTGAAGGACGTGAGGACACTGAAGGGACGTGCGCGGTGGGTGGCTCGTGAGGTTGCCCGATGGCGCGAGGAACGAGCGATGGACCTCGACCGGCCGGTTCGGCATGTGTTGTCAGACATCGCTCTACTCGGAGTCGCCCAGCGGGCTCCCCGGTCCGTCGAGGATCTCGCGCAATGCAGGGGCGTTGATGCGGGGTTTGCTCGCAGCGCGCAGGGAAGAGCGGTCATCGACGCTGTCGGGGCTGGCGTCGAACTCGGACGTGAAGGAGAACTCTCGTTCCCTGCACCCGAAGGTGACGATGTCGACCGATCGCTTCGTTCCGCAATCACCCTGGTGTCTGCATGGGTGAGCGAACTTGCGCGCCAGAGCCGACTCGACCCGGCGCTGCTTGCCACACGGAAGGACATCGTGGATTTGCTTGCCCGCAATGCCGGAGCTCGCCTTGCGAGGGGATGGCGCGCCGAGATTCTCGGCCGAGACATCGAGGACCTGGTCGCTGGTCGGAAAGGTCTCACATTCACGGGCCAAGGAGCCGATCCGGGGCTGAGACTCGTCGACGTGCCCGAATAACGAGCAGGGGTACCTGAATCTGCGGGATCCGACGGCTACAATGTCCAGGATTGTCCATTTGGCCCACGGCCACGCAGTGTTCGGAGTCCGACCGTGAAAAAGGGTCGCCACCGTCGATTTGAAGAAGCCAGAAAACTGAAGCAGGCTGGCCCCAGTGCGGCCGATCTCGGCCTGAACGGGGACTCGAAGTCGAGTTCTGACCCCGATGACGAGTATGCCGCAATCGCGGAGAAGTACGGAGTCACGTTCGACGACGATCCTGACGACGATCTCGACGAGGCCGACGGCAGAGATCACTGAGCCTTAGCGCTCCAGAACCCCCATGAAACTGCGCAACGTGGCCATCGTGGCCCATGTCGATCACGGAAAAACGACGCTCGTGGACACCCTGCTCAGGGGCACGGGGGCCTTTGCCGCACACCAACAGGTTGTCGACAGGGTCATGGACTCAGACGCACAGGAGCGAGAGCGAGGAATCACGATCCTCGCCAAGGCGGCCCGGATTCGCTGGAGAGATGCCCTCATCAACCTCGTGGACACGCCCGGCCACGCCGACTTCGGTGGCGAAGTGGAGAGGGCGCTCGCACTCGTCGACGGAATCATCCTTCTGGTCGATGCGGCAGAAGGCCCGCTGCCGCAGACGCGATATGTGTTGTCGAAGGCGCTCGGTCGCGGACTCCCCGTCATTCTGGTGATCAACAAGGTCGACCGAGGTGATGCTCGCCCCGAGGAGGTTCTCGGTGAAGTGGAGCAGTTGTTCCTCGACCTTGCCGTCTCGGATGATCAACTGTCGTTTCCGGTGATCAGCGCAGTGGCCCGCGAAGGTCGTGCGATGCCCGGAGTGGGCATGCCAGACGCCTCGGCGGACCTTTCCTGCCTGCTCGACGCCATTCTCGAAACGGTGCCCGATCCGGGTGCCGATGCCTCGGCTCCGCTGGCGGCGCTGGTCACGAACCTCGATGCGTCCGAATACCTCGGTCGCCTCGCAATTGGCCGAGTGCACGCGGGGACGATGCGCAAGGGCGACCAGGTGATGCTGTGGGGCAAGGATGCCGCAAAAGACGGCCCTGTGCGGCGACGGGCCGTCAACTTGAGCGTGTTCGACGGCATTGGGCGCACCGAAGTCGACGAGATCGTCGCAGGAGACCTGTTCGTGCTCGCCGGCATTCCGGAAGTCGAAGTCGGCGACACGATCGGCGGGGCCGAACTCGAGTCACCATTGGCGCGTCTCGAAGTTGACGAACCCGTGATTCGGATGAGTTTCGGGGTGAGCACGTCGCCTTTCGCGGGCCGAGAAGGAAAATTCGTGACCAGCAGGCATCTGCGGGAGCGTCTCCAAAGAGAGGTGCTCGGCAACGTGTCGATCAAGGTGTCCGACACGGATTCTCCCGACGTGATCTCGGTGGCGGGGCGAGGCGAACTGCAGTTGGCCGTGCTCATCGAGAACATGCGGCGCGAAGGGTACGAACTTCAGGTCAGCCGACCGGAAGTGGTGACCCGCGAGATCAACGGAAAGCGCCACGAACCGCTCGAGTCGGGCACCTGCGACGTTCCCGACGAGCACGTCGGAACCGTGACGCAGGCTCTCGCGCCGCGGAAGGGACGAGTGACCGATCTGCGTCCGGGAGATCCGGGAAGGACCATTGTCTCGTTCGAGGCGCCGTCGAGAGGTCTGATCGGGTTTCGTTCGATGCTCATGACCTCCACCCGCGGAACGGCACTTCTTCACCAGGCCCACGCCGGTTGGACTCCGTGGGCGGGCGACCTGCCGCACCGAACCGGCGGGGCGATGATCGCCGATCGAATCGGAGGAACGACCGCATACGCACTCGACAACCTCCAGTTGCGCGGAACGCTCTTTCTCGGTCCGGGGGAAGACGTGTACGAAGGAATGGTGATCGGCGAGTCGGCGAGGTCCGAAGAGATGGTCGTGAACGCTGTTCGAGCCAAGGAAAAGACCAACATCAGAACCCACAGCCACGACGACGGCGTGAAGCTGGCGGCCCCGGTCGTTCACACCCTCGAGACGGCGATCGAATGGATCGGTGACGACGAGTTGGTCGAAGTGACGCCGACGGCCATCCGCATCAGAAAGCGCGCCCTCGGGCTCGAAGAAAGGAAGCGGGCGTCGAGAAAGTCCTCGTGATCAGAGGTTCTTCGACTTCTTCTTCAGCGCGGGGTGGGGCAGCGGAACCGCGGTCGGACGCTCGAGCAGCTCGACCATCTTTGCGTACGACTTCTTGCCCATGATCTCGGTCAGTTCCTCCGAGAAGAAGGTGTAGGCAGGGTCTCTCCCGACGAACGCATCCGCTGACTCGGTGCACCACCAGGCGAAATCGTCACCGCCCTCGCCCCAGTCGCGTCGCTTCCACTCTCTGATCGTCGACACCACGTAGCCGCCATCTTCGATGTGTTCTTCCAGGCGCACCGGAACCTGCCAGCAGACGTCGGGTTTCCAGTCGAGATGGCGCTCTCCAGCCTCGACGGCGGCGATGTGGAGCGCACAGCCCGTGCCGCCCTCGAATCCGGGCGGGTTGTGGAAGATGCACGCACCGTCGACGACGCGAGTCTTCTTCGAGCCGTCCTTCTCGGTCACCCACCACCCCTTCTTGGCCGCCTTCGCGTGGTTCTTCCAGTGTCTCGGCTTCAGTCGCTTGACGTGCTTGACGACCGTCTTCATGTCGTCGTCATCGAGAAAATGGGCCCCGAACGAACAGCATCCCTGCATCAACTCCGGGGTCGGGTCGTCGTGCACGCCCTTGCAGCCTTCGCCATAGATGCACTTGTAGCTCGACCGAAGAAAGGTCGCGTCGATCATCCACGTACGAAGCTCGTCGGGGTCCTCGAAACTGATCCACTCGTGGGGGCCTTCATTGCGTGACACGGCTCCACAACCTAGGCGATCAACGAGGACGAGGCCGTACTTACGGGTCGAAATTCACCTGCGAGTCACACATGGACATTGATGACGTGTGACAGAGTTCGACGCAATGTGCCCGGGCGCGCCGGGGCATGTCGGTGAGGAGTGGAACATGGCATCTGACGGCATCGAAGAACGCATCGACGCGATCGTGACCCGGCTCGAGGCGGTCAGTCTCGACTTGAACGATCTCGCGATGTCCCTCGTGAGCGAGGCAATCGAAGAGGGATCCGGGGAGCGTCCGGAGGCAGAGAAGCGCGTGTCCCGCGCACGTCGCACGGTCGACAGAGCGATTCATCAGCTGCGGGGCGGGATCACCACCGATTGAGGTCGTCAATGAGCGGACGCAGGGAAGCGAAACCCTTTGCCGCGTACCGCACCGCGATGCGGGGAAGGTTCGGCACGTCCTCATCGCGCATTTCCGGGTCGCTCGGGTCGGTGCGAGTGATCGGAGTTCCGTCAGTCAGATGCGCGTGGCGACGGGCGAAGTTCTCGAACTCGTCGTCGGGCACGGCGCGCTTCATGCGCACGATCATTGTGTCGGCCACGAATCGTATGGAGTGGTAGTTGGCGTAGAAGCCGGTGAATTCGGCGACTGCGAGATCGACGTCGTCTGTGACGGTGTACAGGGACGTGTCTTCGGGCGAGATCAGGCCCTGTCCCAGCAGCAGTGGTTCGAGGGTCGCCATCAACGGACTCCAGAATGGGCGACCCTCGATCTCGAGGAAGACCACGGGCACCGGGACCGACTTGGCGGTCTGGCCGAGAGTGAGGAGTTCGAAAGTTTCGTCGAGCGTTCCGAAGCCGCCGGGCATGCAGAGGAAGGCGTGGGACTCCTTCACGAGCATCAGTTTTCTTGTGAAGAAGTAGCGCATGCTCACGTACTTCTCGTCGCCGGCGATGACCGAGTTGGCACCTGTCTCGAACGGCAGTCGAATCGACACTCCGATCGAGCGTTCTCTGCCTGCTCCGACCATGCCGGCTTCCATGATCCCCGGTCCGGCACCGGTGACCACCATGTAGCCGCGCTCAGCGAGTTCGGCCGCTGCTCGGGCCGTCACTTGGTAGATCGGGTCGTCATGTCGAGTGCGAGCCGAGCCGAAAATCGTCACCTTCGGAACGTCGCGCCAGGGTGCGAACACCTCGTACGCCTTCGTCATCTCCTGGAGTGCGGCGCTGGCAATCTTGACATCGAGCGACGAACCGGGTCCACGCACGAGGCTGGTTGTCGCCTTGATCAGGCGCATGATGTTGCGTCTGTCCGTGGAGGACCTGGACGATTCGAGAATTGCGCCTGCGAGGTCGCCAATCTCCGGCGGAAGTGCCGGCTCCGGGTCGTTCACTTCGACATCCCCAGGTCGCGCGCCTTGGCGGCAAGGCTCGACTCCAAGTGGGTGAAGCTCTCCACGAAAGCATCCAGTCCCTCCATCTCGAGCCGTGCCGAGACATCATCGACGTCGATACCGGACTCCTGGATGTCGCTCCACTGTCGACGGGCGAGCGCGAGATCCTCGTCGATCGTTCGGCGAAGGTTTCCGTGCTCAGAGAACGCGACGAGAGTCTGTTCCGGAAGAGTGTTCACGGTGCCGGGGCCGATCAGCTGGTCGACGTACTTCGTGTCCGGATAGAGCGGATTCTTGGTGGACGTCGAGGCCCACAGTGGTCGCTGCGGACGTGCCCCCGCCGCTCTCAGGCGCTCCCACCGTGTCCCACTGTGCGATCGCTCAGCCAGATCGAATGCAAGGCTCGCCTGGGCGACTGCACCCGTTCCCTTGAGGGACGGGGCTGCGCCGCCGATCGAGTCCAGACGTTTGTCGATTTCGGTGTCGACACGGCTGATGAAAAAACTCGCGACGCTCGAGATGTTGTCAAGACGCAGTCCCTTCTCGAGGCGTCGTTCCAACCCGCGAAGGTATGCCTCGATGACCTGTTCGTATCTCTCGAGTGAGAAGATGAGCGTGACATTCACGCTCACGCCGTCGGCGATGAGTTGCTCGATCGCCGTGGTTCCCTCGACTGTGGCAGGAACCTTGATCATGGTGTTGGGTCGGTCGATGCGCCCGTTGAGCCAGTGGGCCGCGGCGACGGTCGACGATGCGTCGCGTGCCAGTCGAGGGTCGACTTCGACGCTGACATGGCCGTCCGTGCCGTCGCTCGCGGTGTGCGTGTCAGACAGGAGATCGAGCGCGGCGCCGATATCGGAGATGATCAGTTCCCACATTGCTCGCGTCACGTCCGGTGTCTCTGAGAGTTCGCGGACGAACTGAGAGTCGTACTCGGCTCCGCCGGTGATGGCCTTGGCGAAGATCGTCGGATTCGATGTCAGGCCGCGCACGCCTGCGTCGACAAACGACGCGAGGCGTCCGCTCTGCAGGTCGCCTCGGCTCAGGTTGTCGAGCCACGGGCTTTGACCGAATTCGTCGTGCAGTATCCGAAGGCGGTCGCTCATGCAGACAGTGTGGCCCGGACAGCGGCAGACACGGCCTCAGGGGTGATGCCAAGTCGTTTCATGACCTCCGGTCCGGGTGCGCTGGCTCCGAATCGGTCGATTCCCACCGACACGTCAGCGAATCTCTCCCAACCGAACGTCGATCCCGCCTCGACGCTCACGACGGGAAGCGCAGTCGGGAGTATCTCGTCGCGAGCGCGTTTGTCGACGTGCGCGAAGCGGTCCCACGAGGGCATCGAGACGACGTTCACCTCGATGCCCTCGGTTGCGAGAAGGGACGCTGCGTCGAGGGCGACACTGACTTCGCTGCCGGTGGCGACGATCGATGCGACCGGCTTCGCCGCACTGCGAATCTGTGCGGCGCCGGTGACTGCCGCGGATCCGTCGGTGACCACCGGAAGATTCTGCCTCGAGAGAACCATCGCGGACGGTCCGTCATGGGTGACAGCGGCGATCCACGCCTCGGCAGTCTCCCGCGCGTCCGCAGGTCTCAGAACTTGGAGACCCGGAATGGAACGCAAGGATGCCAAATGTTCGACGGGTTGGTGTGTGGGGCCGTCTTCGCCCACCCCGACTGAGTCGTGACTGAACACAAAAATGCATCGCGCGCCCGAGAGAGCGGCGAGTCTGATCGACGGGCGCATGTAGTCGGCGAACACGAAGAATGTTCCGCCAACACCGATGACGCCGCCGTGCCGTGCCATCCCGACAAGCGCGGCACCCATCGCATGTTCCCGGATTCCGTAAAACACCTGGCGTGCGTCGCGAGCGGAGCGCCCGAACGCCCGCCCCGAGAGTTTGGCGCCGGTGTTGCCTGTGAGGTCGGCCGCTCCGGCGAGCACTTGCGGCAGAACGTGGCCGCTTGCCTCGAGCACTTTCTGGAAGGCCACACGCGTCGCGATCGATTCTCCGTCTTCGAATCGCGGAAGGCTGGCTCTCACTGTGGCGGCGTCGGGCAGGCGGTGCTGCGCTTCGAGGGCCTCGATCGCTTCCGCACCGGCTGACCGCACCCAGTCGTCGCGCCACGCCGCTCCTCGCTCACGGCAGTGCGTCCGGTACGTGTCGACGAGAATTGACGGCGCGTGGAAGGGCTCGTCCGGAATGCCCATGACCTCCTTGGTTCGCGCGACGAGTTCGGCCGTGAACGGATTTCCGTGCGCTTCGTGCGCATCGGTGAGATCGGGGGACGGATGTCCGATATGTGTCCGCAGCACGACGAGCGTCGGTTGGCCGACATGGGCCGCCGCCGCCCTGAGGTGACCCTCGATGGCGTCGCAGTCGTCGCCGATGTCTCCTGCCTCGATCACATGCCAGCCGTACGAGCGGAACCGGGCCGGGACGTCGTCGGAGCAGGCGAGATCAGTTCCGCCATCAATTGTGATCTTGTTGTCGTCGAAGACCACGGTCAGTCGGTCGAGTCCGAGGTGTCCGGCGAGCGATGCGGCCTCGTGGCTGACACCTTCCATCAGGCAACCGTCACCTGCGATCACCCATGTGCGGTGATCAACGACGTTCGAGCCGTGCATTGCACGCAGGTGCTCTTCGGCGATCGCCATACCGACGGCATTGGCGAAGCCCTGTCCGAGCGGGCCAGTGGTCACTTCCACCCCGGCGGTGTGGCCGGCTTCAGGGTGACCGGGCGTCGCTGAGTCCCATTGGCGAAATGCCTTCAGGTCGTCGAGTTCGAGTCCGTAGCCGCTCAGGAACAACATTGCGTACTGCAGGATCGAGGCATGACCGTTCGAAAGAACGAAGCGGTCCCGGTTCGGCCAGTCAGGACGTGTCGGATCGTGTTGCATCACGCGGCTGTAGAGCACATGGGCGAGAGGGGCGAGAGCCATCGCAGTGCCCTGATGTCCGCTCTTGGCGGCCAGCGGGGCGTCCATTGCGATGCCCCGCACCACCGAGATCGCAAGTGAGTCGAGTGTCGGGTCCAAACGTTCAGCCACGTGGCGAGGCTAATCGGCGGACTCCGCCTGTCGCGTGGAGACTCTCGTCGAAGAAGGTGAGATCGGCAGGTCGTCCCACTCTGACCAGACCCAGATCTTCTGCACCGATCACGAGCGCAGGTGTTCGGGTCGCAGCTCTCAGCGCTGCATGAAGTGGCACGCCCGCGACCGACACCGCCCATCGCACGCATCCGGCCAGCGGGGTGCAGGACCCGGCGAGAGTTCCGTCGCCGAGGACGGCGACGCCGTCTTTGCTCCGTACGCCGCGTGTGGTGGCTCGGTCAGCCGCCCATGCGACTGAGTCGGAGACCAGGCACACACGGTCGGCGGCAACACGGAAGGCGAGGGCGACTGCGTCAGCCGAGACATGGTGGCCGTCTGCGACGAGGCCAAGTGTGATTCGTTCGTCGAGCATGGACCACAGGGCCATGCCTCCGTCCCGGTGGTGTACGCCGCTCATTCCGTTGAAGAGGTGGGTGACCATCGTGACGCCCGCCGACACTGCATCGTCGAACTGCGACCGTGAGGGTGTCGAGTGTCCGGCGGACACACACACGCCGCGCGAGACGAGTGTCTCGATGGCATCCGACGCTCCGGCAGCCTCTGGAGCGAGGGTGACGAGCCGTACCGATCTGGGGAGCGACGCCACCATGCCGGGATCGATCGGCACAATGTGACGTCGGTTGTGGGCGCCCGGTGCCCCTCCTAGAAAGGGGCCCTCCATGTGAACACCCTCAAACCCTGCGACTCGCCGCGAACCATGAATTGAGTCGAGTCGCGCAAGGCGATCTTGCATGCGATCCAGCGGAGCAGTCACGATCGTGCCGAGCCAGTGCGACGTTCCCAGGGCGAACAACGCCTCGTCCAGCCGCAGGAGAGAGTCACCATCGGCCTCGGCAACGTCGACGTCGTCCCATCCGTTCATCTGAACATCGACCAGACCGGGTGTGACCAGATAATGGTCGCACGTTCCCGAGTACCGATCGACTGAGGAGATGACTCCGTTCTCGTCCAGGGTCAGTGCGCTCGGGCCAAGGACATCGGCACCGTCAAAGAAGAGCTGCGTGGTGATTGTCGTCGGCACTGCTGGCGAGACTATGTCAGCGCGTGTCGCGTGGGTCAGGACGCGTCGCCTCGCGCAGACCGCACAAGCCGGACGTCGTCGAAACGAACCGCCGCAAGTCGCATGCGAGAGAGAGTCCAGATCACCCACCACCCGAAGTCGATCTCTCCGCGTCGGTGTGACAGGCGTGCCGACGAAGGAGCGGCATGGTGGTTGTTGTGGAGCCCTTCGCCCATGGTGAAGAAGGCCAACCATTGCAGGTTGGTTGCCTGCGAGTTGGTGTAGGGGCGGCGACCGAAGTGGTGCCCGAGCGCGTTGACCGCGGCATTTCCGGCGAGATAGACGTTGGCGTGAATGAACGCGGCGAGCAGACCTGCCGCTGGACCGATCATCACCACGAGAATTCCTATGCCGATGAGCAGACCAGATTTGTGGTGCCCGAAGAAGAGCCGATCCCATCGGTCCGTCGTCACGTCGCGTGCGTACTTGTCGATGATCGAGCGGTCAGACAACGCCGACCGGTAGAGAGCGACATTCTTCAATTGAACGCGGCGCCAGCCGAGTTGAACAGGGGAGTGCGGGTCCCCGTGGGTGTCGGTGAACGCATGGTGTTTGCGGTGCACGGCCGCCCACTCGGCTGGTTTGATGCCGGTCGTGAGCCAGATGGCGGCACGAAAAACGAACGCCGCGGCCGGATGAAGAGCCAGAGCCTTGTGGCTCACCGCACGATGCAAGTACACGGTGGTGCTCGCCATCGCGACCGTGTTGACGACCGCCGCCGCGATCACAGCCGCGATGAAGGTGCTTCTCATGGGATCACCGTAGTGCGCTACCTACTGGTAGGTAGGTACGGGAAGAGGTTGACGGATACAATGTTCAGGTGTCTGGGGGAGTCCAACCGGTCGGTACGCGTTCGACCCGGGACGTCATTCTCGACGAGGCGCTGCGTTGTTTTGCCGAGCGTGGCTATGAGGGAACGTCGTTGAACGACATCGCGGCGGGAGTCGGGATACGCCGTCCCAGCCTGCTGCACCACTTTCCGAGCAAGGAAGTGCTGTACGGCGATGTCTTCGAACGTCTCCTGTCTGAGTGGATGCAGCGCATGGATGTGGCGATCAGTGAACCCGCGTCCGGTTGGGACAAGGTCGAATTGGTTCTGCGTGTCGGCTTCGGGCTGTTTGCGGAAACACCCGACTATGTGCGAATCATGCGTCGCGAGGCTCTCGACGGTGGCGTTCACCTGGGAGTCGATCTCTCGGCGGTCTTGCGGCCGTATTTCGATGAGGCCGCCGGTTGGTTCAAGGAGCAGATGGATGCGAGAGTGTTCCGCCGTCTCGACCCTCGGCACCTCCTGATCATCGGATACGGCGCGATCCTCACGTACTTCAGCGATGCCCCATTCATCGACGGACTGATCGACGACACTGCGCTCACGCCGCAGAACATTTCCGAGCACGGGGAGAACGTGATCGATCTGTTTCGATCCGCACTGATGGGCGACTCCGATTCAGCCATGTCTTCGACGAACTAGCGTCATCGCCACACACGAGGAGAAGTCATGCCGACCTTCGAGATCGACGACCGAACAGTGGGATATCAAGTGCACGGTTCCGGCGCGCCTGTGTTGGCCGTCCACGGCACCACCCAGTCGGCGTCGGCATGGGATCAAGTGCGCGCAGCATGCGAGTTTGAGGCTTCATGGATCTGTGCGGAACTGCCGGGGTCGGGTGAATCATCGCTTCCGTCCGACCCGATCGACCTCGACACTGTCGTCGACGATTTCGTCCGTCTGATGGCTTCACTCGGTCACGAACGTTTTGATGTATCCGGATATTCGCTCGGTGCAGTGGTGGCATTGCGCCTTGCCGCACGCCATCCAGACCGTGTCCGCAGTGTCACCTCCGTGTGCGGCTGGGCCACAACCGATGCTCGAATGCGTCTCACCTTCGATCTGTGGGCGCGGCTCATAGAGACTGACGTCACTTTGTTCATGAGGTACGCACTCGTCGACGGATACACCGCGCCCGCTCTGGCACTGCTCGAACCAATGGCCGAGGGGGCTGTCTCAATGGCGGCCTCACTCGTGCAGCGGGGATCGTTGGCGCATCTCGAGCTGGATCGACGGGTCGACATTGCCGAATGTCTCGGCGCCATCACTGCACCGTGCCTCGTGGTTGGCGGGCTGCAGGACCGATGGGTGGACATCTCCCATTCGCGCCACGTTGCGTCTCTAGTGCCGAAGTCGCACTCGGTCGACATCGACGCCGGACATCTCCTTCTCGGTGAAAGGGCCGAAGAGGTGGCCGGTGCCCTTGCGACGCACCTTCGTGCGGCCCCGAGGGACTAGTTTCTGACACTTGTGACCACCTCCCGCACGCTCTCTGAATCAGACTCGAAGGAACTTCTGCGACAGCACGGCGTGCCATTCGCGCCCGAACGCAAAGTTCCCGATGTTGAAGCCGCGGTGGTGGCGGCGAGCGAACTCGGATTCCCCGTCGTCGTCAAACTCGGAGGGGACTCGATCGCCCACAAGACGGAACGCGGCCTGGTTCGTTTGCGTCTTTCGGACGAGGCAGCCGTGCGCGGTGCCGCCGCGGACCTCTTGGCGGCCGCGACAGCGGACGACGGCGACGTTCACCTCCTCGTCGCGCCGATGATCTCGGGAAACAGAGAGTTCATCGCCGGCGTGCTGGTCGATCAGCAGTTCGGACCCACGGTCATGCTCGGACTCGGAGGGGTGCTTGCCGAAGCAGTGCGAGATGTGGTGTTCCGGCCTGCCCCGGTCTCGCCCGAGCAGGCGCGAGACATGGTGGCCCAACTGAGGACTCAGGCTCTCCTGGGTGAGTTCCGGGGAGATGCCCCAGTCGACGTCGAGACGTTGGTGACGAGCCTGGTCGGGCTCTCTCGTGTCGCCACCGAGAGAGACGACATTGTCTCGGTCGACGTGAACCCGCTGATCGCAGATCACTCCGGCCGAGTCGTGGCCGTCGATGCCCTGGTTGAACTGGGAACACGAGGTTTGCCCCCGGGAAGACGGCGCGTTGCGCACACCGCAGAGCAGTTCGCCGCACTGTTTGAACCGAGGGGAGTCCTCGTGACGGGCGCGTCGACGCACCCTGGCAAATTCGGCTTTGTGTCGCTCCACAACATCCTTGCGAGCGGATACAGCGGGGCAGTGTTCGGAACAAACCTGAACGGTGAGGAAGTGTTGGGCGTCAAGACGGTTGCCGACGTTGCCGACCTTCCGGACGGGGCCATCGATCTCGTGTTCGTGTGCACTCCGGCGTCGGCGAATCCGGATCTGCTGCGGGCGTGTGCATCCAAGGGGGTCAAGGCGGCGTTCTTGACCTCAGCCGGCTATGGCGAGGCAGGAGAGGATGGGCGGCGGCTCGAAGATGAGTTGGTCGCGCTTGCCGAAGACCTCGGAATTTTGCTTGCGGGACCAAACGGTCAGGGAGTCGTCTCCACGCCGGCAAACCTTTGTGCGCAGATCGTCGCGCCGTATCCGCCTGCAGGAGCGATTGCGGTAGCAAGCCAGAGCGGGAACTTCGTCTCGAGTTTCATGAACTACTCGCGACAGACCGGTGTTGGCATCAGCAGGGCTGTCTCTGCCGGCAATGCGGCCGCGCTCGGCGTGGCCGATCTGGTCGAGTGGTACGCGACCGACTCTGCCTCGAAGGTGTCGCTCGCCTACGTGGAAGGCATCTCAGACGGACGCGAACTGATGGAGCGACTCGGCCGTGCATCGCGGGTCAAGCCCGTCGTGCTCGTGAAGGGTGGAGCCACCGAAAGTGGAGCACGGGCGGCGGCGAGTCACACCGGCGCGTTGGCGGCCAATGACGCGGTGTTCGATGGTGCCTGTCGTGCAGGTGGAATAGTTCGGGCCGTAAACGTGGAAGAGGCGTTCGACACGGCCGCAACTTTTGCGACTCAGCCGCTGCCGAAGGGGCCAAACGTCGTGGTGCTGACCACGGCCGGAGGATGGGGTGTGGTGACGAGCGACGCGATCGCGCGGGATGGTTCGTTGCGTCTGATGAGCCTTCCGGACGATCTTCTCGCATCCATCGACACCAAGCTTCCGCCTCGGTGGAGTCGCAACAACCCGGTTGACTGTGCCGGCGGTGAGACGCGCGACACCATTCCGGAGGTAATGGAGATGATCGCATCGCATCCCGATGTTGACGCTGTGATCTACCTGGGCATCGGCATCCAGTCGAATCAGGCACGGTTGATGCGAGAGGGTCGTTTCTATCCCGGACATGGTCTGGAGAGGATCGTGGAATACCACGAACGTCAAGATGCCCGTTTCGCCGAGGCGGCCCACCGTCTGTCAGCCGAGACAGGCAAGCCCATCCTGGTGGCGACGGAGCTGGCTGTGGCCGACTCGTCCAACCCCGGAGTCGCCGTGACGCGCGACAACGGGCGTCTGTGTTACGCCAGCGGGAACAGGGCGGTGGCCGCCCTGGGGCATCTCTACCGGTACGCGGTGCATGTCGGCGTGGCTCGGCGCTGAGCGCCGGCGACGCCGTCCTCGGAGGGCGTCGAATCCCCTGGCAGTCGTCGGTGGAGTGGGTGCGGCGGGAGCGGCGCTGCTGCTTGCAGCGGTCGTAGTCGTTGATCGGCTTGCCGATCGAGTCGTCGCACGTGCCGAGCCGGCGGCGACAGAGGCTGCGAATTCTCCGGTCGTCACGGCTCGACGTGTTCCCGTGACGCTCTCGGTGACGACACGGTTCGGTCGCGTTGAGCGTTCACTGGCGACATCGGTCGGCTCTCTTCCCGCGGGAAGCTGCGCGACGGTCGACTGGGAGGGGGAGAGGTTGATGGCTGTCGATCCCTCTGAACCGCTGGTGCCTGCGTCTGCAATGAAGGTGGTCACCGCGGCGGCGGCTCTCGACGTGCTCGGGCCTGACCACACATTTGTGACGTCGGTGCACGGGGAGATCGATGCATCCGGCACCGCAACGAAATTGTGGCTCGTCGGTGGGGGAGATCCCTTGCTAGTGACGGCCGGGTATCCGTCGACGGAGAAGTACCCGACGTTCAATCAGACGCCCCTCGAGTCGCTGGCTGATCAGGTCGTCGCCGCAGGACTTCGCACGGTCACAGGCTCCGTCGCTGGAGTAGACACCCGCTACGACTCAGAACGTTTCGTCGAATCGTGGCCGTCGTCTTTTCACTTCGTCGAGGGGGGACCTCTCGGTGCCCTGATGGTCAACGATGGAGTCGTCCCCGGCCTGGCGACGCGACCGTCAGACCCCGCCCTGTCAGCAGCCCAAGTGTTCGCGGGGTTGCTCGCAGATCGCGGAGTGGTTGTGGCCGGTGGCTGGTCGCGCGATGTGCTCCCTGCAGATTCTCCAGAGATCACGACGGTCTCATCGGAGCCGCTGGTGAACCAATTGGAGGCAATCCTCGTGAACTCCGACAACAACGCCTCAGAACTGTTGCTCAAAGAAATCGGACTGAAAGTCTCTGGCTCTGCGTCGACGTCCGGTGGGGCAGCAGCCGTGCTCGGGCTCCTCGAATCGTGGGGCCTGGCCGAAGGCGTCGTCATTGCCGACGGTTCCGGGCTCTCGCGCGAGAACCAAGTGCCGTGTTCCGTGTTCGCAGACTTGCTGGAACGGTTGGCGGATCGTCTGCCCGGGTTGCTGGCCATCGCCGGTGAGTCGGGAACTCTTCGTTCGATCTTCGACGGCGAGTCGGTGGAGGGACGCCTCCTCGGAAAGACGGGAACGCTGTCTGGGGTCAAATCTCTCGTCGGGTACATGCCGGTTGAGAACGGCTCACCGGTGAGATTCACGATTCTGATGAACTCGCCGGGTATCGACAATCAGACGCGCTACCGACCTGTCTGGTACTCGATCGGTGCGGCGATGGGACGGGCGAGTTCAACGCCGAGTGCCGAACAGTTGTCTCCGTGACAGTGGGTCTCTGGCGTGGATGAACGTGAACTTCCGGTCTTTCCGCTCGGTGGATGCGTGCTGCCCGGAGACCCACT
>JBMTOT010000029.1:0-19219 GCA_049442935.1 Ilumatobacteraceae bacterium | reverse complement strand
GTTGACGATCTTTCCGCACTTGATCGGCGACCAGTACTCAAAGGCCGTCGAGCAGATGGCCCGCTTCAAAGAAGAGGTTCTCCCCCTCGTCTCGTGACAGGAACCGCTCTCACTCCAATGCTTGTCGCCGGCGACGACGAGCCGGAATCACGAGACCGGCGACGACAGCGAGAGCCAATGGAATACCAATAAGCCACTCGAATGCAACTCCCGCAGGCGCCTCACCAACTCCGATTCCCACAGCCATCGTTGCGTCGTCGCCCGACTGATTCTGGGCTTTGATCACGAGGCGATGATTTCCTGGTTCGACGTCAGCCGGAACTGCGAGCAATCCTGAAATCTTCCCCTCGCGATCGGGCTCCAAAGAACCGAGGAACGTTGGCTCAGAAAACACCCACACTTCGGCTGGCGAGTCGAGGCCGACTCCGAAGCCATCCATGCGGAGGTAGCGCGTTCCGTCCAGTCGCACGTTTCCCTCAGTATCGAGCGGAACGACCTCTCCGTTTTCGAGGATCGCGGCAATGGTCAGAGTAATTCCGGCCCCACTCACCGTCATGGTGTTGTTTTCACGAGAAATCGACATAGCGACACCCTCGCCGTTGACCATCACGACTGCATCTCCGAGAGCCGCATCAGGCGCGTCGGGAATGATGAGATCAGAGCCCGCTGCTGCGACCGCAACCGTTGTGGAGGTACTGGAGGTCGTTGCCACTGACACCGCAGGGCGCACCACGCTCGGCGTCGTCGCGGCCTGGGCAACGGTCGTTGGTGTCGAAACTTGTCCTGACGAGGTCTGTGGTGTATCCACGTTCGCCACTGTTCCAGTTGCCACCGTCGCAACTGTCGTTGCGGTAGTCGATCCGCCCGAGGATTCGCCCGACGGCGCCGTCGTCGGCGCCGCTGAGGTGGTGGTTGACGATTGTGGAACCGACGTCGAGGCTGGAAGGGTTGTTGTTGTTGTCGTTGTTGTGGAGGTAGTGGTAGTCGTGGTTGAGGTCGTTGTGGTAGTCGGGGTCGTTCCCCCAAACTCGAATGCCCCAATGTCAACCGCACCCACGCGGGGAGCACCTCTCTGATCTTCGGCCGGTGGAGTGACCGTGTACCCCGTGCGGCCGTGTGCCGCCGCATCACCAGCATCAATGGCGACACTCCCCGCAAGGAGCCCTAGGGACCGAGTCCCCGTGATCGCACCATTGTCACTCAATGAGGAATCGAGATTCAGTGACGCTTGGTTTCCCGTGATCATTCCTGTTCCACTGAAAATTGAATGCGACGAACTCTCAACAATCGAGTAGGACGCAACTACTGCACTGGCGCTGGTTGCTGACGTGGCATAGAAATCATCACTTGCTCCTCCCGAGCCAGTGTTGTTCGCCAACAGAACATTCTTCATACGAAGGTCGTAGTTGTTGCCCGTGTAGAGCTGGTTCCACAAAATTCCGCCAGCGCCCAGGGTGGCAGAATTCCCCGTAATCGTCACGTTCGTCAGCCGCACTCCGCGGTCTTGGTAGTAGAGCGACATCGCTCCGCCGTATGAATTCGTCACGTTCCCGTGGAAAGTGCTGTTTGTCACCGTGAGTGTTCCGAACCGCTGAGACGCAAGACCACCGGCCACAGAGGTGTAGGAGAAGGGATAGGTGGAACCGCCGTCGCTCACCACAGTGTTGTGCGAGATCGAGGAATTGAGAATGGTGATGTTCGCCGACTGCATTCCGCCGTAGATTCCACCGGCGGCGTAGTACTTGCAGCGACAGTTGTTGTTCTCGACATTGCTGTTGAGGACCGTCAGTCTGGCGTTTTCCTGAAGCATGATGCCACCGGCGCGGTCATAGGTGTACGAGTTGAGAGCCGTGTCCGCATCGTTATCGACGACATTGACTTGGTCGATCGTCACCACTCCGGTTGTACCCGCGCAACCTCCGCCTGTTCCGCAATATTCGCCGTACACGGTGATTCCGGCACCATGATCATCGGTCACCACTCGACCATGTCGAACGGTCATTGACTGAAAGGTCACGGTCACGCCGCGATTGACAAAGAAAACCATGCGATCCGCGGTGTTGCGAGTCGAGGCAGCCTGGACGATCGTCGACCGGGACTGTCCGCGAATTGTTAACGACTTGCCGATTCGATATCCGGTCGTGGCGACGTCACCGGTTTCATCGGCATCGGTCCAAGTGAAAGTTCCATCAAGATCAATGATCTCTCCAGCCGAGGCTTCTGTGTATGCCTTGTGGAAGGTGCGGTACGGATTCCCGGCGGTGCCGTCTCCGGTCGCGTCGTCTCCAGAAGCGCTGTTGGCATGGATGACTGTCGACGCGGATGCCTGTGACCCGTGGACGACCCCCCCTGCCATCATTGCGAACAGGCTGACTGCAACTGCAGCCACGGTCATCAAAGGAGTAATAGACGATTTTCTCATTGCGTTCAGTATGCCGATTGTATGTACAACACAGTGGGAGTGTCTGTGGGCCAGGCAGGGCTCGAACCTGCGACCAAGGGATTATGAGTCCCCTGCTCTAACCAACTGAGCTACTGGCCCGCGAGCGGGGACCCGAAACGGGGCCCACTGGCTCCGGGGGTGGGGCTCGAACCCACGGCCAACGGATTAACAGTCCGTCGCTCTGCCAACTGAGCTACCCCGGAAGGAACGCTCACGATACCAGCGCGGCCTGGCGAACCATGGCCCCGTGCCGGGCCCTCACACCTCGTCGAGGAACGCCCTCAGCCGTTGGCTGTTGTTCGGGTGGCGCAACCGGGCAAGCGTCTTTTGTTCGATCTGTCGGATGCGTTCGCGGGTGACACCTTCCTGGCGGGCGACGTCGTCGAGGGTCTGGGGAGTTCCGGTGTGGATGCCGAACCGCCGCTCAAGGATGCGCCGGTCTCGCTCAGGCAAGTGCGTTAACTCACGCTCGATGGCGGCGATCAACTGGTTGCGTTCGGCGATCGCGTCGGGCGACTCGACTTCTTCGCCGTTGCCGACAGTGTCACCCCACGTTCCGCTGTCGCCGTCCGATCCCATCGGCGCATCGAGACTGACGGTGACCGACGAGATGCGCTGCAATTCCTCGATGCGCGGAACATCGAGCGCCGTCCGTTCGGCGAGTTCGTCGAGGGTCGGTTCGCGCTTCAACTCCACGACCAACTCGCGCTCTGCCTTTGCGAGCCTGTTCAGCTGTTCCACCACATGGCTCGGGACCCGAATAGTTCGCCCTTGGTCGGCCATCGCGCGCATCATCGCCTGGCGAATCCACCAGGTGGCGTAGGTGGAGAACTTGAAGCCCTTCTCCCAGTCGTACTTCTCGGCGGCCCGCATGAGCCCGATGTTGCCCTCCTGGATCAGGTCGGCCAGCTGCAGGTCACGTCCGTCGTAGCGGCGCGCAATCGACACAACCAGACGAAGGTTCGCCGTGATCAGGTGATCGAGCGCGTCGGTGCCCTCCTCTATTGCCCGGCGCAACTCGCGTTGACGGGCACCGGGCACTCGACCCGACTCCATCTCTGCACGCGCCTCCTGCATGGCGCGAATGGCGCGACCGAGTGTTCGTTCGTCGTCGGCAGTCAGCAGCTCGATCTGTGCGATCTCGCGCAGGTACATCTTGACGGCGTCGGGTCCCTCTCCGGTGAGCGCATGTGACAGTGCGTGCGGCCTGCGCAGCGGGCGGGTCCGTACCGGTCTGGGCGTGTCGGCGTCGACGACGTCGACGCCAGACGGCGGCGTCGGATCAACGAGCAGCGGGCCTGACTGGGTGATGTTGAATTCGGCGAGCATCGACTCGATCTGACGAATGAGGTCCTCGGTGAGTTCCACTCCGCGAAAGACGTGCGCGACGTCGTCGGGGTCGACGGTCCCCTCCGGCGTGCGCGACGCCACGAGCGCAGCCCACTCTGCGGGGTCGACCCCCGGTACCGGCACCGCTCCCCCCACCACGGTGCCCTCGCTCACCCGGGGCCCTGCCCTCTGAGAGCGAGCCATTGCAGCAACTGCACCGCCGCCGCGGCCGCACGGTCGTGCTTGCCGAGGTCTTCGAGGGCGATGCGCACGCGACGTTCTTCTTGCACCCGTTCGGCGTCGGCGCCGGGACGGCGCACCGCCAACTCGCGCCTCACGGCGGCCGCAATCAGTGTGCGCGCCTCCACCTGCGGGTCGGCATCTCCGTCGTGCACGGCTGCTCTCTCGATGATCGAGGCCGCTTCCCCCTCGACCAGTGCAAGAGCGGCGTGCACGTCACCTTCCGTCTCGGCAAGTGCGCGAAACGCCGCACGCGCGGCGTCGTCTGCGAACAACTCTTCGATGAGCCACGGCGCCATGTCGTCCCATCGCTGCACGAGAAGCGCAATTGCCATGAACCCTGCCCCCTCGGGCGCCTGCTGCACGGGGGCGGCGACGGTCACCGGGGTGCGTCCTCCGCGCTCTGCGACACGCGACAACTCTGCGGCCGAGACCCCGGTGTGCGTCGCCACTTCACCGGCATAGAGGAGCCGCACGTTCGGGTCGGGGTGCTCGTTCACCAGCTCCATCGCCTTCTGGGCGGTGCGGGCTCTCGCCTCGGGTGACCGCAGCGGGTTCGCGGCGAACACGCGCTTCAGGCGGAACCCGAGGAACGGCATCGCGTCGTTGACCGCCGCCGCGAGCGCACCAGGGTCGGACGACGCGAGATCACCGGGGTCGCGCCCTTCGGGAAACTGTGCGACCGAAACCGACACGTCGTGCTTGCGCTCCCACTCGTAGAACCGCTCGGCCGCACCCTGGCCGGCCGAGTCTGCGTCGAATGCGAGGACAACGTTCTTGGCGAAACGCTTCATCAGGCGCACGTGATCCTCGGTCAAGGCGGTGCCGCACGTCGCCACGGCGACACCCAACCCACTGCGATGGAAACCGATCACGTCGGTGTAGCCCTCGCACACGATCACGCGGTCCTGCTTGACGATGTCCCCCTTCGCCCAATTCAAACCATAGAGCGTCCGCGACTTGGCATAGATCGGCGTCTCGGTGGAGTTCTTGTACTTGGCCGGATCAGTCGACCCGGGCAGGATGCGCCCCCCGAAGGCGACAGCCGCGCCAGAGTCGTCGAAGATCGGGAACATCACCCGCGCACGGAATGAATCCTGCAGGCGACTAGCCTTGTTCACGAAGCCAAGACCGGCCTCCTGGAGCATCGCCGCCGGCGCGTCGAGAGCCCGGCACGCCTGATCCCAGTCATCGGGCGCCCACCCGAGCCGAAACGTGCGGGCCACGTCGCCGGACATCCCCCGGTCGCGCAGGTAGTCGCGCGCCGACCGCGCATCGGGTGCTTCGAGAAGACGCCTGTGGTACCAGTCGACCGCCGACTCCATGAGAGCCTGCAGTTCCTTACGGCGCTTACGCTCGCCGGTGTCACCGCCGCTCGTGTAGCGCAGCTCAATGCCGGCGCGCGAGGCCAGTCGCTCGACAGAGCCGACGAAGTCGAGATGTTCGATCTGCTGGATGAACGTGAACACGTCGCCCTTCGCGCCGCAACCGAAGCACATATAGCGGCCGGTTTCATCGTTCACGTTGAACGACGGAGTTCTCTCGCCATGAAACGGGCACAACCCCACCCAGCTGCGGCCGGTGCGGCGAAGTTGCACGTGCGGCGCCACGATCTCGGACAGCACCGCCGACGACCGCACACGGGCGATGTCGTCGTCTGCGATCCCCACGCGACACACACTAGTTCCGGGGTAGCGCACGCCACCCCGGGCGATGCGACCCGCCGTTCAGCCGGCCGGGTTCGTCACTTTGTGTCGGACTTTGCTCCGCCGATCACCGCCTGGGCCGCGGCGAGTCGAGCGATCGGCACGCGATACGGCGAGCAACTCACGTAGTCGAGACCGACACCGGCAAAGAATGCGATCGACTCAGGGTCACCGCCGTGTTCTCCACAGACTCCCAACTTGAGGGCACGCTTCGTCTTGCGACCGCGCTGGGCCGCGACAGAGACCAGTTCGCCGACACCTCGCTGGTCAATCGTCTCGAACGGGTTCCGCTTCAGGAGCCCTGCCTCGAGATAGGTCGGCATCATGCGGCTCTCGACGTCGTCGCGGCTGAAGCCGAACGTCATCTGCGTCAGGTCGTTCGTGCCGAAACTGAAGAAGTCGGCGACCTCGGCGAGTTCATCGGCGCGCAACGCGGCCCTCGGCGTCTCGATCATCGTGCCGACAGTGACTTTCGGGCGCTTCGTCGGGGCCGAGCCCTTCTTTGCCCTCGGCGACGGGCGAGACGAGACGTCGGAGAGCACTTCGTCGACCCACGACCGCGCAAGGGCCAGTTCGTCGCGGGTGACCGTGAGCGGGATCATCACCTCGATGATCGGCTTCAGCCCCTCGGATGCGACCTGATCGGCGGCCTCGAGGAGGGCGCGCACCTGCATCGTGTAGAGCCCGGGCTTCACCACGGCAAGGCGCACCCCGCGGGTGCCGAGCATCGGATTCACTTCGCTCCACTCGCGAGCCGCCGCCAGAAGCTCTTGTTCGTCGGGGGCGAGACCTTCACGCGACTCTTTCGACTCGAGTTCCTCGACGCGCGGCAAGAACTCATGCAACGGCGGATCGAGCAGGCGAACCGTGACCGGGAGTCCAGACATCTCGCGCAACAGGGCCGCGAAGTCTTCCCGCTGCACGGTGCGGAGTTCCTCGAGTGCCGCCGACTCTTCCTCGGGCGTGTCGGCCAGGATCATTCGTCGCACCACGGGCAGACGCTCGGGCGCAAGGAACATGTGCTCGGTGCGACACAGACCGATTCCTTCTGCGCCGAGTTCGCGAGCCTTTCGTGCATCGTCGGCAGTGTCTGCGTTCGCGCGAACGGCCATCTTCCCGCGGCGGATGTCATCGGCCCACTTCAAGATGGTCGCGAACTCGGGCGGCGGCTCCGCACGTGCCAGATCGAGCTTGCCAACCATGACGTCGCCGGTCGTGCCGTCAATTGAGATCCAGTCACCTTCTGTGACGACAATGTCTCCGACATGGAACGCAGTGCCGTCGATCTTCAGCGCCTCGGCACCGACAACGGCAGGAGTTCCCCACCCGCGTGCGACGACTGCGGCATGGCTCACGAGCCCGCCACGCACCGTCAGAACTCCCCGGGCGACCATCATTCCGTGGACGTCTTCGGGGCTTGTCTCGTTGCGCACCAGCACCACGTCTTCACCGCGCCGCACGGCGGCCTCGGCATCATCGGCGGTGAAGTACGCCCGCCCGACCGCCGCCCCCGGTGATGCGGCGAGTCCCTTTGCGACAGCCGGCACCCGACGCGCAAACTGCGGGTGAAGAACCTGATCGAGATGCTCCGCAGCGACGCGCATCACTGCTTCTTGCCTGCTGATCTTCCAGGCAGAGCGCCCGCTGCCTGTCGGCTTGGTCATCTCCACCGCCATGCGCAGTGCCGCCGCCCCGGTGCGCTTGCCGACGCGGGTCTGGAGCATCCACAGTTTTCCCTGCTCGATGGTGAACTCGGTGTCGCACATGTCGCGGTAGTGGCGCTCAAGCCCGGCGAAGATGCGAAGCAGCTCGGCGTGGATCTCGGGGAAGTGACCGCGCAACGCGTCGAGATCTTCGGTGTTACGGATGCCGGCGACAACGTCCTCGCCCTGGGCATTTACGAGGAAGTCGCCGTAGGGAACAGCCTCGCCGGTGGCGGCATTGCGCGTGAACCCGACACCGGTGCCCGAATTGTCGTCGCGGTTGCCGAACACCATCGCCTGCACGTTCACCGCGGTGCCGAGTTCGTGGCTGATCTTCTCGCGCACGCGGTAGGCAACCGCGCGCGGGCCGTTCCAGGAGCGGAACACGGCCTCGATCGCCCCCCGCAATTGGCGCGCCGGGTCCTGCGGGAAGGGCTTGCCCGTCTCGCGCGCCACGGCCGCCTTGTAGGTCTCGCAGAGCGACTCGAGCACGTCGGCCGGAATGTCGGCGTCGGTCGCGGCACCGGCGTCGTGCTTGGCCGCCTCGAGCGGCCCGTCGAACACGTGTGCCTCGATGCCGAGGACGATCCGGCCGTACATCGAGATGAAGCGACGGTACGAGTCCCATGCGAACCGCGCGTTGCTGGTAGACGCGGCGAGGCCCTTCACGCTCTTGTCGTTGAGTCCGAGGTTCAGGACCGTGTCCATCATGCCCGGCATCGAGAACTTCGCACCCGAACGCACAGACACCAGCAGCGGGTCGCCGGGGTCACCGAGTTTCCGACCCATTTTCTTCTCGAGAGCGGCGACGTGACGCGCGATCTCGGAGTCGAGTTCCTTCGGCCAGCCGCGGTGCATGTAGTGGCGGCACGCGTCGGTGGTGATCGTGAATCCGTGGGGCACGGGAAGACCCAGGACAGTCATCATCTCGGCGAGGTTCGCGCCCTTGCCTCCCAGAAGATCTTTCATCTCCATCGGTGCACGCCGATGTTTGTGGTCGAATGCATACACGAGGGGCACGACGCCGGAGTCTACGGGCGGCGCTTTTCGTACACTTCGCCCTGTGCAGGCACACAACGCGTCCGGATCATCACGCGGTCTGCGGGTACTCGGGTTCCCGACCGCGGTGCGACCCGGATTCTTCATCTTCATGTTGCTGCTGGTTCTTTTGTACCCCTTCCCTCTCGGCCTGTGGGTCGCCGGAGCCGTCGCCGCGTTCACTCTCATCCACGAACTCGGACATGCACTCGCCGCACGCTTTGCCGGATGCGACGCGCGCATCGCGCTCGACTTCATGGTCGCTTATGCCGCGTACGAGACGCGCAAGCCGCTCACGTGGTGGCAACGCGGCGGGATCGCCCTCGCGGGCCCGGCGACTCAAGTCGGCGTCGCCGTCGTCGTGCTGGCGGCTCTCGGTGCGTCGCCGTTCTCGCGCGAGTCGATCACGCAGAGCAATGTGACCATGGCGGTGTGGTGGGCAGGTGTTGCTCTCGGCTTCCTCAACCTTGTACCTCTAATTCCTCTCGACGGCGGTGCGATCGTGGCGAACCTCATCGATGCCGTCGCGCCGGGTCGAGGTCGCCAGGTGATGGTTCGCATCAGTTTCGGCGCGACTCTGTTTCTGTTCGTGGTGGCGGTCTTCACCCCTGTTGCCCGCCCGCTCATTCCGTTCCTCGCCCTGCTCGGCTTCATGCAATGGCAGGCACTGACCCTCGGAGGCCTCAGCCCCGCAGAGGTGATGCGGGGCTTGGTCGAGGAATGGAGCACCGCGCCCGGCTGCGCCGCCGCCGTCGACAACGCACGCGTCGCGGTGTCCCTGGGCACTCATGACTGGGTCGCGGCCTGGCTCGAGATGGCCGAGCGGTCACAACTCGATGCCGGCGAGTTCGCGCGTTGCGTGGGTGATGCGCGCGACTTCACGCCGTCTGCCGGTCACCCGAGGGTGGCGGCCATCCTCTCGCGCGCAGCGGCGAGCTGACACGTCGGTCAGGACGACTCGATCGGCTCGCCGATGTCGGCGTTGCGCGCGACACGCACGATCGCCCGTTCCTGCCCCACGGAGGTGACGGTTCCCACGTCACGGCCATCGATCTCGATGCGGGCTCCGGGAAAAAGGTCACCGCGCGGCACGACGCGCAGCTGCACCGGAGCGCCGGCGCCACGCGAGTCCATGCGCTCGACGAGCTCCTGCCCCGGGTAGCAACCCTTCGTGAAACTCACTGCGGCGCGAAGAACACCAGAGGTCGCGGGCACGTCTCCGGCGAGGACATCGACTCCGAACGAGGGCCACCGTTCATCGACGCGGAGCGACTCGATGTGCCCGGGTTCTGTCTCGCGTGCACCAGGAACTGCGGGCAGCGCCTCCCGCGGCCCGACAACGTCGATCTCGTCGTCGCTCGGCCATCCCGGCGCGCACCGACCGCCCACGTCTCCGACGGCAGCGGCGGCTCCAGGCCCGCGAAACGCGCGCACGACCCAGTTGGTCGCCTCCATCACGAGTTTCGATCGAAGCACGAAGCGTCGCAGACGCTCAATGACTGCCACCCCATGGCCGGCCTCGACATCGAGCGTGAACAACGTCTCGGTCTGCCGCACCACCCGAAGCAGTGCGACCACGTGTCCGGTCGGATCGAGCAGCATCGAATGACACGATTCGCCGACCGCGAGCGATGCCACGTCAGCGGCGAGTTGAGAATGAAGGAATGCCGCGGCGTCGGGCCCCTCCACGCGCACCACATCGCGCTCGCGATCGGCCCACACGAGACCGCTTGTCATGCCCGAGTGCCCTCCTCGCGGCGCCGGCGCGTCATGCGCTCGGCGGCGGGCACAGTGGCAAGCAATGCTCGCGCCTTGTTGTGACACTCGAGATCTTCATCGGCGGGGTCGCTGTCGGCCACGATGCCCGCTCCTGCCTGCAGACTCGCACCCCCCGGCCACACGAACATCGTTCTGATCGCAATTGCGGTGTCGAGATTTCCCGAGAAGTCGACGTATCCCACGACCCCGGCATAGGGCCCTCGCTTCACCGGCTCGAGCGAGTCGATGATCTCCATCGCCCGCACCTTCGGCGCGCCGCTCACGGTGCCGGCGGGAAGTGTCGCGCGCAGCACGTCGATCGGGCCGAGCCCGTCGCGAAGAGCACCCGACACCTGCGAGGTGAGATGCATGACGTGGCTGTAGCGCTCGAGCGTCATCAGCTCATCCATGGTGACCGTCCCGTAATCGGCCACACGCCCGACGTCGTTTCGCGCGAGGTCGACGAGCATCACGTGCTCCGCGACTTCCTTGGGGTTCTCACGCAGTTCGGCCGCCATCCTGCGGTCGTGTTCGTCGGTCTCGCCGCGCTTGCGGGTGCCGGCAATGGGGCGCGAGATGACACGACCATTCACCACCTGCACCATCGGCTCAGGTGAGCCGCCGACGATGGTCAGGCCGGGCTGGCGCAGGAAGTACATGTACGGGCTCGGGTTCACCTGCCGGAGCACCCGATAGACGTCGAACGGATCGGCCTCGAGGTCGAGATCAAAGCGCTGCGAGAGCACCACCTGGAAGATGTCGCCGGCGCGGATGTGCTCTTTTGCCACGTCGACGGCATCGCGGTAGCGGCCGTCTGGCATCGACGAGCGCACAAGCGGCAGCGACTCCCCTGGCACCGGGGGCTCGACAGGTGCATACGAGAGCGGACGGGCGAGGTCTGCGACTCCCTGGTACACCCGCGCGACGGCCTCGTCGTATGCAGAGGAAATGTCGGTGGCCGAGAGCCCGGCGACGGGAACGCTCTCGAGCACGTACACCCGCTGGCGCCAGTGGTCGAACGCGGCCAGCGATCCGATGATGCTCACCGTCGCATCAGGCACTCCGCGATCGTCGGGGGGCACGTCCGGCAGGTGCTCGATCTCGCGCACCACGTCGTAGCCGAGATGACCCATGAGCCCTCCCTGCAACGGAGGAAGGTCGGGGAACAACGGAGCACGGTACAGACGAAGGAGTTCTTCCATGGCCGCCAAGATTCCGCGGTCGAGCGGGACACTGTCGGGAACGTCGCCGGTGACCTCGAGTTGTCCGTCACGAAGAGTGAGCGTGCCCCGCGGGTTGCGCCCCACGAACGACCATCTGCTCCAGCGTTCGCCGTGTTCGACCGACTCGAGCAGGAACCCGTCGCCGTCTCCGACCAGTTTCACGAATGCGGCCACCGGTGTCTCGAGATCGGCCAGCACTTCGGTCCACACCGGCACCACGGTGTTCTCTGCTGCGAGCGCGGCGAACTCGTCGCGCGACGGATGAATGGCAGTGGCGGCCATCAGCTGTCGCCGAAGGCGCGGTAGAAGCAGGTGCGCTCGCCTGTGTGGCACGCACCGGCACCTTCCTGTTCGACCACGAACAAGAGCGTGTCGCCGTCACAGTCGTAGTACGCCTCGCGCACGAACTGTCGGTCTCCGCTGGTGTCGCCCTTGCGCCACAGTTCGGAGCGGCTGCGGCTCCAGTAGACCATGCGGCCCTCGCGCATCGTCATCTCGAGCGACTCGGCGTTCATCCATGCCATCATCAAGATCTCGCGGGTCTCGATGTCCTGGGCGATGGCCGGCACGAGGCCGTCGGCGTTGTACTTCACCGCTGCCATCTGGTCTGGTGTAGCCGCGATCGGCGTCACCTGGGGACCCGCGCCGCTCACAGGTAGAGCCCCGTGCTTGCTTCGTTGCGCGGCGCGGCCACGGCGTGCAGGTCGCGCTCGCGCAACATGATGTAGTCGATGCCACCAACCTCGACCTCGTAGCGGTCGTCGGGGCTGAAGAGAACCTGGTCGCCAGCCTCGGCGGCGCGAACGTTCGCACCGAGGGCGACCACTTCTGCCCACACCAACCGCTTCGAGATCTGGGCGGTTGCCGGAATGACGATTCCGCCGGACGAACGACGCTCACCCTCGCCGTGCGGGATGCGAACGAGAAGACGGTCATTCAGCATCTTGATGGGGAGCCGCTGTGCCTCGGTCATCACACATGGCACGGTACCGTCGTGGAGCGTGCATGCCGAAACCGTTTACCTCGAAACCATCGACGGCGTGTCGATCGAGGCCGACGTGGTGCGCACCGACGCACCCTCTCCGCGTGCAATCGTGATCATCGCCCACCCGCACCCGCTCCATGGCGGCGACCGACACAACCACGTGGTGGCAGCTCTTCAGCGGGCCGCACAGTCGCTCGGGTGCCATTCCATCTCCCCCGACTTTCGCGGTGTCGGAAATTCGGGCGGCGAGCACGACGACGGCAATGCCGAGCGCCTCGACCTCGCTGCGGCATGCGACCTTGCCGATCTTCTCGAAACCGACGTGCCCATCGTGATGGCTGGCTACTCGTTCGGTGCGGTGGTCGCACTCGATGTCGCACACCCACTGGTGGCCGGGTGGCTTGCGGTCGCCCCGCCGCTCGCGATGCTCTCTCGCGGCCCGGTGTCGAAGCGAAACATGCGCCCGAAGATCGTCGTCGCCCCCGAACACGACCAGTTCTCCGACCCCGACGAGTTGCGCACCGAATTCACGACCTGGGAGACCACGCAATTGCGCGTCATCCCCTCGGTCGATCACTTCATGCTCGCCGGTGCCGGCACCGCGTGCGAGTCGGCACTGTCGGACCTGCTCGTCGCGATCGGTGCGTGACTCTCAGCTGTCGAGACGCACGGTGATGCCGGCATCGCGCATCGCACGTTTTGCATCCCCGACGGTGTGCTCACCGAAATGAAAGATGCTCGCGGCGAGCACGCCCGTGGCGCCGCCGTCGATCACACCCTCGGCAAAATGCGCGAGCGAACCGACGCCGCCGCTGGCGACGACGGGAACCCCGACCGCAGACGACACCGCCCGAGTCAGTGCGATGTCGAACCCGTCGCGCGTGCCGTCTCGGTCCATTGAGGTGAGAAGAATCTCGCCCGCGCCGAGAGCGACCGCCCGTTCGGCCCAGGCGACGGCGTCGAGCTCGGTCGGGGTGCGACCTCCGTGGAGGTGCACCAACCATGTCGATCGCTCGGGGTTCCATCGTGCGTCGATTGCACAGACAACACATTGCGCTCCGAACTCGGCGGCGATGTCTGCGATCAGCTCGGGACGCTGAACGCCCGCGGTGTTCACGCTCACCTTGTCGGCACCGGCTCGCAACAGGGCGCGTGCATGCGACACCTCGCGCACCCCTCCGCCGACCGTGAACGGAATGAACACCTGGTCGGCGGTGCGCTGCACCACATCGAGCATCGTGTCGCGGCCGTCCGAGGACGCGGTGATGTCGAGAAACACCAGCTCGTCGGCGCCCTCGGCGTCGTAGCGCGCGGCGAGCTCGACCGGGTCGCCGGCGTCGCGCAGACCGACGAAGTTCACACCCTTCACCACGCGTCCCGCGGTGACGTCGAGGCACGGGATGACCCGCGCCACCACATCGGGCCTCACCCCAGCACCTCGAGTGCGTCCGACACCGTGAATCGCCCCTCGTAGATCGCCTTGCCGACGATGACCCCTTCGAGCGTGCCGACAGCGGCGAGAGCACGCAGGTCGTCGAGCGCGCCGACCCCTCCACTTGCGATCACCGGAATGGAGGTGGCGGCGGCGAGAGATGCAAGCCCGTCGGTGTCGGGCCCCGTCAACATGCCGTCGCGTGCGATGTCGGTGACGACAAACGCGGCCGCATCGGGAAACTCGCCGACGAGGTCGGCAACGGACCGTCCCGACCCTTGCGTCCAGCCGTGAACAGCGGCCTCGCCGCCCCGGTGATCGAGGCCGACTGCGACGGGCATCACCGTCGCAGCCCGTGCCACGAGCGACGGGTCGGCCACGGCGGCCGACCCCATGACCACCCGCGCAACGCCGGCGCCGGCAAGTGTCTCGACGTCGGCAATCGTGCGCACTCCGCCGCCCACCTGCACGCGGGCTCGTCCGGCGAGCGCGGCACAGACGTCGGCGATGACGCCGCGATTTGCCGGAGACCCGGTGCGCGCTCCGTCGAGATCGACCACGTGCACCCACCCGGCGCCGGAGTCGACGAACGCGCGGGCGACCGACACCGGGTCGTCGCCGTACACGGTGGAGTCGCCGTAGTCGCCCTGGCGAAGACGCACGACATTGCCTCCCAGCAGGTCGATCGCCGGGTACAGATTCATCGGCATCCGCAACTCACTTCCGGCCCTCGGCCGAGGCGACAAAGTTTGCGAGAAGGGCGAGCCCCGCCGTCGCCGACTTCTCCGGGTGGAACTGCACGGCGCTCACGTTCCTCGACCGGAACGCCGCGTTCACGGCACCGCCGTAGCGGCACGTGGCCACGACCGTTGCCGGATCCTCTGGCACGCCGTGGAGCGAGTGCACGAAGTACATCCACGGGCGCTCGGCGAGGCCGTCGAACATCTGCTCCCCCGCGACCGTGTCGAGACGGTTCCACTGCATCTGCGGCCGCACGACGTCGCCCTCGATGAACCGAACCGCGCCAGGGATCACCCCGAGACCAGCGACGCCGGGGTCTTCTTCGCTCGATGAGAAGAGCATCTGCATTCCGACGCAGATTCCGAGGAACGGCCTTCCCGACGCGCACGCCCGGTGCACGACATCTTCGAGACCCCGGGACCGCAGCGACTCCATGCATGCGCCGAATGCCCCGACGCCAGGAAGAACGACAGCGTCGGCCGCATCGACATCTGCCGACGAGTCGGTCAGCCGTGCGTCGGCGCCGACTCTCTCGAGAGCCTTGGCGGCCGAACGAAGATTGCCGATCCCATAGTCGAGAACGGCGACCCGCGGTGCGCCGGTCACCGCTCGCTCGCCGCGTCGAGCGGCGTCACAGCGTTCCCTTGGTCGACGGCACACCCGACGACTCGACGCGGACTGCGTCACGGAGACAGCGGGCAAGTCCTTTGAAGGTCGCCTCGATGATGTGGTGCACGTTCCGACCGGCACGTAGCGTCACATGCAAGGTGATTCCTGCGTTCGTCGCGAGCGACGACACGGCGTGCTCGGCCAGCTGCGGGTCGAAGGCCGGAGTGCCGAGCGGCAGACACTCGGGCAAGGGCACCTCCCACGCCACGAACGGACGACCACTGAGATCGAGTGCCACTTCGACGAGCGCCTCGTCGAGCGGATACAGACCGCTGGCGAAACGACGCACGCCCGCCTTGTCGCCGAGTGCCTCGCGCAGGGCCTCACCGAGGGCGATCGCGACGTCTTCGACGGTGTGGTGCGTGTCAATGTGCAGATCGCCGGTGGCGGCAACGGTGAGATCGAAGCCCCCGTGACGGGCCAACTGGTCGAGCATGTGGTCGTAGAACGGAATGCCGGTCGAGACCTGCGACGTTCCCGATCCGTCGACGTTCAAGGAGATGTCGATCGACGTCTCCTTCGTGGTGCGGGTCACCCGTGCGGTGCGGCTCATTCCCCCATTCTCGCCGTTTCGGGGGCAGTTCGGCGGATTGATTCCGGGCTTCCGGGCCGGCGGGGGCTCAGGGGCGAGCCAGTGCGCGGCGCAGGGCCTGGAGAAACGCAGAGTTCTCGTCGGGAGTGCCGACGGTGACTCTCAGGCACTCTGCGAGCCGTTGCCAGCCCGAGCAGTCGCGCACCAGCACGCCGTCGTCGAGCATCGACCGCCACACAGTCGCCGCGGCGGGAACCCTGAACAACACGAAGTTCGCACCCGACGGCCAGTGCTCGACGCCCATCTCGGCGAATGCCGCCTCGATGCGCGCACGCTCGGCACGAACCCGCGCCACCCGGTCTTCCATTTCTGCCACGTGGCCGAGAGCCGCGACGGTTGCGGCTTGCTTGAACGCGTCGAGGTGGTACGGCAGCACCGCAGTCTCGAGTTCTGCCACCATCCATCTCGGCGCGACGGCGTAGCCAACTCTCAGCGCGGCCATCGACAACGTCTTTGAGAACGTGCGGGTCACGACAAGGTTTGCATCTTCTGCCACGTCGTCAACCGCCGACCATTCGCCGAATTCCGCATACGCCTCGTCGACCACGACGACACCGTCGGTGGCGGCACGCAGCACGTCGAGCGTCTCTCGCGGCTCGGCGATGCCCGTCGGGTTGTTCGGGTTGCAGAGCATCGTCACCGCCGGACTGTGGCGGTCGCAGATGCGCCGCACCTCCTCGGTATCGAGCGTAAAATCGCCGCGGCGCTCGCCCGTGACGACTTCGGCACCAGTGACGCGGGCGATCTGTGCATACATCTGGTAGGTCGGCTCGTACGTGGCCACGGTCCTGCCGTGACCGCCGTAGGTGAGGAGGATGGTCTGGAGCACCTCGTTCGATCCGTTCGCGACGAACACGTTCTCGGGCGCGACACCGTGGCGCACCGCGATCGCCTCGCGCAGGGGTCGTGCGGACCTGTCGGGATAGCGGTTCCACTCGGTCTCGGACGCGATGCGAGCGAGCGACTCCACCCACTCGGCCGGCGGCGGGAACGGCGACTCGTTGGTGTTGAGCCGCACCGGAACATCGACCTGGGGCGAGTGATACCCGCTCATGGCTCGCACTGCGTCGCGTGCAGGAAACCTGGTCACGAACGAAACCTATCCGCAGGGGGTCGATTCACCGGGCGATTTTCTCGGCGCGAGAGATCAACCTCTGTGCACCGAGCAGACCCCGCTCGACTTCCCACATTGCGGCGACGAGCTCCTCGTTGCCCTCGACCGACGACACAAGACCGGCTATCCGCTCGCGATAACGCGAGACAGCCTCGCCGGCCGCGCCGAGCTCTGCTCTCACCGTGTCGGTTGCCGCGTCTGCCATGGAGGGCGACACTACTTGGGCTTGCGCGCGGTCGGCAGTTGCGACGACGGGCAGATGTCCTCGAGTTCGCAGACGTCGCAGCGCGGTTTTCGCGCATCGCACACTCGGCGACCGTGGAGAATGAGCCGAAGACTGAATCTCCCCCACTCGGCCGGCGGCAAGAAACCGTTCAGGACCTTCTCGACCTTCACAGGATCGTCCTCTGTGGTGAGACCGAGTCGCCGCGAGAGGCGACCCACGTGCGTGTCGACCGCGAGCCCCGGAAGGTCGAACACGACGCTGCGCAGCACGTTCCCGGTCTTTCGCCCGACCCCCGGAAGCGTCACGAGATCGTCGAGCTCGCGGGGAATCTCGCCGCCATAGACGTCGACGACGCGTCGCGCCATGCCGATCAGGTTCTTCGCCTTGCTCGCGTAGAAGCCCGTGGAACGAACGATCTCTTCAACATCCGACGGGTTCGCATCCGCGAGGTCGTGCGGCGTCGGATAGCGCGCGAACAATGCGGGGGTCACCATGTTCACGCGAGCGTCCGTGCACTGGGCCGACAGGATCGTCGCCGCCAGCAGCTCATACGGGTTCGAATGGGTCAATTCGCACTCGGCGCCCGGATACAACACCGCGAGCCGCGCCATCACTTCCTTCGCACGTCCGGCTGGTGTCCTCGGCTTTCCCACGCACCCGAAGGTACCCTGAGCGCGTGAGGGCGCTCGATGTCAGGCGTCGGCTGGATTCCGACAGCATCGATGAAGTCTCCGGACTCGTCGACGCAGCGTGGCACGCCGACGGAACGAGACCCTTGAGCGACCACCTCTGGCTCGACCTGCGCGAAGGCGGACGAACCGGGTTCGCCGGGGCGCTCATGCGCGAGACCGATTCGGGCACCCTGGTCGGCTACGCCCAGGTGTCTCGCGGCAACACGCAGCGCGGCCTCACCTCGTGGTCGCTCGACGTGATCATTCACCCGCACCACCGGTACGACTCGCGCGAGATCGCACCGCCCCTCGTGCGCGCGGCCCTCGACGTGGTCGCAGACGAAGGTGGAGGACATCTCCATTGGTGGGTGTTTCAGCCGAACAACCTGCATGCAGACATGGCCACCGAGTTCGGGCTTGCCCCCGGGCGGCGACTGCTGCAGATGCGCGTTCCTCTTCCTCTGTCGGGCCCGCCCTCGACGCTTGCCACACGACCGTTCCGGCCCGGCCACGACGAGGACACCTGGCTCGAGGTGAACAATGCCGCATTCGCACACCATCCCGAACAGGGCGGCTGGGAGCGCGAGGTGCTCGAGTCACGAGAGCGCGAGGCATGGTTCGACACCGATGGTTTCCTCCTCCACTGGCAGGACGAGAAATTGGCCGGGTTCTGCTGGACAAAGGTGCACGAACCTGGCGGCACCTGCGACGAGCACGGCAACCCGATGGGCGAGATCTACGTGATCGCCGTCGCACCGTGGGCGGCCGGAACGGGCCTCGGCTCGCGACTCGTGCGCGCCGGACTTGAACACCTTGCTCGACGCGGCGTGGCGACCGGCATGTTGTACGTGGACCAAGACAACACGCGCGCCGTCGCGATGTACGAGTCGCTCGGGTTCGTCACGCACCATGTCGAGGTCGCCTTCGTGGGCGAGGTGCGCCCGTGAGAACCCTGCACGACCCCTCGCGCGACGAGATCGCAGAGGTGCTGGCCGGCGAACCGCGCTACCGGCTCGACCAACTGTGGCGAGGTCTCTACGCCGATTTCGCCGAGCCAGAAGACATCACGACACTGCCGTCAGCTCTCAGGATGCGCATCGCACACGATCTGCCTCCGGCACTCGACGAGGTGCGCCGCAGCATCGGCGACGGCGGCGACACGGTGAAGTTCCTCTGGCGGCTCCGCGAAGGAGGCCATGCCATCGAGACGGTGCTCATGCTCTATCGCGCGCGAGCGACCGTGTGCGTCAGCACGCAGGCGGGTTGCGCCATGGGATGCGGTTTCTGCGCCACCGGGCAGGCCGGGTTCTCGCGCCAGTTGACCGTGGGCGAAATCGTCGAGCAGGTGG
>JBMTOT010000028.1:0-20021 GCA_049442935.1 Ilumatobacteraceae bacterium | reverse complement strand
GCGTGTTCCTTGGCTCGATCATGGCGTCGGAGACCACGGCCGCCCAGCAGGGCGCCGTCGGCAACCTGCGCTTCGATCCGATGGCGATGCTGCCGTTCTGCGGCTACAACATGGCCGACTACTTCGCGCACTGGCTGAAGATCGGTTCTGCCACCAAGAGCGAGAACTTGCCGAAGATCTTCTTTGTCAATTGGTTCCGCCGCGACGAGAACGGCCGCTTCCTCTGGCCTGGCTTCGGAGAGAACAGCCGCGTGCTGAAGTGGGTCTTCGAGCGCATCGAGGGCACCACCTCGGCAGTGAAGACCGAGATCGGCTGGCTGCCCGGCACCGGCGACCTCGACACGACCGGCATGGACGTGAACGAGGCAGACCTTGCAGAGATTCTCTCGGTCGACGTCGACGGCTGGAAGCAGGCGATTCCGCAGATCCGCGACCACTACGCATCGTTCGGTGGCAAGGTGCCCGCTCAGCTGGTCAAGGAACTCGACACGCTGGCGTCGGCTCTCAGCTGACACGCTGTCTCATCGGTTCACAAGAGCCGGCAGACCCGCCCGGGTCGGCCGGCTCTTTTCGTTGTGTGCGGTCGATCGCGGGGCGACCGCCGACCATCGGATCGAAAGTTCTAGCCCTGGCCGACGAGCATGGCACGAATGCCAAGACCCATCAGGAACAACCCTCCGAAGCCGTAGAGCAGATAGGTCTTGCCCTTCAACTGGTGGCGGTACGAATAAATGATGGCAACGGCCATGATCGCGACGAAGCCGTAGAAGGCATGGAATGCAGGGAACTCGAGCTTCTCCTTGTTCACCAGCGCCACACCGAGAATCACCTGCACGAACACCGTCACTTGAGCCGCGCCGGTGAACCACCAGAGCGCCCGAGTCCTCACCTGCGGAACCTTGTGGGCGGCGAGAGCCCACAAACCTGCGAAGCCGTTCGAGATGATCTGGACCCAGGCCCACGACATGTGGGTATCGAGCAACATGAGCGCGGTCACCGATTCATCCTATTCGTCGACCGTCACCGCACGACGGTGTCGGCTTGCCCGCCGATTTCGACCAGTTCGAGAGTGCCATCCGGCCGCACATCGATCACGGTCACCGAGCAGTTGTCGAGTTGTGCCACCACCACTCGATCGTCGCCCAGCGCATGCCCGATGGCCGCGTTAATCGCGATGTAGTGACTGAACACCACAGCATCTCCACCGACGGCGCGGAGCGTCTCGGCCACAGACTCGCAGTAGCGCGAGTACTGCACACCCGATTTCTCTGCCGCCTGGGTCCATGTACCGGCCATCACTTCACGGAGCCACTCTCCTCGCGACTCGACCGTGAAACCCTCAGGAGACGGAATCTCGGCGACCCCCGGTTCGATTCGCACCTCGACACCCCACGATGCGGCGAGGGGAAATGCGGTCTGCTGGCACCGAAGCAACGGGCTCGACAACACGGTGCGAGTTGTCAGACCCGACAACGACTGCGCCACCGACAGAGCCTGGGCGCGACCCTGGTCGTCGAGCGGCGGATCAGGGTCGACATTCCAGCCGGCGGCTGCGCGACCGTGACGAACGAGATGGAGCCGCGTCATTCGAAGATCCACCCTTCGCGCATCGGTTGCGGCGAGGCCGGCTCGATGAACCACTCGGCTCCGAACGCCTGGGCAAAACGGTCTTCGTCCATCGCGAGAAAGAAACTCGTGTCGCTCAATTGACTGGCGTGACACCGCATGGCGGCACGCTTCTGTGCCGTGAATGCCGAGACGTCGACCTTCAAGGTGATCTCGTCTTCTGTCGAGCCCATCGGGTTGCCGTCGTCGGCAGGGCCGTCGACATCCCAGTCGGCGTCCGGGGGCAACAGGCCGGCCTCTCGCGCCGCCGCCATTGAGCGGCGGATCTGGTCGCGATTCATCGTCCCCTCGAGCACGCGCACACCGGGCACGAGCACCGCGGCCGCATGGCCGACCTTGTGCACCGTGACGTGGTCGGGGTGGCCGTACCCACCGTGCCAGTCGTACGTCACCAACACGTCAGCCGACTCCTCGCGCAAGACATCGGCAAGTCGAGTGGCGGCTTCGTCAATCTCGGCGTTGAGGAATGCACCGGAGTTCGCGTTCTGTGGCCACCCGGTCATGCCGGAGTCCTCGTAACCGAGCCACGCGACGCGCGCGACGCCGAGCACATCGGCCGATGCCTCCGTCTCGCGCCGGCGGCGATCGACCAACGTCTCTCCCTCTGCGAGATCGGACGGAATCTCGCCGTGGTCACCGTTGGTTGCCACGACGAGCACCACGCGATGACCTTCTGCGCTGGCACGGGCAATGGTGCCTCCGGTCTGGATGCACTCGTCATCGGGATGGGCGTGGAAGAAGACGATCGTCGGCATGCCTGAAGTTCTCTGCGGATCGAATCGTCAGGCTTGCTTCGCGCCGCCGCTCGCAAGCGCGGCATCGACACCGTCGACGCCCCACTCGCTGAGCACCTCACGGGTGTGCTGGCCAGGATGCGCTGACGCGCGTCCTATCTCGGGGGTCGTGCGCGAGAAACGAGGTGCCGGAGCCGGCTGCATCTTGCCGTTCGCCTCGACGAACGTGCGCCGCTCTACGTTGTGCGGGTGGGCGGCGGCTTCGCTCATGGTGAGAACCGGCGCGAAGCAGACGTCGGTCGCTTCCATGATCTCGCACCACTCGTCGCGGGTCTTTCCCTTGAACACCACGCGCAAGCGGTCTTTCAACGTCGGCCACATCGACTGGTCCATCTGCTTGGCGAAATCCGTGTCGCCCTCGAGCCCTGTGAGGCGCAACAACTCGGCGTAGAACTGCGGCTCGATGGAACCGAGCGAGATGTACTTGCCGTCGGCACACTCGAACACGTCGTAGAAGTGCGCGCCGGTGTCGAGCAGGTTCGTGCCTGGGGCGTTCTCGTTGAAGATTCCCATCGACTTGAACGACCAGAACATGGTCATGAGAACGGCAGCGCCGTCGACCATTGCCGTGTCGACGACCTGACCTTTGCCCGACTTCTGGGCTTCCAGGAGTGCGCACACGACGCCGTAGGCGAGGAACATGCCGCCGCCGCCGAAGTCGCCGACCATGTTGAGCGGCGGAACCGGCGCCTCGCCCTTTCGCGCGAAGTGCGCGAGCGAACCGGCGAGGGCGATGTAGTTGATGTCGTGGCCGGCGGCGTTTGCGTACATGCCTTCCTGACCCCAGCCGGTCATGCGGCCAAAGACGATGCGCGGGTTGCGTGCCAGACACTGCTCGGGACCGACGCCGAGACGTTCCATGACACCGGGACGGAATCCTTCGATGATCGCATCGGCCCTCTCGACCATCTTCAACAGCGTCTCGACGCCGTCGGGGTTCTTCAGATCGAGTGCAATGTTGCGCCGTCCGCGCAGCATGAGATCTCCGGCCGGCGCGTCGGGGGCGGGGCCGCGCACCGCCTGTGCGCGGTCGACGCGCACTACCTCGGCGCCCATGTCGGCGAGCAGCATCGCAGCGAACGGACCCGGTCCGATGCCTGCGATCTCGATGATCTTGTATCCGCTGAGTGGTCCGGCCATGTCAATGTCCTCCGTAAATCAGGTGCTCGTGTGATGATGTCGTTCTGCCAGCAGCCGTCACATGGCCGCTCGCACGTGGCGTGAGATCTCGTCCACGAATGTCGGCCACAGCGGCATCGGCAGATCGTGCCCCATGTCGTCGAGCATCAGCAGTCGTGCGCCCGGCACCAGCTCTGCCGTGCGTTCGCCCCCAGACGGGGTGATCAGAGTGTCGTCACGACCGTGGATGACGAGAGTCGGAGCGGTCACCGCCCGCAGCATCTCCGACCTGTCTCCCGATGCATAGATGGCGGCCAATTGCCGATGTGCGCCCTCCGGGTAGAACGAGCGGTCATATTCGCGCGCCGCCCGGGCTTTGGCCTCGTCGAGGTCGAAGTACTTCTTCGAACACCAGACGGCCCAGTTCGCCGCGCTCTCGATGTAGTCGGCCCGGCTGGGCGGCGGCGGCGCCAACAACGCCGCCATGGCCTCCGGTGTCGGGCTGCCGTACTCGAGGTCTCCGGGCATCGACATGATCGACGTCAGACTCGCGGTGCGACCCGGATGCTCGATCGCAAACGTCTGGGCGATCATTCCGCCCATCGACGCACCGACCACGTGCGCGCGCTCGACTCCGACTGCGTCGAGAACTCCGACTGCGTCACGTGCCATGTCAGAGAGCGTGTAGGGCACCGGCGGCGGCGGGTCGCCCATGAGTGCGGCGGCAGTCACGGCATCGGTGTCGACCATGACACCGTCGTGCTTCGACGACAGGCCGCAGTCACGGTTGTCGAAACGCAACACACGGAGTCCCTGGTCGACGAACATCTGCATCAGTTCGTCGGGCCATGCGGTCATCTGGGCGCTGAATCCCATGATCCACAGAAGGGCGGGGTCGCTCTCACTCCCCATTGACTGGTACTCGATCTCGACCCCTTGGGTCAGTGTGGCCTTCGGCATGGTGACAGTCTCCCACCTCGGTGCACCCCGACCCGAAGGCGGCGGGTCAGCCCAGCAGTCGGCGCTTCTGCACCTCGAATTCGTCGTCGGTGAGCGTTCCCCTGTCACGGAGGGCCTCCAGGCGCTCCAGTTCGTGGGCGATCCCCGACAGGGGCCCACCGTGGGGTGATTGCGCCGCGCGAAGGTCTCGAATGGTGGAGTGGATGATGTTCTGCACCTTCTCGGGCTGGGCGACGTCGCTGAAACTTTGCTGACCGTCCTGACCGCCCGACTCCACCAGGAGATCCCCGACACCGAGCAATCGTTCGAGAATTGACTGCGAGAAGTTCACGTTGTTCACGCGGTCGAGGGGTATCTCGACGCCGTCACGGGCCACGACCCCTTGTCGGTAGATGAGCCGCTGCGAGGTGACCACGAAATAGGTGGTGCGCCACTTGACCAGCTTCACCACGAGGATGGCCGACCACACGATGATTGCGGCCAGAACCACATACGACAGCAGGGTCCGTGCGGTTCCGTCGGTCCGCGAGAGAACGACCAGGCCGCCGAAGCCCGACGCCACCACCCACAGCAGAGGAGCCCCGAAGAACCACCAATGCGGATGGAGATCGAGCACCATTGACTCGTGGTCGTTCAACAAGCGGCGAGGAAACGGCACAGGACGCCAAGGGTAGCAACCGCCTAGTTTGTGGCCGTGAGACCGCTCGAGAACCGACCTGCGCCAGACGCATCGGATCTGCTCATCGGCCTCGACCCCGACCAGAGGAACGCCGTCACCTCTCCCCCAGGACTCGTCGTGGTGCGCGCCGGTGCGGGTTCAGGAAAGACACGCGTGCTCACGACCCGCATCGCGTGGCGAGCCGCGAGCGAGTCGGCCGAGACCGAGCGAACCCTCGCATTCACTTTCACGCGTCAGGCGGCATCTGAGCTTCGTGCCCGCTTGCGCGACGTCGACATGGACGTCATGCCCGTCGTCGGAACATTCCACGCCGTCGCGCGGCGCCTGATGATTCAGGACCTCGAGGACCGCGGTCGACGAATGCCCGTCATCGCTTCGAACAGATCGTCGCTGATGTCGTCGGCTCTGGGCGAGGCCGCGCGCGCGGGAGGAGTCGCCGATGCGATTGCCGCATACGACTGGATTCGCGCACGCGGCGAAGACACGACCACAGCCCTCGCGTCGTGGCGAGCAGGCGGCCGGCGACTGCCGGTGAGCGACGAGAAATTCGCCTCGGTGATCGCCGCATACGACGCCGAGAAGCGGCGCCGAGGAATCGTCGACCTCGACGACTTCCTCGTCCACGTTGTCGAGCGGTGCACACGAGACGCACGTTTTGCAGAGTCGGTGAGGTTTCAGTTTCGCCACGTGCTGGTCGATGAAGCGCAGGACATGAACCCTCTGCAATGGTCGTTCGTGCGAGTGCTCGCCGGAGGCGAACCTGATCTGTTCCTCGTCGGCGATTCGAACCAGGCGATCTACGGGTTCAACGGTGCCGACCGCTCGATCTTCGACGCCCTCCCCGGTATCGACCGCCCCGCACGTGTCGTGTCGCTGCCATCGAACTACCGATGCACCCCGGAGGTGGTCGCCTTTGCGGTCGGGGCACTCGCTCGCGACGGACAGACCGCCGATGCCACGTCGGTGCGGCCGCCGGGCCCCGCGGTGCGTCTCGACCGCTGCAGCGACGAGCGCGCCGAAATTGACGCCGTGGTCGGCCACGTCCGGCGCCTGGCCGGGGCGGTGCAGTCGTACGACGGAGTCGCAGTGCTTGCTCGCGTCAATGCCGTCGCAGACGCCGTGCGTTCTTCGCTCGAGCGGAGCGGGATTCCCGTGCGCAATCCGCGTCAGGGCGGCGCCTGGGGGCAAGCGGTACAGACGGCGGCGTCACTCACCTCGCGTGACGCTCTCGCCACGTGGTGCTCCGACATTCTCGACGGCGACGACTACCGCGACGACGATCCCGAGCACCTGGTGGCCGGCCACGTCCGGCGCTTCCTCGACGAGCACCGACACAGTGCCGTCGACGGACGCACTTTCGGCTCGTGGCTCGCCACAACCGGCGACCCTGACACCGGTTTCGGCGTCGACGTCCTCACTTTCCATGCGGCGAAAGGACGGGAGTGGCCCGCGGTGGTCATCGTCGGCGCCGAGAAGGGATTGCTCCCTCATCGGTCGGCACGTGGTGCAGACGCACGCGGCGAGGAAGCCAGACTCGCCTACGTGGCCTTCACCCGTGCTGGACACGAACTGGTCGTCACCTGGACCGATTCGCGGTCAGGCAAGTCGACCGGGCCGTCGCCCTTTCTGCCGCGACTCACCACGGCCACGGTTCCAACGAGCGAGCCGGTCGCAGAGATCAGACACATCGCCGATCGATCGCGGACACGCGATGCGGCACTCGCGGCCGTCAGCGACTGGCGCGCACGGCGGGCACGAGCATCGCGATCGCTTCCGGAGGCCGTGCTGACCGACCGTCAACTGCGCAGACTTGCCGACCGGAAGAACCACACGATCGAAACCATCGCTGCAATCGTCGACCCGGTGTTCGCCGAACGCTTCGGCTCAGAGTTGATCGAACTGTTGGCCGACTCCAGTCGTGGGCCTCAGGCCTGACCCGAGTCGCGGCCCTTCCGCAACCGATCAATCAACTCGGCCGGCATCGAGAGGAACAACCCCTCGCACTCGGCACACAACGTTTCGCCCGAGTGCGCGGTGGCCTTGGTGAGAATCTTGCGTCCGTCGACTCTCTCGACCCAGCCGCGAAACACGATCTCGGAGTACAACGGCGTCGGCGAACGGTACGAGGTGGAAAGACGCCCGGTCATGCCGGGCCTTCCCGTGAGCGACTGGGCCTGTCCGAGCACCTCATCGAATGCGGCGGCGATGAAGCCGCCGTGCACGTGACCGGGCGGACCCTCGTAGGGCTCGGTGAACATCACCCTCCCGACCGCGACACCGGCTTCCCTGTCGATCTCGAGCGTCATCGGCGGGGCGATGGCATTCATGAGGCCCATCAGAGGGCTGCGGTCGATGAAGTGCGAATCGGTGGCCGCTCCACCTTCGGGGCCGGGTCGCCCGAGGAGTTCCAGCGCCTCTTCGAGAAGTTCAGAGGCGCGGTCGACATCTGAGGCGGCCGCAGTGGAGCGCATCGCTTCTGACACGAGCGCACGGAGACGCAGGGTGAAGTTGATTCGAGCGATGTCTCCCGACGAGTGTTCGCCACCCCGGTCGTGGAACGGCGGGAAGCTGAAGGAGTTCGTTCCTTCTATCTCGCTCACGAATCGACGACTTTCAAAAGAACTGGTGCGTGGTCGCTCGGTTGCTGGCCTTTTCTCGCGTTCCGGTCGACACACGTCCAGGTTGACCTCTCGGCGACGCTGCGCGTCGCGAGCAACAAGTCGATGCGCATGCCGCGCCCCTTGTGGAAATCGCCTCCGCGGTAGTCCCACCACGAAAACAACCCTGCATCGTCGTGAAAACGTCGGAAGGTGTCTTCGAGCCCGAACGCGCAGACCTCCGCGAGGGCATCGCGCTCGGCGGAACTCACGTGCGTCGACCCCTCGAGTTCACCCTCGTCCCACACGTCACGGCCGTCGGGCGCGATGTTGAAGTCTCCGGCAACGACCACGTCGCTCGCCGCCGACGTGTTGGCGTCGAGGTGCTGACGGAGACGAGAGAGCCACGAGAGTTTGTACTTGTAGTGATCGTGGTCGAGCGCGCGGCCGTTGGGCACGTACACAGACGACACGCGCACCCCGGCGCACGTCGCAGTCACGATGCGCGCCTCGTGATCCGGCTCGACGCCTGGGGCGAAGTTCGCGAGTGGATTTTCGAGCCCCACCCGCGAACAGATGGCCACGCCGTTCCACTGGCCCTGCCCGAAGTGGACACTCTCGTAGCCGAGCGCCGCGATCGCATCGGTCGGGAACTTCTCCTGGGCCAGCTTGGTCTCCTGCATGCAGAGAACGTCTGGACGCACGTCAGCGAGCCACTCCTCCACCCTCGGCAGGCGGGCCTTCAGCGAGTTCACGTTCCAGGTCGCAATGAGCACGGTCAGGCCTTCTTTGCCGCTGTCTTCTTTGCGGCCGATCGGCCAACCGTCTTCTTTACAGCGGTCTTCTTGGCCGCCGGCACTTTCTTTGCGGGCGCTGCCTTGGCAAGGGCGGCTTTCTTCGCCGCCGCGGTCTTGGTCGCCGGCTTCTTTACAGCCGTCTTCTTGACAGTCGTCTTCTTCGCGGCATGCGCCCTGTCGACCGGCTTCTTCTCCGTCGGCTTCTTTGCGGCTGGTCGACTGGAGACCTTCTTCGCGGTTTCGTCCTTGGCCGCCGCCTTCTTGGTCGCCGGCTTCTTCGCCGCGCTCGGCGCGGCCGTCCCGGGCTTGGTGACCGGTTCGACCCCGGGCACCGCAAGATCGACGCTGCGCCGAGCCGGCGTGTACCCGACGATCACCAGCTGCACGGCGTCACCGATCTTCAGCACCTCCCGCGCCGCGCGCGGCGGCGGCGATGCCATGTGCTTCAGCGAGAGGTAGCCGCGCACGTCGCCGATCGTGACGGTCGCACCATTCGAGGTGTATTCGGCAACGGTGGCCTTCACCTTGGTGCCGACCTTGTGCTTCTCGACGAACTGTAGGTACGGCATCACTTCGTTCGCCATCGTCGAGCGCGACGCAGGAGGAGCCGCATTCGGCGGCGGCGACTTCGGCACCGGCAACGGCTTGCTCGCCTCGGGACTGGCATGGGGCACCTTGGCGACGACCTTGCCTTCCTTGGTCGATCGTCGGCTCACAGGGCCGCGCACGGGGAGACGCTCGACGAACACCCAACCCACGTGGGGAACAGGCTTGCCGCCGATGAGACGACCCGGATCGAAGAGCCACTTGAACTTGCCGTGGAACTCCTGGTAGCTGTCGTTCGAGAGAATCGAGGCGTTCACCTTGTCGGCGATCGCAAGCACGAAGGCGTCACCGCGCCCCACCGCTCCGGCAGGGGGTGCGACCAACTCGTTGTGCTCGATTGCCTTGTTGAACTCGGCCACTTCCTTGCGGGCGATGCGGTGCCCGAAGGTCGCATCGACCACCACAGACACCTTGGCCGAGGGGTACTCGCGCATCAGGGCGATCACCGCCTCGTTCAACTGCGCCAGACTGGGGGCACTGCGGCCCTCTGTGGCGATGTTCGAGCCGTCGACGATGATGTTCTTCACCACCCGGACAAGTCAACCACTCCGGGCCAGCGCCGGCACGATTCGGCGGTCTACGCTCTCCCGGTGCCCAACCCACAGATTTCCGCGGTTTTCTGGGATTTCGGGGGTGTGATCCTGTCGAGCCCCTTCGAGGCGTTCAACCGCTACGAGGACGCCCAGGGACTCCCCCGAGACGTGATCAGACGGGTCAATTCGACGAACCCCGACTCGAATGCGTGGGCGCTCCTCGAGCGCAGCGAGATCTCCCCTGACGAGTTCGACTCCATGTTCGCCGCCGAGAGCGAGCGCCTCGGTCACCGAATTCCTGGGGCCGACGTGCTGTCGCTGCTCGCTGGCGACGTGCGGCCACGCATGGTCGCCGCACTCGACAAGGTGATCGCCGCCGGGTACGTGACGGCGTGCCTCACCAACAACGTGGTCTCGCGCGGACCCGCGAGCGACGAACGGTCGGCCGAGGTCGCCGCCGTCATGGCGCGGTTTCACCATGTGGTCGAGTCGAGCAAGGTCGGTGTGCGCAAGCCCGAGCGCGAGTTCTATGAGATTGCATGCCGCACCGCCGGAGTGGAGGCGCCGCAGTGCGTCTTTCTCGACGACCTCGGGGTGAACTTGAAGCCGGCCGCGGCCATGGGAATGCACACGATCAAGGTCGTCGACCCCGATGCCGCACTCGGCGAACTGTCGATGCTTCTGTTGCTCGAACTCTGACGCCGGCGGCGTCCTGAGTCGTGGCGTTGCTCAGAGACCCGCGAAAGTCTCGTCCATGAGGTCGAGATGTTCCTGGTCGTGGATCGTCTTCGAACCCGTGGCAGGGCTGCCGGACTCCACGCGCGCCGCATGGCGCAGGTCGTACCCGCGCTCCTTGAGGCGCCAGATCCGGTGCTCGACGAAGTGCCAGCCGCCCATGTTCTCGGGCTCTTCCTGCAGCCAGACGATCTCGGTCGCGTTTGGATAGCGCGAAATCACCTCGGTGATCTGATCAAGCGGGAACGGGTACAGCTGCTCGACGCGCACGACCGCAACCGGGGCCCGGCGCGCGTCGCGCTCCGACATCGCATCCCACGCGACCTTGCCGCTGCAGAGCACGACACGGCGCACCGACGCACGGTCCGTGACGTGCGGATCGTCGAGCACCTCCTGGAACGAGCCGCTCGTGAGATCGGAAATCTTCGACCGGCTCTCCTTCATGCGCAGCGGCTGCTTCGGCGTGAAGATGACGAGAGGCTTGCGAATGTCGCGATGCATCTGGCGGCGCAACACGTGGAAATACTGCGCGGCGGTGGTCGCGTTCACGACCTGGATGTTGTCCTCGGCGCAGCTCTGCAGGAATCGCTCGATGCGCCCGCTCGAGTGTTCCGGTCCCTGCCCCTCGAAGCCGTGCGGAAGCAGGAGCACGAGTCCGTTCTGCTGCTTCCACTTGTCTTCGGCCGCCACCAGGTACTGGTCGATCACGATCTGGGCACCGTTCACGAAGTCGCCGAACTGCGCCTCCCACATCACGAGGGCATTCGGGTTCGCATGCGCATAGCCGTACTCGAACCCGAGCGCGGCGTACTCGGACAGAAGCGAGTCGTAGACCCAGAACTTGCCGGTCGCGCCGGGTACACCCTGGAGCGGAATCCAGATGTTCTCGTTCTCGTTGTCGACAAGTGCCGCGTGGCGCTGGCTGAACGTGCCACGGCGCGAGTCCTCGCCTGCAAGTCGCACGTCGAAGCCTTCGACGAGGAGCGTGCCGAAGGCGAGTGCCTCGCCGACTGCCCACTCGAAGTCGCCCTCTTTTTCGAATTGCGCCGCGCGCTGCTCGAACTGTCGGGCCAACTTCGGATGCGGAGTGAAACCGTCCGGGTAGTTGGTGAGCTGGGTGAACACTCGCCGAACGGTCGCCTCGTCGACGCCGGTCTCCACATGGGGCAGGACGCCCTGCGGTGCCGGGGGCTTGGCCACCTTGATCTTCTCAGGGGCCTTCGAGCGTGCGTCGTCGAGGGCTCCCTGCAGCTTGCTCTGGTAGTCCTGCAGGGCCTGCTCTGCGACCTCGAGACTGATGTCGCCGCGCTTGACCAGGTGCTCGACGTACAGCTTGCGCACGCTGCGCTTCTCGGCGATCGCGCGGTACATGAGCGGCTGGGTGTAGCTCGGGTCGTCGCCCTCATTGTGGCCGTGGCGCCGATAGCAGATCATGTCGATGACGACGTCTTTGTTGAAACGCTCGCGGTACTCGAACGCGAGACGCGCGACGCGCACGCAGGCCTCCGGGTCGTCCCCGTTGACGTGGAAGATCGGTGCCTGCACGGTCTTTGCAACGTCGGTCGCATACAACGACGACCGCGCGTACTGCGGAGCCGTGGTGAAGCCGATCTGGTTGTTGACGATCAGGTGCACGGTTCCGCCCACGCGATAGCCGCTCGTCTCGCTCATCGCGAGGCACTCGGCAACGATGCCCTGACCTGCGAATGCGGCATCACCGTGGATCAGCACCGGCAGCACGCTGAACAGAAGCGGCGGATTGATCTGGTCCTGCTGGGCTCGAACCATTCCCATGACGAGACCGTCGACCGTCTCGAGATGGCTGGGGTTCGCCGACAACTCGACGTCGATCGAGGCTCCCGACGCCGACACGTACGACCCCTTGGCACCGAGGTGGTATTTCACGTCGCCGCTTCCTTGCACGGAGTTGGGGTCGACATGCCCCTCGAACTCCTTGAAGATCTGGTCGTAGCTCTTGCCCATGACGTTTGCGAGCACGTTCAAACGGCCGCGGTGCATCATGCCGAGCACCGCTCCGTGCATTCCTGCATCGGCGGCGCACGAGAGAACCTGGTCGAGAATCGGGATCATCGACTCCGCACCTTCGAGCCCGAACCGCTTGGTGCCGACGTACTTCGTGGCCAGAAACTTCTCGAAGGCCTCGGCGGCGTTCAGGCGTTCGAGAATTCGCAACTTCTCGTCGAGCGTCGGAGTGAAGGTGATGCCCTCGAGCTTTCCCTGGATCCACCGCTGCTCGTCGGTGTTCTGGATGTGCATGTACTCCACGCCGATCGTGCGGCAGTACGCGTCGCGCAGAACGCCGAGGAGTTCGTCGAGCTTCATCTTCTTGCTGCCAGCGACACCACCGGTGAGGAACTCGCGCTCCAGGTCCCAGATGGTGAGGCCGTATGTGGCGGGGTCGAGCTCGCGCGGCAGACGCGGTTCTTTCCAGCGCAGCGGGTCGATGTCGGCGATGCGGTGGCCGCGCACGCGGTGCACGCGCACGAGCGTGCTCACCTGCATCTGCTTTTCCATCATCGACTCTTCGCGGTTCATCGGAGCCGTGTCGGCCGCCCACTGCACCGCCTGGTACGGGATCTCGAGACTGCGGAACGCATCGTCGTAGAAGCCGTGCTCACCGAGCAGCAACTCGTGCACGCGCTTCAAGAAGAGCCCCGACTCGGCACCCTGAATGATGCGGTGGTCGTAGGTGCTCGTGATGGTGACCACCTTCGACACTCCGAGGGTGTTCAGGTTCGACTCGTCGGCACCCTGGAACTCGGCCGGGTAGTCGATGTTGCCGACGCCGACGATCACGCCCTGACCTGGCATGAGTCGCGGAACCGACTGCACGGTGCCGATGGTGCCCGGGTTGGTGATCGACACGTTCGCACCCTGGAAGTCGTCGATGCCGAGCTTGTTCGCCTTCACCTTGCGGATGATCTCGTCGTAGGCGACGAGGAACTGGGCAAAATCGAGCGTGTCGGCGGCACGGAGCACCGGTACCACGAGCGAACGAGAACCGTCACCCTTGTCGACATCGACGGCGAGACCGACATTCACATGCGGATTACGCACCAACTGGGGCTTGCCCGCCTCGTCGACCGTGAACCCGTTGCGCATCACCGGAACGGCATCGGCGATGGCGCGCACGATGGCCCACGCGATGAGATGGGTGAACGAGACTTTCGACAACCCGTGGCGCGCGCGGTAGTCGTTGATGCTCTTGCGGTTGACCTCGAGCAGGCGCGCCGGCACGTTGCGGAAACTGGTGGCGGTGGGAACCGTCAGGCTCTTTTCCATATTGGCCGCGATCGCAGACCCGACTCCACGAATCGGCTCGACGACTGCGTCGGGGGCCGGAGCCACGGCGGGCTTTGCCGGTGCCGGAGACGGAGCAGCAACCGCTCCGTTTCCGTTCGAGGCGGGAGGTGTGGCGGGGGCCGCCGGAGCAGGCGTTCCGTTGCCGTTCGGTGCCGGAACACTCGGTGCACCGAGCGACTTGTAGTCGCTGAAGAATTCGCGCCACGCTTCCGACACAGAGTCGGGATCATTCCGGAACTGGTCGTACATCTCCTCGACGAGCCATGAGTTGGCTCCGAAGTCCTGCGTGCGATCTGCAATGTCAGCCATGGTCTTGCCTCGATCGTGGCCCGGGGGCCTCTTTCATGCCGGAGCGAACGGCATTGCGGACGCCGTTGTCCGCGTGACGAATGGTACTTGCGTTCGGGGCCCGGCCCGGCCTCTTGGGCGCCATTGCGACAGTAAATTCTGTCCCATGACGCGTACCCCCCGCACCCTTCTGTCCGCTGTCGCCCTCGGTGCCTTGCTCGCCTCGTGCGGCGAAGGCGAGTCGGGCCCTGCCGAAACCGTTCCGACAGGAGCACTCGTCGTCACGGCTGTGAGCGGCTTGAGGTTCGACGCCGCGACTTACGGGCCGGTCCCGGCAGGTGAGGTGACCTTCGGCTACGTCAATGAGGATGCGATCAGACACACCTTGATCGTCGCCGAGGGAGACTCCAAGGTTCCGAACTTCAAGTTGGTCGTCAATCGCAGAGGTGATGTCGACTCGGGCGCGGTGAACCTCGACGCTGGCACGTACACGCTGATCTGCGACGTGCCCGGGCACTCGAACATGAAGGCAACGCTCACCGTCGAATAGTCGTCTGGCGATGGCCAGGCCGGAAAAGCAAGAAGCGGCGCTTCTTTTCTGTCCCTTCTGGGACGCAGATCAGTACATCAAGACGATGGAAAGCACGAAGTACACGGCCCACAGGGCGACGCTCGTGATGATCGCGTTCTTGTGGCTCTCGTACATCCACAGCATCTTGTTGCCGGCCTTGATGCCCCCGAACTTTCCGAGGGCATTGAGCTGGAGCAGCGCGGCGATGACGACCGTGATGATCACGAAAGTGTTGGCGCTGGACGACGTCGCGCTGAATGCCTCCGGGTAGTAGTGCGCGGCCCCGACCATGTTGAAGAGCATCGCCACCGAGAAGATCATGTTCTGGCGCGACGCGAGCATCGCCCGTCGGCCGGCGGTGGCCGCGTCGGGGTTTGCGTCCTTGCCGTCGAGCACGCCTGCGGCATTCGCGATGACGACCTTCTGGTTCTTCCAGATGATCATCCACACGTTCGCGGCCATCGTGATGCCGAGAATCATTCCGATCGTGATCGACGCATTCTTCGCATTGTTGGGATCGTTGCCCTCGTGACCGAGGAAATTCTTCATGTAGTCGGGAATCACTCCGACAATGAGAAGACCCGTCGTCAGCGTTCCAATGGCCGCCCATCTGAACCACCAGAGAGCTCGCGTGGCGATCTGGGTGATCGTGATGTTGCGCGCCTTGCCCTCGTCGCCGTACGCGGCGAGACCGGGCACCTGAACGAAGTTGAAGTAGTAGAGCAGGCCGATCCATGTGACGCCTGCAAGCACATGCAGATAGCGGAACCAGAAGTTTCCGATGGCGTACTGGTCGAAAAGACTTGCTTTGTCCATGCGATTCCCCTTGTGTGAGCGCAACGAGGCGCGACGCCAACTTACCCAAGCCGCACCTCGAGGACGGGGACTGTCGGCCTCCCAACTAGCCTCCAATGCGCCATGGCACATGAATTCATCTACACCTGCCACAAACTCGGGCGCTTCTACCCGCCCGACCGCACGGTGCTCGAGAACATCTCCCTCTCGTTCTACCCAGGGGCCAAGATCGGCGTGCTCGGCTCGAACGGCAGCGGAAAGTCGTCGCTTCTGCGCATCATGGCCGGACTCGACGACAACTACACCGGTGAGGCCAGGCTGACACCCGGCTTCACGGTCGGCCTTCTCGAGCAGGAACCGACACTCGACGGGGCCAAGGATGTGCTCGGAAACGTGATGGACGGCGTCGCCCCTGTTCGGGCGCTCCTCACCCGCTACGAAGAAGTCATGGCGATGTGGGGCGACCCCGACGCCGACTACGAAAAGGTCGGAGTCCTGCAGGCAGAACTGGAGGACAAAATCGCCGCCGCAGATGCGTGGAGCCTCGACCGCAACGTCGAAATCGCGATGGACGCGCTTCGCTGCCCGCCGAACGACGGCGACGTCACCACTCTCTCGGGTGGCGAGCGCCGACGCGTGGCACTGTGTCGCCTTCTGCTGTCGCGCCCCGACCTGCTGCTACTCGACGAGCCGACGAACCATCTGGACGCCGAGAGCGTCGACTGGCTTGAGCGCTTCCTGCAGGACTACCACGGCACGGTCGTTGCGATCACCCACGACCGGTACTTCCTCGACAACGTCGCGAAGTGGATTCTCGAACTCGATCGCGGACGCGGCTTTCCATTCGAGGGCAACTACACCAGCTGGCTCGACCAGAAGCGCACCCGTCTCGAGGCAGAAGAGAAGCAGAACGAGGTGCGCGCGCGCACTCTCGCGCGCGAACTCGAGTGGGTGAAGATGTCTCCCAAGGCACGGCAGGCCAAGGGCAAGGCACGACTCGCCGCATACGACAAGCTGCACGCCGAGGCCCTTGCGGCCGAGCGCGGCCCCGATCGCCTGGAGATCGCCATTCCCGCGGGTCCGCGGCTCGGCGACACCGTGATCACCGTCGACGGCCTCACCAAGGGCTTCGGCGACAGACTGCTGATCGAGAACTTGTCGTTCTCGCTCCCCCCTGCGGGCATCGTCGGCATCATCGGCCCGAACGGTGCGGGCAAGACGACGTTGTTCAAGATGCTCGCCGGACAGGAGAGTCCCGACAGCGGATCGATCACGGTCGGCGACACGGTGGTCATGAGTTACGTCGACCAGAACCGCGACGCCCTCGACCCCGACAAGACCGTGTACGAGGAAATCACCGAAGGTGTCGAGCACATGAAGGTCGGTGGTCGAGAGATTCACGGGCGTGCCTACGTCGCGAGCTTCAACTTCAAGGGAAGCGACCAACAGAAGCGCGTCGGCGACCTCTCGGGCGGCGAGCGCAACCGTGTCCACCTGGCCAAGTTGCTGAAGCGCGGCGGGAACGTGCTGCTGCTCGACGAACCGACGAACGACCTCGACGTCGACACTCTTCGCGCCCTCGAGGACGCGCTCGAGCAGTTCCCCGGGTGCGCCGTGGTGATCAGCCACGACCGCTGGTTCCTCGACCGCATCGCCACGCACGTGCTCGCGTTCGAGGGAGACAGCCAGGTGCGCTGGTTCGAGGGCAACTTCAGCGAATACGAAGCCTGGCGCCGCAAGGAACTCGGATCGGCGGCAGAACAGCCGCACCGCATCAAGTACAAGCCGCTCGCACGATGACGCGGCCGACGACGACACGACCGGCAAGGTGACGCGCACGATGGCGATCAGAATCATCAAGATGGTCTGCTTCTCGCTGTTCTTTGCGGGCATTCCCGGGTTGATCGTGTCGTCGATCGCCGGAAACAACGAAGGATGGGTCCTCTCGATCGGCATGGTGACCGCGGTTGCCGCCCTGGTGCTGATCGCGGTGTCGGCGGTGACCGCACCGCGCCGACTCGAGGTGTTCGACGACGTGGTGGCCGAACGCATCGAGAACCGCGTGCGGACACTGCTCGAAGCCGGCGCCGACGAAGCCGAAGTGCGGGCACTCGTGCGCGACTCGATCGACCTCTCGCGCAGGCACGGCTGAACCGGCACAATCAATGAGCGACGCAGACCCGTTCGACACCTGGGCAGGGCTCGACGACGCCGCACTTGCGGCCGAACTTGCCCGTGTCGCCGGCGAGCGCCTCGTCGAGCACCGCATCACCCTCGTGGAACGAGGCACGACCGTCTGGCAGTTGAAAGACTCGGGAGACCTGCTCGCCCACCATTTTCTCGTCGAGGCTCTCTCTGTTCTCAGACCGGACGATGCCGTTCTCTCAGAGGAAGGCGCCGATGACAGACGGCGCCTGACGAACGACAGGGTCTGGATCGTCGATCCGCTCGACGGAACCCAGGAATACGGCGAAGGACGCGCCGACTGGGCGGTTCATGTCGCTCTGTGGGAGAGGGGCCGACTCTCCGCCGGCGCGGTGTCGCTCCCGTCGATAGAGCGAGTCTTCGGCACGTCTCCCCCCGTCGAGATCCCGGCACCGCACGGCGGCAAGCCTCGTCTCGTGACCTCGCGCACGCGGGCGCCGTATGCGGCGATTCTCGTCGCTGAACATCTCGACTGCGAGGCGTTCCGCCTCGGCTCTGCGGGAGCCAAGGCGATGTCAATCCTCCTCGGCGAGGCCGACATCTACGTGCACGACGGCGGCATGTACCAGTGGGACTCTGCTGCTCCGGCGGCGGTGGCACTTGCCGCCGGCCTGCACGCCAGCCGACTCGACGGCTCCCCGCTCGTCTACAACGGTCCGGACGCATGGCTCCCGGACTTCTTCGTGTGCCGACCCGAGCATGCCGACGGCGTGCTCGAGGCGCTCTGGGGCCCCAGACCGTGACGTCGGCGGCGGCAGTCTCGATGGAACGAGACGGACCCATCGCAACGGTCTTTCTCGACCGTCCACACCGGCACAATGCGTGGACAGGTCGCATGCACCGCGAGTACAAGGCGACGATGTCAACGCTCGATTCCGACCCGTCGGTACGCGCCGTGGTCGTCACCGGTCGGGGCGGCACCTTCTGTGTCGGCGGAGACTCGGACGCACTGGCAGGTCACGCCGAGCGAGGCGGGTACGACCCGGGAGAAGCGAGCAGCGAACCGAACCCGGGCGACCCGTCGCGCACCGAGTTCGACCATGACTTGCTGTGGCACCTTCGCCTGCGCGTGCCCGTCATCGCGGCAGTCAACGGCGCGTGCGCCGGCATCGGCCTCGCACTCGCGTTGTTCTGCGACCTCCGGTTTGTGTCGTCTAGCGCCAAACTCACGACCGCGGCCCCCAAACTCGGGCTTCCCGCCGAGTACGGCATGAGCTGGATGCTCCCGCGTCTGGTCGGCGTGACCCGGGCGAACGATCTCCTCCTCTCGGGCCGAGTCGTCACGGGCGCCGACACGGCCGACTGGGGGCTTTGGAACGGCGTCGCGTCCGATGGCGACGGAGCCGTGGCGATGGCCCTCGAATGGGCCCGCAACCTGGTTGCCTCGACCGGACCACACGCCGTCGCAATCACAAAATCGCAGATCTACTCGGACCTGCTGTCGCACGACGCGGGACGATCGGTCGACGAATCGATCAGGCTCATCGACGAGGCCACCAAGACCGGCGAATACCGCGAGGGCATTGCGGCTCTGCGCGAGAGGAGAGCGCCGCGCTTCTAGGTCGTCACCAGCGCGGCTCGTGTTCGCCGAGCCGCGGAACCGGCCCGTACGAAGGCGAATAGCCGCCGAAGTCAACGGGCGAATTGACGGCACGATACGGCTCCTCCCCCGGCTGCGGGGCCATGTCGACGAACGCACCCGATGCGATCACCTGCTCGTCGACGATGGCTTCTGCGATCGAGTTCAGAGGTGCCCACCACACATCATGCTCGTCGAATCGCGCAGTCCAGTGCGCGTAATCGCGCGTCGCGAAGTGCGCATCGAGGATCGCGATCAAGTCCGCGCAGTTCTTTGCGCGCAATACGGCGTTTGCGAACCGCTCGTCGTCGGCGAGGTCGTGTCGTTCGATTGCGGCGAGAAGTCCGGGCCAATGACGATCAGCCTCGAGACCAAGCAACCAGAATGATCGACCGTCGGAGCACGAGTAGTTGAGCATTTGCGGCGCCGGGTTCTGCTCGCGACGTTTCGTCGACGTGCGCTTCCCGAAACGCAGGTGGACTCCGACGTCCCATCCGAGTGTGTAGATGCCCGAGCGAAGCAGGCTCGTCTCGACGACTCCACCCTTGCCGGTGCGCTCGCGATCGAACAGCGCCGCCATCACACCGGCGCACATCGACAGAGCCGTCGTGTGGTCTCCCTGTCCGCTGCGTACCTGCGGCGGGATGTCGCCGGGGGCAACGAGCGTGTGCGCGAGCCCCGACCGCGCCCAGAACGCGCCGATGTCGTACCCGGCACGATCGGCATCTGGTCCCGATGATCCGTACCCTGTCAACAGGCCGTAGACGAGACGCGGGTGACGCGCGGTGACCGAAGCGGCGTCGAGGCCGAGGC
>JBMTOT010000027.1:0-20632 GCA_049442935.1 Ilumatobacteraceae bacterium | reverse complement strand
AGTTCGCGCACGCGTCTGAGCGCGATCACGGTCTCGGGCTTGCGATGGTTGAAGTTGACCTCGACCATCATGTCGGTTCCACCGGTGAGGAGGTGGGCGTCGGGGTGTTCGGCGAGCATTTCGGCGGCCTCGCGCAAGGTGGTGGGTGTGTGAACAGGCATGTGTCAGAGCCTCGAGTGAAGTCGGGCCGCGGCTTCGGCGGCTTTGTGGCGAATTTCTTCGATGTCGAAGGTGAGAGGTTGCCCGTTGCCGACGATGTGGCGACCGTCCACGAGCACGTCGACCGGTCGCACGCCGGGCGTGAATGCAAGGTGCCACGGACTGTCGACGTGGTCATACGACCACACGACACGGTCGTGTGCGACGGCTGGCACGAGGGTTTCTCCGTTGGCGAGCCACGACCATGCGGTCTCGGGAGTTGCCGAAAGATCGTCCTCTCTGTGGCGCACGTATGCCACTCGTGCCTCGTCGAACATGTCTGCTCCGATTCCGTCCGTTCCGAGGACCACCGTGTTCGGTCGCGACGCGGGGCGGGCGTAGCCCACTGCGTTGTTCATGTTCGAGCGCGGGTTGTGGGCGATGGTGCCAGGTAGATCTCGATCGAGGTGCACGGCATGAACGAGGAGCCATGAGTCGTCGGCGAGGTGCTCGAGTCGGGCGCCGGCCTCGCTGTCGTCGGGTCCTTCTGCGACATGAATGTGGACGCCGGTGCCGTGGCGCCGCGCCATGTCCGCTGCCGCCTCGAGTGTCTCGTTTCCGCAGGTGAATGCGGCGTGCACACCCACCATGCCCGGACGCCCGCTGGCGAGGTGTCTCTCATTCTCCTGCAGGCCCCGCCGTGCACCGTCTGTCATGGGCGACGCGGGGGAGACCGACGAGACCATTGAGTCGCCGATCCAGCGGTCGGTGACTCCGTAACAGAGGTTCGAGCGGATGCCGACCATGTCGCAGGCCCTCGCAATTGCATCGAGGCTTCCTTCGATTGCCGACGGCGACTCATGATGGTCCACGATCGCAGTCGTGCCGGACAGGACAGCCTCGGCCGCGCCGAGAGCAGCCGACCAGTAGATGATGTCGAGATCGAGGGCGGCATCGAGTCTCCACCACACCTGTTCGAGCACCTCCACGAATCGTGTCGGTGTCGACGGCGGGGCCGGCATGCCGCGCGCCAGGGCTGAGTACAGGTGGTGGTGCGCACACACGAGCCCGTGCGTCTCACATGCACCGAGAACTGTCACGATCAGTCCCTCGACACTCCGCGTTGGGCTGTGATTCGTCCGTAGACCTCGGGTCGTCGGTAGCGGTCGAAGTCGAAGAGCGTTCCGGTGTAGCGGGCGCACCAGGCAAGATCGCACCGCGCGGTGATCAGTTCGTCGTCGGTGGTGAGGGCTTGGGCGACGATCTGGCCTGACGGTGCAACGATCATGCTCTGCCCGAGACTGTCGACGCCTTCTTCGACGCCCCCCTTGGCTACGCCGACGACCCAGGTGCCGTTCTGGTAGGCGCCAGCCTGCATGACCAGCGCATTGTGGAAACCCTGGAGGATGTCCTGGCTCGGGTCAGGCACGTAGTGAATCGGCGTGTTGTAGCCGCACAGGATCATCTCGACACCCTGGAGTCCCATCACACGGTACGACTCGGGCCAGCGCCGGTCGTTGCAGATCATCATTCCCATGCGCGCGCCGAATGCGTCCCACACCCCGAACCCTTCCGGAGACGGCTCGAAGTAGTAGCGCTCCGCGTGTTGGAACGGGCGGTCCGGCTCATGATGCTCGTGGCCGGGAATGTGCACCTTGCGGTATCTCGCGACCTCGGTGCCGGATTTGTCGACCAGAATCTGCGTGTTGAAGCGCCGTCCCTCGGGTGTCATCTCCGCAAAGCCGAGACAAAACCCGATGCCGAGGCGCGAGGCCTCGTCGAAAAGGGACTGTGTGTCGGGGGAGGGCATCTCGCTCTCGTACCAGTGGTCTGCATCTGTGATGTCGTCGACGAACCAACGCGGAAAGAACGTGGTGAGCGCAAGCTCGGGATACACGACGAGATCGCAATCCCTGTCCTTTGCCTGTCGCATGAGGGCGATCAGCCTCTCCACGACAGATGCTCGCGTGTGGTCGGCCTGAATCGGTCCCAACTGAGCCGCGCCGACGGTGACAATGCGACCGGTCACTGGTTGTCTCCGTGTGCGAGAGCGAGCATGGTCTGCAGGAGCACGTTTGCACCTGCGACGAGATCCGGAGCTTCGGTGTGCTCGGCCGGGTTGTGGCTGAGGCCTTTCACGCTCGGAACGAAGATCATCGCCGTCGGGCACACCCGAGCGAGCATCTGTGCATCGTGACCTGCGCCCGACGGCATGCGCAGGACGCTCAACCCGGCGTCGCGGGAATTCGACTCGATCAAATCGACGACGGTCGGGTCGAAGTCGACCGGTTCGAAGCGGGCGAGCGACTTCGTCTCGTATGTCACTCCTTCGGCGGCGCACAAACGCTCCAATTCGCTCGCCACGGCAGCCTCGGCCTCGCGGAGAAGTTGTTCGTCGGTGTTGCGGAGATCGACCGTGAGGGTCGCACGTGCCGGCACGACATTGATGAGATTCGGGTGCCACTCGACGCGCCCGACGGTTGCGACCTGGTGTCCGCCCATCGTGGTGGCGAGGTCACGCATGAACACCGACAGCGCAGTCGCCACATACCCGGGATCGTGGCGCAACGACATGGGCGTCGTGCCTGCGTGGTTCGACTGGCCGTGGATCGTGACTTCCTGCCAGGAAATTCCCTGCACTCCGGTGACGGCGCCGATCGTGACGCCCTGCTGCTCGAGGATCGGACCTTGTTCGATGTGAAGTTCCACGAATGCGTGCGGGACCTGGGCCGGGCACGGGAGTGATCCGTGGTACCCGATGCGCTCCAACTCGTCGCCGACCCGTGCTCCGTCGATGCCGATCGTGTCGAGCGCCGCCTCGACCGACATGCCGCCGACGTAGACGAGCGAGCCCATCATGTCGGGGGCGAAACGCGCACCTTCCTCATTGGTGAAGAAGGCGACAGCGAGCGGTCGAGCGGGCCTGATGCCCTGCTCCTGGCATGTTCGAATGACTTCGAGACCAGCCAGCACGCCGAGGTTCCCGTCGTACTTGCCGCCGGTGCGAACGGTGTCGATGTGTGATCCGGTCATGACCGGCGGTCCGTCGGCGCAACGCCAGGTGCCGACGACGTTGCCGATCACGTCAATGGTCACCTCGAGGTCAAGTTCGCGCATCCATTCGACCACCAGGTCGCGGCCGGCGCGGTCGTCGTCGGTTAACGCCAGACGAGCGCATCCGCCTCCGTCGATCTCGCCGATGCGTGCAAGATCCATCAGCGACGTGATCAAGCGATTTCCGTCTATTGACGCTCTGGTGGCGATGCCGGGCACGCCCGAAGTGTACGAAATGTAAAACCGGTTCGGCGCCATCATTGGAGATTGGGGCCGGGTCACCCGGGCGAGCGGCTCTAGCCTCTGACGCGTCGGTCGGAGCCACGAGGCTGTCGAATGGTTCGTACGAGGTGGGTCAATGGATCGGTCATTGTTGGAGAGTCGTCACCGTCAGGAATTGGACCTGTTCGTGCGAACTCATCCCCGGTCGGCCGAGCTGGCCGCGTCGGCACAGGGTCACCTGTTGTCGGGAGTGCCGATGCCATGGATGACTCGGTGGCCCGGCGGTTTTCCGGTGTTCGTGGACGAAGCGCGAGGTGGTCGCTTCGTCGACGTCGACGGAATTGAATATGTCGACTTCTGCCTCGGCGACACCGGAGCCATGACCGGGCACGCTCTCCCTCAGGTTGCCGACGCACTGCACGTGCGTGCAATGAGGGGCATCACCACGATGCTGCCGAACGACGATGCGATCTGGGTTGCGGCCGAGCTCTTCCGCAGGTTCGGTCTCCCGAAGTGGCAATTCGCCATGACGGCGACAGATGCCAACCGGTTCGTGCTGCGCTTCGCGCGTCACCTGACGAAACGACCGAAAGTTGCGGTCATCGACTGGTGCTACCACGGGACGGTGGACGAGACCCTGGTCGTTCGCTCGAGTGACGGTGGCACGGTCAGTCGACCTGGTGCACTCGGTCCCGGGTTCGACCCTGCACTGACGACTCGAGTCGTGCCCTTCAACGACCTTGATGCCCTCGAGGCGGCCCTTGCCCACGGCGACGTTGCGTGTCTCCTGATGGAGCCCGCGCTCACGAACATCGGAATCGTGCTGCCCGCCGAGGGCTATCTCGAGGGGGTTCGCGAGATCACGCGGCGCCACGGTGTTTTGCTGGTCATCGACGAGACCCACACCATCTGCGCGGGACCCGGAGGGTGCACCCGTGCGTGGGGACTCGATCCGGACTTCTTCGTGATCGGAAAACCAATCGGCGGGGGAATGCCGGCGGCGGTCTACGGAATGTCCGCCGACGTGGCAGAGCGTCTGGAAGACGCCCTGAGCGCAGACTCGGTCGACGTCTCGGGCGTCGGTGGAACCCTCACCGGAAATGCCTTGGCCCTGGCGGCAGTGAGGGCCACGTTGTCGACGGCGCTGCGTGAGGAAGATTTTGCGAAAATGGAGCCGCTTGCCGAGGCCTGGACCGACGGAGTGCGCGCCGGGTACGAGGCACACAACTTGCCGTGGCACGTCCAGCGTCTCGGGGGCAGGGCCGAATACGGGTGCGGCCCGCCGCCCCGCGACGGCGCCGCGGGGGCCGCGGCCGCCGACCACGACCTCGACGCGTACATGCATCTGTTCGCTCTGAACCGGGGAATCTTGCTGACACCGTTCCACAACATGGCCCTGATGTCGCCCCACCATGTTCGGGCCGACGTCGACCACCACACCGAGGTCTTTGCCGCCGCCGTCGAAACTCTCATGGCCTGACGGCATCGGGTGTCTGTGGAGCTCTTCGATCTTCTCTGGATAGCGGCCTGCGTGGCGGTGGCCGGGTTCTCCCAGTCGATTTCAGGGTTCGGCTTCGCGCTGATTGCCGTGCCATTGATGTCAATCGCGGTCGATCCGCGCGTTGCCGTCGTGGTGTCGACCTTCGTCGGTTCCGTCGCATCGTCGTCGCAGGCATTTGCCGGTCGACGACATGTCGTGCGTCCGATTGCGGTGCGCATGGCCGCTGCAAGCTGCATCGGAATGCCCCTCGGACTCGCGGCATTCGTCGTGTTCAGCGAGCGAGCGTTGCGCGTGACGGTCGGAGTCGCGGTGCTCTTTGCGCTCGCAACGCTCGTCGCCGGGTTCCGGTTGCCTCCCGAGCGCCATCGATTCGACTGGATACTCGGCATGTTCAGCGGTGCACTTGCAACCTCGACGTCGACCAACGGGCCGCCGCTGGTGTTCGTGTTGCAGGCTCGGGGACTTGAACCCGATGCGTTTCGGGCCACCATCAATGCGGTCTTCACGGTTGCGAACGCCGGAGCCATTGCCTTGTTCGTCGCGGCCGGAAAGGTCAATGTTTCCGGCCTTGTCGGCGCGGCTGTCGCGATTCCGGTGCTCGCGGTGACGATGCGACTCGGTTTCGTTGTTCGTGATCGACTGAGCGCCGAGGGTTTCCGCACCGTGGTGTTCGTTCTCCTCGGTGTCGCGGGGGTCTCAGCCCTTGGTGCCGCTCTCGCGATGTGACCGATGGGCGAGGCGGTTGCACTCGTCAGTCGTGGCCGAACATGGTGAGCCAGGCTTCCTTGGTCTTCGGCTTGAAGACATAGTTGAACTCCTTGACTTCACCGAGACGCGCGGCGGGGGGAACGCTGTACTGGTGGCCGGGCAGCACGATCGTCTCGTCATCGAGACGCGAAAGTGTCTGGAGACTCTCCCACATTTGTGCCGGGTCTGAGCCGGGCAGGTCGGTCCGGCCGCATCCCTCGAGAAACAGAGTGTCGCCTGACACGAGACAGCCGTTCGCGAGAAAACACTGACTGCCTGGGGTGTGGCCCGGGGTGTGGATGCATGTCACCTGAAGGTCGCCGACGGTGACGGTGTCTCCGGCGGAGTGGGTGACCAGATGGTCGGCCGAGACTCCGGTGGTGCGCACGATCCATGGCACCTCGTGTTCGTTCACGTGAATCGGCACCGAGCATCGCTCGAGAAGTGTCGAGATGCCTTCGATCGTGTGTCCCATCATCGCGCCGCCGACATGATCCGCGTGATAGTGGCTCACCAGGACGCCGGTCACGCGCATCCCGTCCGATTCGGCAACCGTCAAGAGTTCATCGACTGCGTAGGCGGGGTCGACCAGGAGGCATTCTCCGCTGTCGCGGTCGCCGAGGAGATAGGCGAAGTTCACCATCTGTCTGGCAACGACGTCGCCGGTGGCATGGTCGCGTCCTGACAGCAATTGACGGAAGTAGAAGCGGTTCGCTGTCTCGGTGCTCACAGAGAGCACAATAGGCAGATGACGCCCCAGCCCCTCCTTCGTGCAGGAGACCGTGTCCTGGTGGGCGCGACTTTGGTCGAAGTGGACCAGGATCTGGCCGCGGCGCTGCGACCAGGCGACAGGGTGCTCGGCGTCGCGTCGCTCGGCATTCTGCGTGTGGTTCCGTCGGCGGTGGCGCGACTGGTCGACGAAGCCGTGTCTGCGGCGCGGGATGCATTCTTCGAGATGTCGCGCATCGACCACACGGCGGTCACGCGATTCTTCGAACTGGCGGCGGCCCGTCTCGCCGACGATGTGTTGTTCACCCCGATCGCCGCGGCGAACGCTGACGACGTCGCGGCCGCGGCGGCCAGGGGGCGTTCGACGACCCGGCTCGAGCTGTCGCAGGAGATGCGGCGCGACATGATCGAGTCGCTTCGCCTGTGGCGAGACATGCCGACAGAAAGCGGACCGCGGGAGCGGATCGTGCACGACGGGTGGACTGTCGAGGAGTGGACGGCACCGCTCGGCGTGGTGGGCTTCGTCTTCGAAGGTCGACCGAACGTCTTCGCGGATGCGACGGGCGTTCTGCGGAGCGGCAACACGGTGGTGTTCCGCATCGGGAGCGATGCGCTCGGCACCGCGAGGGCGATCATGCAAAACGTGGTGCGGCCGGCGCTTGCCGACGCCGGACTTCCTGTCGGAGCAGTCGTGCTCATCGAGTCCCAGGAACACGCGGCCGGATGGGCGCTGTTTGCCGACGATCGGCTGGCGCTCGCCGTGGCACGTGGTTCCGGATCCGCAGTGGCAGAGCTCGGGTCGATTGCCAGACAGTCGGGTGTGCCGGTGAGCCTGCACGGCACGGGCGGTGCATGGATGATCGTGGGCCATGATGCCGACATCGCACGTGTGTCGCAGGTGATCGAACACAGTCTCGACCGAAAGGTCTGCAACACCCTGAACGTCGTGTGCCTGCCCCGAACGCGTGCCGACGAGTTGGCGGGTGTGGTGGTGGCCGCCGCAGATCGTGCGGCCGCCCGACGCGGCCTGAATGCGCGGTTCCACGGAGTTGGCCAAGCCGCCGAACTTCTTCGCCGACACGCTCCGGGCGAGACCGAGGTCACGCGAGCCCATGGAACCGTGGTTGAGGCGAGGGTGTCGGAGTGCTCCGAGAGTGACCTGGCGGTGGAGCATGAATGGGAGCAGAACCCGGAGGTCTCGGTTGTCCTCGTCGACGGCATCAACCATGCCGTCGAATTGTTCAATGCGTGGAGCCCGCGTTTTGTCGCAAGCGTGGTGACGGGGTCGGACACCGAGCGCGACGACGCCTTCGCCGCGCTCGATGCACCGTTCATCGGCGACGGCTTCACCCGCTGGGTCGACGGACAGTTCGCTCTGTTGCGGCCCGAACTGGGTCTCTCGAACTGGCAGACGGGCAGACTCTTCGCCCGAGGAGGCGTCCTGGCGGGCGATTCGGTCTACACGGTGCGACTCCGGGTCAACCAGAGCGACCCTGGACTTCGTCGCTGAATTCGGTCAATGGGTGAACCGGGACACGAACGACGCGAGCGGGTGCGCGAGCGGCGACCCAGAGTCCTCCAAGCGGTCTGAGAGATCGGCGATGCGCAGCATCGCATTGATCCCGAGCCATCTGAAGGGCTCGGGCTCCCAGTCGGGGGACCGGTGTCCGACGATCGGCAGCCGCACGACATCGTCGTCGACGCCCAGGACGACCCGAGCCGCGCACGCGCCGGCGAGTCGTGAGAGGGCGACTCCGTCTCCGGCATAGCCGCCCGCGCTGACAACCCCTGTCTCGGGATCGACAGTGACCGAGGCATGCCAGTCGCGGCTGACGCCGAGGGCGCCGCCCCATCGGTGTGTGATGGATGCGGCGCGCGATGCAGGAAACATCTCGTGCATCGCATCGACTATCCGGTCGTGGATGTCTCCGCGGGAATCGAAGTCCGGAGAGATCCTGCTTCCGAAGTTGTAGGGGGCGCCTCTGCCACCGAATGCGATGCGGCCGTCGACGGTGCGTTGTGCGTACACCACGAGCGTTCGCCCGTCTGTGAGGGTCTCCCGCCCCGACCAGCCGATCTCGTCCCACGCATCCGCACCGAGCGGCTCCGTCGCGACCATGTAGGAGTACACCGGGGCGAGCCGCCGTCGTTGGCCTGCGATCAGTGGCGTGAAACCCTCTGTCGCACGCACGATCTGCTGTGCCGTCATGCTCGAGGCACCTGCGGGTGTTCTGACAACGACACGGTTGCAGTCGTGCGTCTTCGTCCATGAGATCACGCGAGAATCTCCGTGAATCTGCACTCCGGCACGAACGGCCGCATTGATCAGGCCGGTCATCAGTCGCATCGGGTGAATGGTGGCGCAGTGTGCAAAGAACGCCCCTCCGAGGGCGCCCGCAACGGAGACTCGGTCGTCGACCTCGACGCGCGAGAGAAGCCGAATGTCGTCGTCACCGAATCCGTGGCGACGATACTCGTCACACACCGCGGAGATTCGAGCCATCTGGGCTTCGTTCCGGGCAACGGTGATGCTTCCGGCCCGGACCCAACCACAGTCGATCCGCTCGTCAGCGACGAAGCGGCCGATCTCGGCGACGGTTTGGTTCATCGCAATCTGCAGACGCCGTGCAGAGTCGGCCCCGTGCCGGCGCTCGAGGCCGTCGAGAGACATCGGCATCGTGGCAGTGCACCATCCTCCGTTGCGTCCGCTCGCGCCGAAGCCCGGTTGCGCCGCATCGACAACGGTGATCCGTTTCGCGGGGTCGAGCCGAGTGATCTCGAGAGCCGTCCACAATCCCGTGAATCCGCCGCCCACCACGACCACGTCGTGGGCGGAACCGTCGGCCACGGGTTCGAAATGCAGTGGCGCAGTGTCCGATCTCCAGAGCGACTCCGGCCACGGTGCGTGCGGCGCGCCGAAGACCTCGTCGCCGTTGAGGGTCATGCGAGTTGAATATTGTCGATGAGACGCACCTCGCCGAACCATGCGGCGATGCACGCGCTGGTGAACTCGTCGACGCGTTGCGCCGGCGCGAAGGTGCGGCGATCCACGAGTTCCGCGTAGTCAATTCTGCATCGCGGTTCCTCGAGGAGAACCTCGCGCATCGCTCGGCGAAGTTCGTCAATGCCGGCAGGCCCGTTCGCGGCGTGGCTCCGGACAGTCTCGAGTGCCCGCCAGATGCACGTCGCGGCGAGTCGGTCGTCTTTGGTGAGTCGCCTGTTGCGACTCGACAGTGCGAGTCCATCCGGTTCGCGAACGGTCGGCATGGCAACCACCTCGACTGCCAGATCGAGATCGGCCGACATGCGCCGTATCACCGCGACTTGTTGCAGGTCCTTTTCTCCGAAGTACGCATGGTCCGGCTCGACAGCCGAGAACAGTTTCATGACCACGGTGGCGACCCCCGTGAAATGACCCGGTCGGGCGGCGCCTTCGAGCACTCGTGCGAGAGGTCCGGGGTCGATGCTCGTCGCCGAACCGGCCTGGTACATCACCTCGACCGAAGGTGAATAGACCGCGTCCACTCCGAGATCGCCGCACAGTTCAATGTCGTCGTCTTCCGGGGGGGGATATGTCTCGTAGTCGGAGCTGTTGTTTAACTGTGTCGGGTTCACGAAGAGCGACACGACGGTCGAGTCGTTGTGTGCGACTGACTCCCGGATCAGTGCGGCGTGACCGTCGTGTAGGGCGCCCATGGTGGGCACGAACCCGATGCTCCGTCCAGCGATTCGACGGCTCCTCGACCATTCGCGCATGTGTGCCGGGGTGCGCGCGACATCCATGGCGGTGGTTTCGGTCAGCCGCTCGGTCAGCGGACGGTGTGCTGCTCGTCGGGCCATGCTCGCGAATGGACGTCGTTGACGTAGTTCCGCACTGCGTCAACGGCTACTCCACGGAGGTCGGCGTACGCCTTGGCGAATGATGGCCTGCGAGTCGACAGGCCGAGGAGGTCGTGCATCACCAGGACCTGTCCGTCGCAGGAGGCGCCCGCGCCGATCCCGATTGTGGGAATGGAGACCTTCTTGGTGATTTCCTCCGCCAGATCAGCGGGAACGCCCTCGATCACGAGTGCGAACGCGCCCGCCTGGTCGACGGCGTGTGCGTCCTCGAGCAGGCGTTCGCGCGACCCGGCAGAGTCGCCCGAGGTGCGTCCCTGGATCTTGTTTCCGCCCATGCGGTGGTAGCTCTGAGGAGTGAGGCCGATGTGGCCGACTACAGGAATGTCGGCACAGGAGATCGCCGCGATCGCGTCTGCGGCGGTGAGACCCCCTTCAAGCTTCACCGCCTCTGCGCCCGACTTGACCAGCCTCACTGAATTGACAACGGCATCAGCGGGCGACACCTGATACGAACCAAACGGGAGGTCTCCGACGACGAGCGCCCGAGTTCGCGCCGAGGCGACCATCGAGACGTGGTACTCCATCTGTTCCATTGAGACACCGAGGGTCGTTCGCGCGCCTTGGAGGACGGAGGCGACGGAGTCACCGACAAGGATCATCTCGACGCCGGCCTCGTCGACGATCGAGGCGAAGATTGCGTCATAGGCGGTCACCATCGCCAGCGGCTCGGCCCCGCCTTTGCGGGCGAGAACATTCGGTACCGTGATCTTCGGCCGTGTGGCATCAGACATGTCGGCCTCCTCGGCGAGTGTGTCCGGGGGATTCCGGGTCTCCAAGGGTACGGCCTGTTCTTCGTTCAGGGAACCGTCCGGCGGGCGTCACATGAACAGGTGCCGGATCTCCGATTCGGGGTCGTGCAGCAGCGCGCCAGCTCCATGGATCTCGAGAGTGGCTCGAGACACGGTGTCGTACTGGGCCCAACCGGGGTGGGCGTGAGTCGAGAGCCTCAGCAGTTCGCCGGACATCTGTTCTGAGACTCCGGAGTGGTGTTCGGATGATCCCGTGAATGCCTCGGCACCCTCCGCGGCAAGGGTGCCGAACATGAACGGAATGTCCAAGGCATGGCACGATCCGAATCGACCCCCGAACGCCGTTGACGCATGCGTGAACCAATACATCCAGGTTGGTGTTGCCATGTTCGCCCGTGCCGATGCCAGTGCGACGGCTGGTTGACGAAATGCGACGTCGGTGTTGAGTGCCGAAATCAGTTCCCACGGCTCGCCACCTCTGAGGTCTTCATAGAGTCTCCGCGCGGCGACCGCGGCATCTCCGAAGACTCGATCGGTCTCTGCATGCCAATCGTCGATGGTTGCTGCGCGCGCGGCGTCGTCAAATGCGGTGAAGAGCTTGTTCTCGTCGCGCGTCGTTCCGATGACCAGTGGCACCGGGCACCGCGCGGCGGCATCGAGAATTCCGTGGGGCAGGGCCGCCCCTCCGCCCGCGGGCGAGAAGTGGTCAAAACCGCGCGACGCTCGCGCGGCGAGCGTCGCCTGTGCCTTCAGGAGCGAGTCGAGAGACTCCGAACGGAGATCATCCAGCGTGCTCGCCCCTAAGAGGTCGAGATACTGCGCCATGGCATCGTCGGCCCGCTGTGCGTCGCGAAGTTGACCGATGGAGGGACTCATGGCCCATGCGCGGTGAAAGAGTCCGGCGGCATCGGGCGAGGCCATCAGGGCGACAAGTGCAGACCCGCCTGCAGACTCGCCGAAGACCGTGACGTTTCCGGGGTCGCCGCCGAACGCCTGGATGTTGCGGTGTGTCCATCGCAGCGCCGAAATCTGGTCGAGTGTTCCCAGGTTGTCGCGACCGAGATAGCCGAGTGCACCGAGTCGGTAGTTAATCGTGACGACGACGGCCCCGCGACGCGCGAGGTGAGACCCGTGGTACCACGACAGGGACCCGCCGCCTGTCAGATACGCGCCGCCATGGATCCAGAACAGAACAGGAAGTCGGGAGCCTTCATCGCAGTCGGCCGGTGAGAAGACATTCAGCGAGAGACAATCCTCGCTCGCCGAATTTGCGTCGTAACCCGCCATCAACTCCAGGAATCCGGGGTTCTGCGGACACAGGGAGCCCCACTGAACGGCGTCTGCTTCGTAGCTCTCTCCCGTCTGGTCGACCGGGGGCGAGAACCGGGCGGCATGCGCGTATCTAATACCTCGGAACTCCCGACCCCCGTCAGGGTTGGTCAGGCCATGTGCAGTCACATCGGGGGCGACGATCGTTGTCATGACAGAACCATAGGCCGGTGCCTACATGTGGCGAACTACCGTTGAACCGTGATGAAGCGCCGAGTCGCAGTGGCATTGGCGCGTGTGCACGACTGGTTTGCGCAGTGGGCGGGGATCGGTCCCGATGATTCGCGTGGCCGACGGTTCGGGGCATTCGGACTCGGGTCGTACATCATGTGGCCGGCGACGACGATCTTCAACGAGCGGTACATCCGGATCGGGCGGGACACCTTGATCGGCCAGCATGTGTCGTTGTCTGCGGGAATGGTGCCCGGTCAGGAATGCATTACCGACCCGGTCGTGACGATCGGTGACAGATGTCTGATAGGCCGAGGCAGCGGGATCGTCGGTCACTTCAGCATCGAGATCGGTGACGACGTGTGGACGGGTCATCACGTGTACATCACCGACCAGAACCACGGGTATGAAGACCTCGACGCTCCGATCTCGCGGCAGATCCAGCCCGAACGGTCCGTCACCATCGGCGACGGATCCTGGCTCGGTCACGGAACGGTTGTGCTACCGGGGGCGCGCATCGGCAAACACGTGGTTATCGGAGCCAACTCCGTTGTGACGGGAGAGATTCCCGATCGGTGCGTGGCTGTCGGTGCGCCTGCGAGGATCGTGCGGCGACACATCGACGGTCGCGGGTGGGTCGATTGTTGAGCGTTTCCGGCGCTCAAGCCGCTCACACCGAGAGGTCGTAGGGGGTCTGACACGAGCGCATGTCGTTCTCGCGGGCGAACTTGTTGATGCGTTCGCTCACGGGAACACCGCCTACTTCGGTTTCGTTGAAGTCGGGCCTCCGGGTCTGTGTTCTCAACCGCTCGATGAAGAGTCTGCGGTCAGCCAGGTACTTGCGGTAGTCGTCGATCCACTGAGGCACGATCTCGCGCCCTTTCGCATCTGTCGGCCTGTCCGCTGCGATGTCGTCGACGAGAGTCTCCAGAGCGTCGGTTGCACGCTCGACGATGTCGGCTTTCCGTCTCAGCGCCGCCGTGTCCTCGGGGTTCATCTCTGTGAGGTCCTGCAGCGCGAAGCGGTCCTGTTTTACCGCCGCGCAGCGCTCCTCTGAGCGTGCGGCCCACTCGCGGTCGTTCACCCTGTTGACGGCTTCGCGCGGAGCAAAGACGAACGCGTAGAACCACATCGCCCCGATCAGCACGAGAATGATCCCGAGTCCCGTCCGTTTGGCGGTTCGCGCCAACGAGGGGGCGGGCTGTGTCGACACGTGGTCAAGGCTACGCCCCGTCGGCGCTGGCAAACTTGCACGATGCCCTCTGTCACTTCGGAAAAGTCCCGTCTGTCGCGGGCGTTTGCACTTCTGGTCTCTCTCGTGTCCCGGCAGCCCGGCACGTTTGCGGTCGCTGTGTCCGGGGCGGCGGTGTTTGCGGTGTTCACGGCGGGCTCCTCGCTCGGCGTGAGGTGGATGATCAACAACGTCATCGTGCCGCGCTTCGAAGACGGCAAGGTGACGGCCGGAACTGTTCTCGCAGGTTCGCTGCTGCTGATCGCGATCGCCATCGTGCGCGCGGCGGGTGTTGTTGTGAGGCGCGTATTTGCAGGAAAGACCGAGTGGGGAGTGGCCGAGAAGCTGGGAAACGAGGTGGTGGCGAGATACGCCGCGCAACCGCCGGTGTGGCACCGCACGCGGTCGGCCGGAGACTTGGTGTCGCGGGCCGGTGTCGATGTCGAGGCCGCTGTCGCGGTGCTCGCACCTCTGCCGTACGGCAGTTCCGTGGTGCTGCTGCTGGTGATCAGTGCGATCGGCCTGCTCCTCACCGACATCGTGGTCGGAACTGTCGCCGCCGTCGTGCTGCCCCTTCTGCTTGCGGTGAATCTCGGCTACCAGCGGCGCGTCGACCGGCACTACAACGAGGCACAGGCCGAAATGGGCAAGTTGTCAGAGGCGGTGCTCGAAAGTTTCGAAGGTGTTGCGGTCGTCAAGGCGTTCGGAGCGGAGCAGCGAGAGACTGAGAGGCTGTCGCTCATCACCGGACGACTGCGCGATGCGCGAATGCGGGCAGTCCGTCTGAGGGCGAGTTTCGAGATGATGCTGGATGCCGTTCCGAGTCTGGCGAACCTTGCGATGCTGTGGTTCGGTGCACGGCGCGTGTCATCGGGAGCCATGGACGTCGGAGAATTGGCATCGGCGATGTATCTCTTCACACTTCTCGTGGTGCCGTTGCGTCTCATCGGCTACGTGTTCTCCGAGTTGCCGCACTCGTCGGCCGGATGGACACGTGTGCGCGAGATTTCCGACGAACCGGTGACGGCCGATCCCTCTCAGAGGGTGGGTCGAACTCGCGAGGGAGTCGCCGTGGAACTGTCGAATGTGACCGTGTCCCACGACGGCCAGAGAGTTCTCGACAATGTGACGTTGGCATTGCCGGTCGGCGGACACACGGCGATCGTCGGTTCCACCGGAGTCGGAAAGTCGACGCTTCTCGGGGCCGTCGCGGGTCTCGTGCCGCTCGAGTCGGGGAGCGTGGCCGTCGCCGAGGGTGGATGTGCAGTTGTGTTTCAGGAACCCTTCGTCTTCTCGGGATCCGTGCGATTCAACGTGTGTCTCGGTGCTCACGTCGAGGACTCGGTGGTGACAGAGGCGATTCGTGTCGCTGATGCGGAATTCCTGCTCGACCTCGAGCGGGGGCTCGACACCGAACTGGGGGAGAGGGGTGTGAGCCTGAGCGGTGGGCAACGGCAGCGTCTCGCTCTCGTGCGGGCCCTCGTCGCGCAACGTGCGGTGCTGCTCCTCGATGACACCACATCGGCGCTCGACCCGTCGACAGAGGCTCGTGTGCTCGCGAATCTCGCCACGACGTCGCTGGTGCGAACGGTCGTGTCCGTCGCCTCGCGTCCCTCGACGATCGCGACTGCCGATCGGGTCATCTTCATGGCCTCCGATGGCCGCATTCTGCATGGGCCACACCATGCACTGCTCGAGTCATCACCCGACTATCGAGAACTGACGGCGGCGTTCGACGCAGATCGTCGCGAGAATTCTCGCGAGGCGACGGCATCAGTGTCGACGCCCAGGGGTGTCGTGTCATGAGCGAGCCAGAGACACGAGCCGGGGCTCTCGGACTCATCGGGCGCAGCGTCGAGGTGGCGCCCGCTCTTCGCGCCGGATTTGCAACGTCGTTCGCTCTCGCCGCCGTGGGAGCGGGCGCCCGCGTCGCGGTGCCGGTCATTCTTCAACAGGCGATCGACGGCGGCATCAGTGGCGGCCGGGTCGACATGGGGCGAGTGACCTTCCTCGCCGCGGTCGGCGTGGTGATCGTTCTCGTCGCGAGCGCGGCGCAGCGGGCCGCGGTGGTCAGGCTCGGGGTGCGCTCTGAGAAGGCTCTCTACGGTCTCAGGGTGGCGTTGTTCGGCCACATCCATCGCCTGAGCCTCGCCGACCATGCCGAGGAAAAGCGTGGTGCGCTCGTCAGTCGGGTCACGAGCGACATCGAGACCCTGCAGCAGTTCTTCGGATGGGGTGCCCTGATCTTCCTGCTCGATGGCACATTGATCGTCGTGGTGGCGCTGGTGATGGTTGCCTACGACTGGTTGCTCGCCTCGGTCGTGTTCGTGGTGGCCGCGCCTCTGGCGTTCTTCCTCGGAGTTGTGCAGAAGCGGTTGGTGTCGGCCTACGAGAAGACCCGCGAGATCAACGCCGAATTGCTCGGTGCCGTGAGCGAAATGGTGACGGGCGAGGAAACTCTTCATGCCTACGGAGCAATGTCGGTGCATCCAGAGCAGATCGCGGCGGCCGCCAACAGGCGAACTCGCGCCCACGTGAGAGCGTCGATCTATGGCGCCGTCATGTTCCCGATGGGAGAAGTGTTCGCCGTTCTCAGCGTGTGTGCGGTGGTGGCGCTCGGTGTCTGGCGCGGGCCTGAGTCAGGTCTTACGTCTGGCGCACTGGTCGGGTTCGTCTTTCTCACATATCGCTTTCTCGAACCGGTCGCTGAGTTCACCGAAGTCTTCGACCAGACACAGTCGGCAATCGCGAGTTTGCGACGTGTCGTGGGAGTCCTCGACACGCCGGTTGGTCCTCCGCCCAGTGACGATCCGTTGCCGTTGCCTCCCGGTCGTCTCAGTCTCGACGTTCGCGACGTCGATTTCGCATACCGAAACAGGGTCGACGGGACATCCGGACCGCTGGTGCTTCGAGCCGTCTCGCTGACGGTGGCCGCAGGTTCAACCGTTGCACTCGTGGGACACACAGGGTCTGGCAAGTCAACCCTCGGTCGGTTGCTCGCCCGGTTCGCCGACCCCGTGTCGGGAGAGGTCGTTGTCGGTGGCGTCGACATCCGGCGCGTCGGCAACGACGAATTGCGTCGTCGTGTGGTGGCGGTTCCCCAGGAGCCTTTCCTTTTCGATGATTCGATACTGGAGAATCTGCGTTTCGCATCACCTGGTGCCGCTCGCGAGTCCTGCGACAGGGCATTCCGCGAACTCGGGCTCGGGGACTGGATCGATTCGCTTCCGCAGGGGATCGACACGAGGGTCGGGGAGCGAGGCGACTCGCTGTCGGCGGGTGAACGTCAGTTGGTGGCCCTCGGGAGGGCGTCGCTGTCGGACCCCGACGTCTTGATCCTCGACGAAGCCACCTCGTCGGTCGACGCCCTGACAGAAGTTCGACTCTCGCGGGCACTCGAGAAGTTGTCGGAAGGTCGCACGACGATCGCCATTGCTCACCGCCTGTCCACGGCGGCACGCGCCGATGTCGTGGTGTTAATGGAAGATGGACGCATCGTGGAGCAGGGGCCCCATGCCGTGCTGGTCGCTTCGGGCGGGAAATATGCCGAGCTGCATCGGTCGTGGGTTGCTGCGACGTCGACTGATGTGTCATCGGTGAAAGAGTGATCCTCGTGAGGCAGGTCGTTCGTTCGCTCGGCATGGGAGCGGTTCTCGTCGTGGCGGCAGGTTGTGGCGATGCATCTGTGTCGCTGTGTGATTCCGCTGTCTCGGTTGCGGGTTACGTGGCGGGATTCGACCAACAACTCGCGAATTTCGACAGTGACCAATCGGCAGGTCTGCAGCCGGAGACGTACGACGTGCTCGGACAGGTCGAGCGGATCTCCGAACTCGACGATGTGTCCCCCGACGTCGTGAAGGCCGTCGACACGATCGACGATGCGCTGCGGCGTTTCGCCGACGCGATGGACGATGTTCTGTGGGACCTGCCTTCGGCGCTCGACGACGTGGAGACCACTCGGGTCGTGGCTGAAATCGGTTCGACCGAAATGCTCGCGGCGGCGAACCTGATCGAATCGGAGTTGATCGACCGGTGCGGACTCCCTCCGTTGATTCCGATCGACACGAACGTCGTGCCCACTCTTCCCATGCCGGCGATTCCGTCTCCGACCGCCACCGATCCGCCGGTCAACACGATCAACGAGGAATCAGAGGCGCGGGCACTCGGCACCACGGTCGGCGAGCTCTTTTCGTTGGTTCTCTCCGATGCCGACGCGATCTGTCTCGGACGCGCACTCTCGGGGGTCTACGACGCCACAGGCGATGCGTCGACGAGCGCGCAGTACCTGCGGCAGTTCCAAAGCGCGTTCGACCGCTGCAACATCGACTTCACCGTCCCGGAAGGGTGACGCACGCCGACCGTAGAATGGGCGAGCATGCAGATCGTCCTCATTCGTCACGCAGAACCCGAGTGGGTGAAGGACGGCTACAACGTCGACGATCCACCGCTGACCGAACGCGGCCACAGACAAGCCGAACTCCTTGCGGAACGTCTCTCTGGTGAGCACTTCGACGAGATACTCGTGTCGCCGCTCGTGCGCACGCGCCAGACCGCGGTTCCGCTGCTCAAAGCGCTCGGACGCGCGGAGGTCATCGAACCCTGGCTGGAGGAAATTCGCAATCCGGTGTGGCACGGAACACCGGCCGAGAGGGCCGAAGCCGCGTGGCGCGCCGAACGTGAGAAGTCTTCCCATGAGCGTTGGTCGGGTGTCGACGGTGGCGAGAAGGTGTCTGACTTCGTCGAGCGCATCAACGTAGGGTGCAGCCTGTTCCTGGAGGAGCGCGGAGTCACGCGCGGCCAGGTGGACCTCCCGGTGTGGCACACGTCTCCGCAGTTCACGCCCGGACATCGGATCGCACTTGTCGCACACGCCGGCACCAACAGCGTGGCGATCTGCCACATGCTCGGGCTGCCCCCGACTCCGTGGGAGTGGGAGAGGTTCGTGATTGGTCACGCCACTGTGAGCGTCGTCGACACGGTGACGCTCGGAGACGGGATCACTTTCGGCCTCACACGCCTCGCGGACGGAGAACACCTCCCGCATGCACTTCGAACTCTCCACGGCGGAGAAGACTGAGCCGCCGAACTATGGTTCGGCCGTGGCCGAACGACCTGCTCCAGATCCAGACCTGCTGAAACTCTTCTCCTTCACCGTCTTCAGCAAGTTGGAAGGCGCCGTGACGGCGGGGATGATCCATCTCGGCGACACGCTCGGCCTGTACGCGACGATGGCGGACGGAGACGGAGACACGTCGCGTTCGCTCGCCGAACGGGCCGGCCTTCACGAGCGCTGGGTGCGTGAGTGGCTGCACAACCAGGTCGCCGCTCGCATCGTCTCGTGTGTCGACCTCGGCGCGGAGGCACCGGTGTTCCGACTTACGCCCGAGGCGGTGGCGGTTCTTGCCACTCCCGACCATCCGTCCTACGGCATGGGAATGTTTCACCGACTGCCACAGACGATGGCCGCTCTCACGCGCATGCCCGAAAGTTTCCGCACCGGCATCGGGCATGACTACGACTCGCACGGACCCGAGGGTGCCGTAGGTATCGAGCGCAGTTTCGAGCCATGGAACCAGAACTTCACGGTTCCTGTCGTGATCCCCCAGATAGAAGGGCTCCGCGAGAGGCTGGAAGCCGGCATCACGGTTGCCGACATCGGCTGCGGTGCGGGAGGCCTTGCACTTCTTCTCGGTCGCACGTTTCCGAATAGCACGGTGATGGGCTACGACATCTCTCGCCACGCGCTCGATCGTGCGAACGAACGACTGCGCCAGGAAGGTCTGGCCAATGTCTCGTTCGCGGATCCCCGTGAATCTGCGCTGCCCTCGGACGGAAGCGTCGATCTGGTGTGCACGTTCGACTGCATCCACGACATGACGCGTCCGGGCGAGATGATGCGCACGATTCGCCGGGCCTTGTCAGACGATGGTGTGTGGTTGCTCGTCGACATCAAGGCGCACGACACTCTCGAGTTGAACGTCACGAAGAACCCCATGGCGTCTCTTCTCTACGGAATCAGTGTCCTCAGCTGCATGTCGTCGGCCATGTCAGAGCCCGACGGGGAAGGACTCGGCACGCTCGGTCTGTCGGCGACGCGCGCCGAGGACATGGCCCGTGCGGCTGGTTTCGCCTCCTTCAGACGCATGGACGTGGATCACAGCGTCAACGCGTTCTACGAAGTTCGACCCTGAGCCTGGCCTGCTGTGCCGTCCAGTAACGGAGCGGCTGCGCCGATCAGGGACGAGGAGCCGTCACGTTGCAGCCATCGACGGCCGCAACAATCGCGGTCGGGTTGACTGCGGCGCCACCCTGAGGGTGCACCTCGAAGTGAAGGTGGGGTGTGCTGGTGTTGCCCGTCCTGCCGTTCGCGCCGAGCACCTGTCCCGCCTTGACCTGGGTGCCGACGGTGATGCCGTCCGCGAGGCGCTGAAGATGTCCGTAGAAGAAGTAGGTGCCGTCTGCGGTCGTGAGGCGGAGGCCATTGCCGGTGAGCTTGTCGCGGCCCTCCGTGTAGGTCTTGGTGATCACTCCGTCGGCGACGGCGTAGATCAGCAGTCCCTCTGCGCCGATGATGTCGACGCCGAGGTGCTTGCGGTCGCCCCTCGGTGCGTGCCACGTGTCGCTGTAGGAGCAGCGCCCCTGCATGGGGAACGCGGCCAACTGAACCGGCGGAGTCGCGACGAGGCCGAGCGCCAGAGCGGTGCGCACATCGAGGCGGCCCGTCCGGGAGAACCCCTTGCTGTCTTGAAAGCGGGAGATGGCGGCCGCAGTTCCAACGCCGAAGATTCCGTCGGCGCCGCCCTTCACGGTGATGCCGGCATTGATGAGAGCTTGCTGAACGAGCACCACCGACTGGCCGCG